>JACXUG010000024.1 GCA_014764065.1 Campylobacterales bacterium
AATGCTATTTCCCCTCTTCTGTTATAATGACGCCACTTTTGTCAATGAGGAGTCCCCATTATGAAACTGATTCCGGTGGCCGCGATGGCGGCAGTGATGTTGCTCAGCTCCGGCTGTGTTATGAAGAGTACGCACGAGGCGACGCTGCAGGAGCTGAACCAGACCCGCGTACAGCTCGGTTCCGCGCAGCAGACCATCAAGGAGCAGCGCGACGAGATTGAGCGCAATCAGGCGCAGATCGCCAAGGACCGCGAGGAGATCGCAAAGGGCAAGTCGCAGATCGAGTTCAACAACGTCGAGCTGAGCGAGATGGAGATGCGCAAGCTGCAGCTCCAGCAGGACCTCGAGGCGGCCCGCAAAGAGCTGAGGGCTTCCCGCGAACAGCTTGAGACCATGAAGCAGATCGAGGCCGAGACGCAGAAGCGCAACGAGATCTACGCGCAGTTCGTCAGGGAGCTGCAGAAGATGATTGACGGCGGGCAGCTGACCGTCTCCATCGAGAAGGGGCGCATTGTCATCAACCTCCCCGACGAAGTCCTCTTCGCCAGCGGTAGCGCGACGGTGAACAAAGCAGGCCAAGAGGCGCTTGCGCAGATCGCCAAGGCCATCGCCGCCTTCCCCGACCGCCGCTTCCAGGTCGAGGGGCACACGGACAACGTGCCCATCAAGAGCGCGCGCTTCCCGAGCAACTGGGAGCTCTCCACCGCGCGGGCACTCAGCGTCGTCCACCTCATGGTCGACGAGGGCGTCTCCGCCGACAACGTCTCCGCCGCCGGCTTCGGCGAGTTCCACCCCCGCGCGACGAACGAGACGCCGGAGGGGCGCGCGCTCAACCGCCGCATCGAGATCATCATGCTGCCGAACCTGGAGATCCTCTCCAACGAGCTTCCCAAGCTCGCCGAGTAACACCTACGCGGGCGCCACTGCCCGCAAACGCCGCTTATCACCTTTTTATCTCTTCCCAAAACGACCTTCTCCATTTAATTTTGCTTTTATTTTTTAGGAGTTATCATGACTCTAGTACGTACTAGAGATCTTTAACAAGGTACCGCAAAGGAAGCCAATGAATCAAATGAATTTATTGGCAGTTTTGGGTCCCTCGCCGCAGGAGGATGCCACCCTAATACAGAGTTAGGTTATTACTTACTGCTCAAACCTCAACAATCCCGCTTCCAGCGCCGCTTCCGCCTCCCGCCGGCCCGCGTCAAAGGCCTCATCCAGTTTTGGAGTGTCGAAGATGTTCATCGCCGCGCACCCCTGTACTTCCAGATAGGCATCGGCAAATTGTCTCGACGCCTCAACGTTAGCCGCCATCATCAGAATGAGGGCACGGTAGGTCGTCTGCATGACGTTTTTAGGCTCCTGCGGCAAAATGGCGTTGACGTTGATGCCCAGGATAGGCAGGCCCAAATCTTTGAGTGCGCGCACCGGCATATTGTCCATGAAGCCGCCGTCGCCAAGACGCATCCCCTCGTAAAGCACAGGGGCGAAAAAGGGGATGAGCGACGAGGAGGCCGCGGCCAGTTTGGCGGCGGGGCCGCGGTCGAAGTAGCGGATCGTCCCCGCCGTCAGGTCCGTCGCGGCGATGATGCAGGGGGTTTGGAGCGCTTCGATGTCGGAAACGGAGAGGTGGTGCGAGAGCAGCCGTTCGATCCCATTGAGGGCGAACACCCCGCCCTGGCGGAAGTAGCGTACAAGGTCGATGCGCCGCAATTCGCGGTAGATCTCCAGGACCTCCCGCGGGGTACGGCCGTCGCAGAGCAACACTCCGGCGAGCGCCCCGCCGCTGCTGCCGGCGACGGCGCCGATCTCGTACCCCTCTTTTTGGAGCACCTCGGCGACGCCGAGGTGGGCCACGGCGCGCACGCCGCCGCCGGAGAGTGCGAGCGCGATCTTTTTCGGCGGATACTGCGTTGGCATGGGGTCAGCTCCTTTTTAGCGCTAAGCGCTAAGTTTTAAGCGTAAAGGATATCACTTTATTCTCAACGGAAACACTGACCACTTACTGCTTATCACTTGCTCCACGCGGGAAGCTCCTTTTTCAGGTACTCGCCCGTGTAGCTGCCGGTCTCGTCGGCCTTTGATGCCACCGTTTCCGGGTCGCCGACGGCGATGATGTGGCCGCCCTTGCTGCCCCCCTCGGGACCCATGTCGAGGATGTAGTCGGCGTTCTTAATCATGTCGAGGTTGTGCTCGATGACGAGGACGGAGTTACCCAGCTCGACGAGGTGGTGCAGCACCTGCGTCAGGCGGTCGACGTCGGCGAAGTGCAGCCCAGTCGTCGGTTCGTCGAGGATGTAGAGGGTGTTGCCCGTATCTTTGCGGCTGAGCTCCTTGGAGAGCTTGATGCGCTGCGCCTCCCCGCCCGAGAGGGTGACGGCGTTCTGCCCCAGGGTGATGTAGCCCAGGCCGACGTCGTGCAGTGTCTTGAGGATCGCCTTGATCTTAGGGATGGCGTCGAAGAAGGTCAGCGCCTCCTGGACGCTCATGCCCAGGACGTCGGCGATCGTTTTACCCTTGTACTCGATTTCAAGCGTCTGCGGGTTGTAGCGGCTGCCGTTACAGGCGTCGCACTTGACCATGATGTCGGGGAGGAAGTGCATCTCGATCTTGAGCTCCCCTTCCCCCTGGCACTTCTCGCAGCGGCCGCCCTTGACGTTGAAGCTGTAGCGGCTGGCCGTGTAGCCGCGGATCTGGGAGAGCTTCGTTTTCGCAAAAAGGTTGCGGATCTCATCCATCAGGCCCGTATAGGTCGCCGGGTTCGAGCGCGGGGTACGGCCGATGGGGCTCTGGTCAAGGTAGATCACCTTGTCAAGCTGCTCCAGCCCGGTGATCTCGACGCCGGCGACGGCATGGACCTTGCGCGCGCGGTTGAGCAGCTCCCTCGCTGTCGGCAGCAGGGTCTGCAAAATCAGCGAGCTCTTCCCGCTGCCGCTCACCCCGGTAACGCAGACAAGGTTCTGCAGCGGAATACGCGCGGAAAGGTTCTCGATATTGTTCAGTGTGACGTTTTTGATCTCGATCCACTTATCCTGGGGACGGCGGTAGAAGTATTCGATCCTCTTTTTGCCCGTCATGTAGTCTGCCGTCAGGGTCTTGGCCTTCATGAGCTGCGGCAGGGTGCCAGAAAAGACGACCTCCCCGCCGTACTGTCCCGCCCCCGGACCGATATCGATGATGTAATCGGCGTGCGCGATCGTCTCCTTGTCATGCTCGACGACAATGACGGTATTGCCCTTTTCCTGCAATGAACGCAGGGTACGGATAAGCTTTAGGGTATCGCGCTCGTGCAGTCCGATACTCGGTTCGTCTAAAACGTACATCACCCCTGTCAGGCCGCTGCCGATCTGGCTGGCGATGCGGATGCGCTGCGCCTCCCCCCCGCTGATGGTCCGCGCGTCGCGGTTGAGGGTGAGGTAACCGAGCCCCACATCGTAGAGGAAAAAGAGGCGCTCCCGGATCTCAGCCAGAATCGGCTGCGCGATCATCGCGTCCTGTTCACCCAGGAAGGCGAACGTATCTTCGGCGGTAAACCAGCGATAGCTCTCTTCGATGGGCATCGAGATAACGTCGCTGATCTTCTGGCCCGCCACGTCGACGGCGAGGCTCTCGCGCCGCAGACGGTGGCCACCGCAGACGTTGCACACCTTTTCGCTCATATAGTCCTGAATATCTTTCTCATCCTTGAACATGTCGTAAGCGATGCGGATAATCCCCGGCCAGATCCGCTTGACGGGGTGCTCTTTCCACTTGAAAGTCACCTCGTTGATGCTGCCGTGCAATATCGCCTTTTTCTGGTGTTCCTCGAGGTCGCGGAAGGGGACGGTGATGTCGATCCTCTCGGCCGCACAAAAGGCCTTGAGGAAAGTAAAGTAGTACCCCTTGTTGAAACCGAAGATGATCTTAACAGCCCCCTTATCGATGGAAAGATCCCCGTCGATGATCTTGTCATGGTCGAGGGCGTAGCGGATACCGAGACCGTCGCACTCGGGGCAGGCCCCCTTGGGGGAGTTGAAAGAGAAGCTGAGCGGCTCCAGCGGTTCAAAGCTTACCTTGCAGTCAAAACAGGCGTTGTGCTCGCTGTAATGGATAATATTTTCTGTCAGCCCCATCTCCTCGACGTTCATGATCTCGACTTCGACCTCGCCGTAGCTCTCCTTGAGTGCTTTCTCGACGTCCTGGGCGATGCGGTCGCGGTTCTCCTCCTTGATGACGACGCGGTCGATGACGACCTTGATGGTGTGCTTCTTCGTCTTGGAAAGTTCAATCTCTTCATCCAGGCGCACCATCACGCCGTCGATCACCGCCCGCACATACCCTTTGTGGCGCAGCCCTTCGATCAGGTCGGCGAAGGTTCCCTTCTTCTCGCGGATCAGCGGCGCAAGGATAACGGCTCTGGCCCCTTCGGGGAGTTTCTGCACCTGCTTGATGATATCCGCCGCCGACATCTGGGATATCTCCTTGCCGCAGAGGTGGCAGTGCTGCACGCCGATGCGGGCGAAGAGCAGGCGGAGGTAGTCGTAGATCTCCGTGATGGTCCCGACGGTTGAACGGGGATTCTTCGAGGTGGTCTTCTGGTCGATGGCGATGGCGGGGGTCAGGCCGTCGATCTTGTCGACGTCGGGCTTGCCGATACGGTCGAGAAACTGGCGGGCGTAGCTGGAGAGGCTCTCGATGTAGCGGCGCTGCCCCTCGGCGTAGAGGGTGTCAAAGGCGAGCGTCGATTTGCCCGAGCCCGAAAGCCCCGTACAGACGACGAGCTTGTTCTTTGGTACCTCGAGCGAGATATTCTTGAGGTTGTGTTCCCGTGCGCCCGTGATCGTGATCTTATCCATGCTTTACCACCAATCTGTAGAAGAAGTATCCGATGACCACCAGGTAGAAGGCGATCATCAGGAGTTTGTGCTGTTTGACGGGGACGACGTGCTTGAGCCAGATCCCGCCGAAGACCCCCGCCATCGATGCGATCCCGATGATGACACCGTGATAGTAGTCCACGTAGCCCCCTGCCGAAAGGCTGATCAGCCCTGAGATGGAGGAGAAGACGACGAAGAAAAGCCCGGCGGAGATAGCATTTTTGAGCGGCACGTGTAAGAAACCTGCCAGGATGGGGACGAGCAAGATGGAGCCCCCGACCCCGATGGAGATGGAAAAGGCCCCCAGCAGAAGACCGATGACGAAGAGCAGGGCCGGATGGACCTTTTTGATCTCCGTCTCATGGTCGACCGTCTTGAAGAAGAGGCGCCCCAGGGCAAAGAGGATGAAGCCCATGAAGATCCACTCGAGCGTCCGCCCCGAAAGCGCACTGACGATAAGCGAGCTTCCCAGCGCACCCACGGCGCCCCCGATGCCGATGGCCAGAACCATCTTCACATCCAGGGTCCCCTTTTTCAGGTTCAGGTAGCTGCCGTAGATGGAGCTGAAGACCATCTGCACGACGGAGATACCGACGGCGCTTTTCATGTCAAAGCCGATAAAGAGCAGTGCCGGAACGAGGATCGTCCCGCCGCCGATGCCGAAAAAGCCCGACAGCGCGCCGACGCCGATCCCCAAAAATACAAGTTCGATAATCTCTGCCATCTGCCGCCCCGTGTGTTGATTCGCGCGATTATACAGGAGGCTCGGTAAAGTGGTGGTTACGTCTATAAAGGAGTTCGCAGAGCCAATCTGCAGTGAAGCGACGGCAGCGTGCCGCCGGAGAGTCCTGGGATGTTCAGATCGGCCGTGGCGACGTTCCAGTTCGTCGGATAGCCGAGTGCGGTACTCTCATCCGTTACATCCACATAGGAGGCGATCTCATCGGCGACCGTGAGCACATCGGCCCAGGTGCCGGGGATCACGGCGACACGCTCATAGGGGGTGATCGTCTCCGTAGCGTTCTCATCCGAACCGCAGCCGACGAATCCCAGTGCCAGCAGGGTACCGAGTGCCGTAGGGGCAAGCCATTTCTTACAGGTCATCATTACATCTCCTTATTTCGTGCTCTGACGAATATCGAAGGTGATCACGGTCGTGAAGGTGCCTTCGTGCAGACGGGTCTCGTAGCGGTAGCCCAATTTGTCGGAAAGGCGGTCGATCATCCTCGAACCGATATGCGAACTAAAAAGCGTCTCGTCGCTCTTAAAACCGACCGCGTTGACGATCTCGAGGCGCCTGCGCTTTGGATCGAAGGTCGTACGGATCACGGAGTGGTTCTTCGTATGCATGAAAATGTTCTCGAAGACGGCCTGCATCGCCGCTTTGTGGATATGGAGGGTGAAATCCTGCTCGAAATTCGTCACGATGGTCAGCCCCTTCTTCTCCAGGATCGGCAGAAAGGCCTGCTGTATCGCTCTGCACTGCTCCTGCATCGGGACATCCTCCCTCGCCTCGCGCATATCCCACTCGATCTCCTTGAGAAAGATGAGCTCTTTGAGCTTGCTGCTGATCGTTGCAATATCAGCTTCGCTCTCGCCTACGAAACGCGCTTTGGGGCAGGCATCATCCTCGGAAAAGCGCGACAGGCGCGCTTTGAGCACCGCGATGGGGGCTTTGATCTCGTGCGCGGCCTCTTTGAAGATATTCTGCTTCTCCCGGCAGAGCGACCGGTTCGGCCAGGACCGTATCGTCTTCAACCATCAGAATGCGCATGACAGTACTCCTCACGTTTGTAGTGAGTGTAGCATCCAAGTGTTAGCGGAGTGCTAGGGAAAGAGGGCAGCGTGCCCCTTATTCGTAGGCGCAGGCAATTGGGGCTGCCGGCGTCTCCTCACCGACATAGCGGCTCGCTTTGAAGAAGCCGTCGATGAGGCTCCTAAACGCCGCGACGTCATCGATACGGTTAACGCCGTCGCGCAGGGCGGAGGCCCCGGCGTACCCCTTGGAGTAGGTGTGGATATGCTTTCTAAACATCGGCACGCCGCGCGGCCCGTAGAACTCGATCATCCGGTCGTAATGCTCCATGATGATCTCGTAGCGGATCATCGGGTCGATCGTCGCGCTGCCGGTTTTGAGCTGGTGGAAGATCCACGGTGCCCCGACGGCGCCGCGGCCAATCATAACGCCGTCGGCCTTCGTGTGTTCGAGTACCCACTGCGCCTTTTCATAGCTGTCGATGTCCCCGTTGGCGATGACGGGGATGGAGACGGCCTGCTTGATCTCGGCGATGGCATCGTAGTCGACCTCCGCCTTGAACTTGCCCGCGCGGGTGCGGCCATGCACCGCCAGGAAGTCCGCCCCGCTCTCCTCGACCAGTTTCGCGATCTCGAGGTGGTTCTTCTCCGCGAAGCCCAGCCGTATTTTGACGGAGGTAAGCGGCTTGTTCGACGTCTGCTTTATCGTCTCGATTATGCGGCCCATCTGCGGCAGGTCCTTGAGCAGGGAGCTGCCTGAACCGTGGCTGACGACCTTGGGGACGGGACAGCCGCAGTTGAGGTCGATGATGTCAATATCGTCCTGCGCGTTGAGGATCTCGACGGCGCGGCGGACGATCTCCGTATCGGCCCCGGCGATCTGGACCGAATAGGGATCCTCGTTGGGGCTGCGCTCGAGCATCTTGAGGGTCTTCTGCGAGCCGTAGGCCAGCGCATTGGAGCTGAGCATCTCGCTGACGGTCAGGTCCGCGCCGAACTTTTTGACAACGCTGCGGAACGGCAGGTCCGTGTAGCCCGCCAGGGGTGCGAGGACATATAGAGGTTTGGAAAAATCAAGAATGTCTTTTAAAATCATGCGCGTATTTTAACAAAAAATGGGGTAAGAGGCTTGTTGGAAGTAGTCAGTTGGGTTTATCTGCACTTGGGCCTGCTGCCGATGTAGCGTAGCAGAATTCCGCAACGTAGTGAGGACGACGCCAAACCCAGTGTTAACGCAGATACCCGGGTTTTCGAGGAAACATCGCTGCGTGAGCGGTACCCTTGTTTTGCCCGGATGCCGTACAAGTTCCGAAGGCCCGTCAGGCCTTCGGAGAGTAGTTCTGCAACATCATGTTCGTGAAACGTTTCACGTCGTAATGCTTGTTGCACGCCTTGAGGTCGGCGTAGGCCTTGAAGAGGACATACTCGTTCTCCGCGGTCATGTGCAGCAGCTCCTTGGCACGGTCGACCATCTCGAGGTCGAAGAGCGTAAAGAGGTAACCGTCAAGCGCTTTCTCGTCATTGTCGGAGAGCAGCTCGCAAACGGCGATGCGCTGCTCGGGGAGCATATGCTCGCCCATCACGACCCCAAGGTAGAGGTAATCCAGCGAAGAGAGCCCCTCGATGCGGGTAATAAAATCCACGACCGTCGCATTGGGAACGGAAAGGGTGTTCTCTTCCGCATTGATGCGGTTGACGATGGACAGCGCCGCTTTGAACGTCATGAAGGCGCGATACTTCTCAAGCACATGCAGCGGCGCAAAGACGCTGAGCCGCTCGAAGGCCAGCGCATGGATCGCCGCATCGTAACGCTCCGGTTTGGAGAGGACCGATTCGGCCTCGAGTTTGCCCTCGCTGAGCTGGTTGATCTGGTTCTGACGGACCAGCGGGTTGTCGCTGGGCAGGTTGAAACGCTTAAGATCAGCGCTCTCGCCCTTTTCGATCGCAAGGATCGCCTGGACGATAGCGGCGAGCTTGGGGTGGTCGAGTCCGTCGATTTCCGCTTCGGGGAGCATACGCGTATGGTCGATGATCTCGCCCATCAGTGCATAGCGCTCCGTTTTGAAAACGTGATGGCGCGCCTCTTTCTGCAAGAAGGCATCCGCCACCGCGTCGAGCAGGTGGGCATAATCCCTCTCATACTTGCGCAGGCGTACGCTTCCGACGACGGAGTAGAAGAGCATGTGGACGAGGGTCCCGGCATACAGCAACAGCATCGCCAGCGCCACCCAGACGGCGGCCGGGAGTGAAGGGAGTACAATGCCCATCAGCTCGATGTGGATGCTCTCTTTTGAAACGAACCCGTAGACAAACCAGCCGATCACGAAGATTAGCAGCAGTGCGGCGATACTGTAGCGTTTGATATACATACGTCCCCCTTACTTTGCGTTGTTCTTCTCGGCAATCTCCCTGCAGTCAATGCAAAAACGCGCATGCGGCTTTACCTTGAGACGCGCAAAACTGATCGGTTCCTCGCACATTTCGCAGATACCGTAGGTACCAACCGTGATCTTGCTCAGCGCCAATTCGATCTCGAGCAGTTCCGTTCCCTGCTGGGTCCCGATCGCGGTATCGACCATGTTTTCATTACTGATGGCGGCATAGTCGCCCTCATCATTCATCTCAATGTCACTCAGACCGTTCAGTTCCGCCTCGACGCCGGAAATGTTCTTCATGATCTGCGCTTTGCGGGCACGCAGGATCTCCTCGAAATATGAGAGTTCACTGTTTTGCACGGGTGTCCTTATTTGTGGTAGGGGTGGTTGTTCAGGATCGTGAATCCGCGGTAGATCTGTTCCAGAAGCACCGCCTTGGCGATCTTGTGGCTCATCGTCAGCGGCGACAGGCTTATCACCTTGTCGCAGCGCCGAAGAAACGCGTCTTCAAAACCGAACGCCCCTCCGATATAAAATTGCACCGACATTCTATCACTAAGGAGCTTACTGAATTCGAAACTGTCGATTATCTTTCCATCAGGATGCAACGCAATCGAATATCCACGGTTTAAAAAGGGTTCGAGACTCTCCGTATAGGCCTGTTTTGCGGCCTCTTCGTCGATGGTGTGTGCTTTGGTGATGTTTTTGCCGAAAATTTCGACGTCATTAACCTTGGCGAAGCGCGAACTCATCTTTATAAGATCTTTGTATAAAGGGTCGTAGATCGACCGCTCCTTCTTCGCGATGGAATAGAGGGTCACTTCCATCGCAAAGCCTCCCGCACGATCGCGCTGCCCATGACCCGCATCCGCGCGTGGGTGAAGCGGTCATCGAGCCCTACCCCGCCGATGGCCGCCACCGGGTGGATGGATGCTGCCGCAAGCGTGTCCAGGTCCTCGCCCAGCACTGCCGCGTCCGTCTTGGTCCCCGTCGCCCGGAAGGCTCCCAGCCCGATATAATCGATCCCGAGCTTGTTGGCCGCCGCAATCTCTTCGGCATTGTGGGTGGAGAGGCCGATGACACTCGCATCACCCACCTCCCCACGCAGGGCAGCGCACGCCGCGGCGTCATCCTCCCCGAAACGGCGCAGATCGTCCTGGCCCACATGGACCCCGTCGCACAGCGCATGAAGCTGCCAGCGGTCGTTGATGATCAGCATCTCTTCCCAGAGACCCCGGAGCCGTTCCAGCGCAGCTTTGACGGCGTCGCTGTCCGCATTTTTATTCCGGTACTGGATCACAGAGACATTCAACCGCCGGCAGGCGTCAACAAAGGGTTCCAGGTCAAGGGTGTGGGAGTCAAGCAACGCCTGGTCGCACAGGGCGTAGATGGCGTTGGGCGGGAGGGTGGAAAAAAAGGTCTCTATTTCACTGCGCGTCATGGTCAGCCGAAGCGGGCAGCATCATGCGGATCAGGTCTGCAATCGTCTCTTTGAGCTCGTTGCGGTTGACGACCATATCGATGGAGCCGTGTTCCAGCAGGAACTCCGAACGCTGGAACCCCTCCGGCAGGTCCGAACCGATCGTCTGCTTGATGACGCGCTGGCCGGCGAAACCGATGAGCGAGCCCGGTTCGGCGATGATGATGTCGCCCAGGGTCGCGAACGAGGCGCTGACCCCACCCATCGTCGGGTCGGTAAGCACGGAGATGAAGGGGAGCTTGTGCTCGCCCAGGCGCGCCAGGGCTGCGGAGGTCTTGCTCATCTGCATCAGGGAGAAGGTACTCTCCTGCATGCGCGCCCCGCCCGAAGCGCTGACGATGACGACGCCCTGCTTCTTTTCGATGGCGCGGTGGATGGCACGGGTGATCTTCTCCCCTTCGACAGAGCCCAGCGATCCCCCCATAAAGGCGAAGTCGAAAACGCAGAGCTGCACGTTCACGCCGTTCATTTTGCACTCGCCGCTGACGACGGAGGAGCGGCGGCCCGTCTTTTTCTCCCCCTCTTCGAGGCGCTTGACGTAGCTCTTCTTGTCGACGAACTTCAGCGGGTCGATCGGGGAAAGCTCGGCATCGAACTCGACAAAGCTCCCCTCGTCGGCGAGCAGCGCGATGCGCTTGTCGACGTTGATACGCATATGGTGGCCGCATTTGGGACAGACGTAGTTCTGGTTCTCAACCTCTTTGTAGTACATCAGGGAGTTGCATGAGGGGCATTTGACCCAGTGTGCCGGCGCCTCGCTCTTGGTAGGCTGCTGTCGGGAGGTGCCGCCGAAAAGGTTGAAAAGATTCATCACGTATCCTTCGGGGTTCGGAAATAGTTTTGATTGATTGGGGGAATTGTAGCGAAAAAGTGCCCAGACTTCCCCTAAACGCTTAGGGGAAGCGGAATGAAAACGGCGCCGAAAAGCGCAATTATTTCAGCAGGCTTCTGACCATGGAGCGCGCCGCTTCACGGCCGTCGTAGACGGCGTTGACAACGAGGTCTGCCCCGCGGTAGCAGTCGCCGCCGGCGTAGATGCCCGCCGTGGAAGTTTGATAGTTTTCATCGATGACGATACCGCCCCAGGCGTTGGTCTCGATGCCGTTCTCCGCCAGGAAAGACGGTACAGACGGATCGAAACCGAGGGCGAGGATGACGACGTCGGCGTTGACCGTAAAGTCGCTGCCCTTGACCTCTTCCATGCGCTGGCGGCCGCTCTCGTCTTTGGCGCCCAGGACGGTTTTGACCATCTCGACGCCGACGGCACGGCCGTTCTCATCCACGAGGATCTGCTTCGGTGAGGCCTGGAACTGGAAGTCCACCCCCTCTTCCATCGCGTTTTTGTACTCTTTCTGGCTGCCCGGCATGTTGTAGGCGTCACGGCGGTAGAGGCACTTGACGCTGCGTGCACCCTCGCGCTTGGCGGTACGGACGCAGTCCATCGCCGTATCCCCGCCCCCGATGACAACGACGTCGAGATCTTTGAACTCGAACTGTTTGTCGTAGGCGCATTTGAAGTTTTTCTTCTGGATCGCCGTAAGGTATTGCATCGCCATATAGACGTTGGGGGCCTTTTCGCCAGTGATGCGCGCGGTTTTGCCCTTCGTCGCGCCAATACCGATAAAGATGGCGTCGTGACCGTCAACGATCTCTTCGAAGGTCACGTCTTTGCCGACTTCGCAGTTGAGGACGAGTGTCATCCCCGCCTCCTCGAGCAGCTTGACGCGGCGGTCGACGATCTTCTTGTCGAGCTTGAAGTTTGGGATCCCGTAGGTCATCAGCCCGCCGGCGCGGTCGGCACGTTCGTACATCGTGACTGCGATCCCGGAGCGCAGCAGGTAGGTGGCAGCCGAAAGGCCGGCAGGGCCGGAACCGATGATCGCCACTTTCTTGTCCGTCGTAATCCCCGGGAAATGCGGTTTCAGGCCGGCTTTGAAGCCTTCCTCGTTGATGAATGTTTCGACCGCACCGATCGTAATGGCGCCGTGACCGTCATTGAGGGTACAGTCACCTTCGCACAGGCGGTCCTGCGGACAGACGCGCCCCATAACCTCAGGGAAAGGTGACGGCTCGTTGGAGAGTTTGAAGGCAAACTCCAGGTCGTTTTCCGCGACGGCTTTGAGCCACTGCGGAATATAGTTGTGCAGCGGGCACTTGTTCAGGCAGTAGGGGTCCCCGCACTGGACACATCGGTCGCTCTGCGCTCCGGCCTCGTTTTTGGAAAATACTTCGTAGATCTCTTTAAAGTCTTTGACACGGTCGACAACCAGGCGTTTGCTGGGATCGATCCGGCCGATGGTCAAAAATTCTCTCATTTTTAGTCTCCTTTTTCCTGGTTGAGCGGCAGCTTGGTCAGGTTTTTCGGACGTACAAGCCAGAAGTTACGGATCTCCGTACGGAAGTTCTCCAGGATCGCACGCGCTTTCGAGCTGCCCGTTTCGTTGATATAGTCTTTGAGGAGGCGCTTCAGATAGTGGCGGGGCTCATCGCCGTCGTCGGTATCGATGCGGATCGCTTCGACGAGTTCGCGGTTGACATTCTCGATGAAGTTATGGTCCTCATCGAAGACAAAGGCGATCCCGCCCGTCATACCTGCACCGAAGTTGACACCGGTCTTGCCCAGAATAACGACGATACCGCCGGTCATGTATTCACACGGGCTGTCGCCGGTCCCCTCGACGATCGCCAGTGCACCGGAGTTACGGACCGCGAAACGTTCGCCGACGGCGGCATTAACGTAGAGCTTGCCGCCCGTCGCACCGTACAGACAGGTGTTACCGCCGCCGCTGAAGTTACCACCTTCATGGGCAGACTTGATGACGATCTTGCCGCCGTGCATCCCTTTACCGATGTAGTCGTTGGCAACCCCTTCAAGGGTCAGGTTGACGCCGTTGATCAGGAAGGCACCGAGCGCCTGTCCCGCCACCCCTTTGAGGCGGATATCGATCGTACCGTCCGCAAGGCCGGCATCACCGTAATAACGGGCGACTTCACCGGAAACACGGGCACCGAAGCTGCGGTTGAGGTTGCAGATGTCGCGGACGACGCGGACCGGGTGTTCCGGATGTTTGATCGCGCTGCGAACCTCTTCGAGGACCTCTTTTTCAAAGGCGTTGTCGTCGAACGGCTCGTTGGATGCCACCTGGCAGGTATCGACACCCGGTTCACGGTGCAGGATATTGCTGAAATCGAACTTCTTCGCGAACTCGTCGTCGATGACTTTGAGAAGGTCGCTGCGGCCGATGAGCTCGTCAAGTTTCTTGTACCCCATCTGCGCCATGTAACCGCGGATATCCTCGGCCAGCAGCTTGAAGTAGTTGACGATCTGCGCTACGGTACCTTTGTAGTACTCTTTGCGCAGTTTCTCGTTCTGTGTCGCGATCCCGACGGAACATTTGTTGACGTGGCAGATCCGCAGCATCTTACAGCCGACGATCGCCAGGACACCCGTACCGAAGGCATAGGATTCTGCCCCGAGCAGCGCCGCTTTGATGACGTCGAGCCCGGTCTTGAGCCCGCCGTCCGTCTGGACGTGGACCATCTTGCGCAGGTCGTTGGCTTTGAGCGCGTTGTGCACCTCGGAGAGGCCGAGCTCCCACGGGTTACCGGCAAACTTGATCGAGGTGAGCGGAGCCGCACCGGTACCGCCGTCGCCGCCGGAGATGATGATCTTGTCCGCATAGGCTTTGGCGACGCCTGCGGCAATCGTACCGACACCCGCCGTGGAGACGAGCTTGACCGAGATCTTCGCGTCCGGGTTGACCTGCTTGAGGTCGTAAATGAGCTGTGCCAGGTCCTCGATGGAGTAGATATCGTGGTGCGGCGGCGGCGAGATCAGGGTAACGCCCGGCACGGTATGGCGCAGGCGTGCGATGAGCGCCGAGACCTTGTGGCCCGGCAGCTGACCGCCCTCGCCCGGTTTCGCCCCCTGGGCGATCTTGATCTGGATCTCCTCGGCCGAACGCAGGTAGGCCGGCGTAACGCCGAAGCGGCCCGATGCGACCTGCTTGATCTTGGAGTTGAGCACGGTTTTGAAACGCGCAGCGTCTTCCCCGCCTTCGCCGGAGTTGGACTGGCCGCCGATGGTGTTCATCGCCTCCGCGATGCACTGGTGCGCCTCGGGGGAGATGGAGCCGAGACTCATCGCCGCGGAGCTGAAGCGCTTCATGATCGCTTCGGCCGATTCGACCTCGCTGATATCGATCGGTGCACGGTCGGATTTGAGTTCGAAGAAGTCACGGATGAACTTCTGCCCGCGGGTATTGACGACGTTTTTGAGGCGTTCGAAATCCTTCGGATCGCCCGATTTGCTGAGTGCATGGATGGCATGGATGACCTGCGGACCGAAGTCGTGGTACTCCTGGCCGTTGTAGAACTTGTAAAAGCCCCCGATCTTGAGCGGGAAGATGCTGTTGAAGCCAAGATCGTCATACGCCTCTTCATGCGCTTTCTGCAGGCGGGCATCGATGTCTTCATAGCCCAGACCCGGAACAAGACAGTGTGAATCGCCAAAACAGTCGTCGACGATCTCACGGCTCAGCCCCAGGATATCGAAGAGGCCGGAGTTGCGGTACGACGCGATCGTCGAGATCCCCATTTTGGACATGATCTTGAGCAGGCCGGCATTCAGGGCGCCGTGGATGGACTTGAGCGCCTCGCTGCACGGGATATCCGCGAGCGGCTTGCTCGTCTCGACCATGTTGACGGCGGTGGAGAAGAGCAGCTCCGGGAAGACCGCGCTGGCCCCGTAGGCGATCAGCGTCGCCGCGCTGTGGGAGTCGATCACCTCAGATGAGACGGCGACGAGGGAGACCAGGTGGCGGACACCCGCCTCGAGCATGGCGCTGTTGAGGCGGCCGATCGCCATCAGCATCGGGATGGTACGGTGGGTTTCATCCAGGCCGCTGTCCTCAAGGATGACGATACGCACGCCGTCTTTTTTGACCGCTTTGACGACGGTCTTCACCAGCGCATCGAGGGCCGGTTTCAGTTCGCCTTCGAAGGCCGTCGAGAAAGTCGCGTTTTTATAGAAGGGCTGAAAACGCGGCGAGTTCTCGTCGCCGTAGGATTTCAAGACCTCGAGTTTCTCGTAGGTGATGATCGGCGAGATCGCCTTGAGGCGGTGGGCATGCGTCGGCAGTTCGTCGAGGATATTGTGCGTCTCGCCGAAGCCGGTGTTGAGGCTCATCACCACCTTCTCGCGGATCGGGTCGATCGGCGGGTTCGTAACCTGGGCAAACTTCTGCTTGAAGTAGTCGCTGAAATTGCGCTGCTTGTTGCTGAACGCGGCCATCGGAGTGTCATCCCCCATGGAGCCGACAGCTTCCTTGCCGTCGCGGATCATCGGTTCGATCACCTGCTCGATCACCTCTTCGGTGATGTTGAAGTAGCGCTGGCGGCGGATCAGGCTATCCTTGTCAAGGACGCAGTGCGTACTGTACTGCTCTTCGACATGCTCCTGCAGGTAAACCATATGCTCGTTGAGCCACTTCATGTAGGGCTGCGAGGCCTTGAGATAGTCGTTGATCTCCGCGTTTTTGAGCACCTTGCCGAATTTGAGGTCAAGACCGATCATTTCGCCCGACTGCAGACGGCCTCGCTCTTTGATGTTCTCTTCAGCCAGGTCGATGACACCATATTCGCTGGTGATGAGCAGGGTGTCGTCATGGGTAATGATGTACTTGGAGGGGCGCAGGCCGTTACGGTCGAGGACACAGCCGATATAGCGCCCGTCGGTCAGCGAGAAGGCCGCTGGACCGTCCCAGGCTTCAAAGACGGTGGAGTGGTACTCGTAGAAGGCGCGCAGATCCGGGTCCATATGCGGCGCGTTCTGCCACGGTGCCGGGATGACGGCGCGGGCCGCTTTGAAGAAGTCCATGCCGTTGGCGATAAGGAATTCGAAGAAGTTGTCGGCACTCGCACTGTCGGATGCACCCGGCTGCAGAATCGGCAGCAGGCGGTCGAGCTCTTTTTTCGTATAGATCTCGCTTTTGATCGATTCGGATTTGACGCGGACGTTGAAGCGGTTCGCCTCGACGGAGTTGATCTCACCGTTGTGCGCCACGGCGCGGAACGGCTGGGCCAGGCGCCATTTTGGAAGCGTATTCGTAGAGAAACGCTGATGGAACAGGGAGAAGGAGATCTTGAAATCGGGGTCCTGGAAATCCTTGTAGAACTCCTTGATGTGCGTCGGCATCACCAGGCCCTTGAAGGAGATGACGCGTGAAGACATGGAGGGGATGTAGAAATCCTCGTCGTGTTCCAGGGCGTGTTCCGTCTCTTTGCGGCTCAGGTAGAGCAGCGCATCGAAACGCTGCGTCGCCATGATGGAGTTCGGGACGATAAAGACGTGATAGATGTACGGCTTCGTATCCAGCGCCTGCTGGCCGAGCGCATTGTCGTCAACAGGGACTTCCCGCTTGAGAATGACTTTGAGGTCGTTCTGCGCACAGGTGTCGCTGAGGACTTCCAGGTGCTTTTTGACGCGGGTAAAGACGGTCGCGACCGCGTACATTTCAGGGAGTTCCACCCCGTTCTCCAGCGCCACTTTGCGCATAAACGCCGTCGGCATGGAGAGGAGCAGCCCGCTCCCGTCCCCGGTTTTGCCGTCTGCGGCGATCGCACCGCGGTGCATCATCCGCTCAAGTGCCGTAATGGCACGCTCGAGCGTCTCATGGGACGCCCGGTTGTCGATATTGGCGATCAGGCCGAAACCGCAGTTGTCTTTAAAAGATCGTAACAGGTCAGAATATTCCACTCGGTTCACCTTTTTAAGCATATATTAAGCACATTTCCCGTATTTAGAAAAATGCCGATTGCCAATATTATACTACAGAACGCTTTAAAGCTTTATTTTGAAAGCCGTTTTTTTATACACTAGTGACAATAAATGATACAGGAAGAAACGCAGGGTGCAAGGATTTATCATTCGACTTCAACGCGTGAAGGACGAAGATCTCATTTTAGCCATTTTGACACAGGAGCGCTTAGAGACCCTTTATCGGTTTTACGGGGCACGCCACGGGACGATCAATCTCGGGCATATGATCGATTTCGAGATCGAACACTCCCTCAAATCCTCGATCGGCAGGGTCTACGATGTCATCCACCTCGGCTTTCCCTGGCTGCTTAATCCGGCACGGACGCGGCTGTGGCACCACTTCATCTCGCTCTTCTATCCCCATCTGCGCGAATCCGAAGAGACCGGCGGCTTCTATTTCGCGCTGCTCAAAGATGCCGCGGAGCGCTGGGGAACGCAGAATCCCAAACGCGTCGCCGTCGAAGCCTACGCCCGCCTGCTCCGCTATGAAGGGCGAACACCGGACCGAAAACACTGTTTTTTCTGCGAGAACCGTATCCACGACCCTTCTGTCAGCCTGATCCGGGCCTTCCAGTATGCCCATACCGACTGTGCGCACCGCAGCGCCGTCAACAAACATGCCGCGGACGAACTGCTCAAAAACCAGAGCGCCCTCTTTTTGAGTGACGAAGAGATCGACACGCTCTGGACGACACTCCTTGAAGGCCTCTAGGAGGGGAATGCTTTTTTGAGTTCTGCCAGGTAATAGTGCAGGTTCGCGACGTAGTCGTCGATGGCGTCGGGGTCTGTCCCCTCTTTGACATAGTCGTTGAAATCGGAAAGCATCACGGTGATGCCCCCTCCCCCAGGTTGGACGTCGAGCCTTTGAGCTTATGAAGCACCTCTTCAAGCTGTTCGCTGTCCCGCGCGGCAACGGCAGTTTCCAGGTCTGCGATCTCCGCCTCGATCTGGGCGATCAGTTCGCCGGTGAAGCCGTCAGCCTCCTCTTGCGACAATCCGAACTCCGCCATGGCCCGCGCGTTGCTGAAAAGCGGGTAGTGGCGCGGGACAAATGGGGCTGCGGGATGTTCGGATACCACCTTAATCGCCGGGGGCCTTTTCAAGGGCTGCCCCGCTCTGCGTTGAAGGGGCTTCCTCACGCGCATCGGTTGTTGCATACTCTGAACGCAACACCCTGATCCCCACATCCGGTTGGGCACCCTTCATAACCTTGGGTTTCGTTGCAGGTTTCTTTTCTGCATATTTCGCAAGCTCAACCTCATTCCGCATGGACGAAAGATGACGGCGGTTGCGCATCCGGATCACCACGACAGAGACCAGGCCGACCATCAATCCGACACCGAGGAGGGTCAGCAAAATGGAGAGGTAGGGCATCAGCAATCCTTGAATGCCGCACTCGCGGCAATAATCAACGACTATCATAATATAAAGGGGATCGGCCTCAGCTTAAACGGAAACCACTAGAGCGTTATGATCGTTCTTTGTGATCAAATGGAATAGTGATAGGGCTGGTAGAGCTGATCGATATCGGCAAGCTTCATATCGAACAGTGCCCGGATTTTCTCATTCATGCCGCCCCAGAACGCTTCGAGAATGACACTGGAACCGACACTCCTTTCTGTCTGGCACAGGGGGCCTTCCAGAGCTTCCAGTATCTCGAGCACCGTGATCTCCGATGCGCGTCCGGCGAGCTGGTACCCTCCCGCCGCACCGCGGATACTCGTCACGAGCCCCGCCCGGCGCAGACCCGAAAGGATCTGTTCAAGGTAACCGTGGGAGATCGACGTCATCGCCGCGATCTCGCGTATCTGCATCGCACGCTGCTGGGGTGCATGGGAAAGCACATGCATCGCGGCAAGGGCATAGACCCCTTTGGATGAGATTCCTGCCATTATTCCTCCCTGATGATGAGCCGGTACAGGTAGTAGACCTTGCAGCCGACACAGAAGTTGAAAAGCACGTCCATCAGCAGACAGACGACATAGACGGCGGCTACGGCGACTAGCAGCACGAACAGAAGTCCGAAATGCCCGGCTACGCTCTTCGCCGCGCCGTCCACTTTCTGGGTCGGCAGACGCATAAGGCGCTTGAGCGCAGTGGCCAGCCGGTAGAGCTGACTGCACTGCTTGTCGCCGTAGAGACGTACCAGAAGGTCCACCCCGAGCGCATAGAGCCACGGCTGTGCACCCGTCACGAAAAAAGTGCCACCATCCCCGTCGCCAGCAGGGAAACGATCCGGCTGACCGTATTATCAGCCGTAGTGAAATTAATGGGACAAGCCTGCGCCATGCCAATACCTTTTCGGTGCCCGCCTGATGCCATTATGACAGGCTCATATCATAAAAGTATCACATTCTACTGCCT
>JACXUG010000148.1 GCA_014764065.1 Campylobacterales bacterium
TTTTAGGCGGATTATAGCGAAACGGAGGTAAAATGCCGGACTCAACAGCGTAAAGCCGTCACCGTGACAGCCGAATTTTCCCGCATCTCACCCGTAAGAGCGAAGTCTACCCGCAAAGGATAGCAGTGCCCCTCTCCCGTCTCAACGAAGAACAGTACCGTGCCGCAACCGCACCTTTCGGCCATAACCTGATCATCGCCTCCGCCGGAACGGGCAAAACGTCGACGATCGTCGGGCGGATCGCGCACCTGCTGGGGCAGGGAGTGCAGCCCCACGAGATCCTGCTGCTGACCTTTACGAACAAGGCGGCCGCGGAGATGGTGGAGCGTGTGGCGGCCTTTTTCGGGAACGAGACGGCGGGCAGGATCGATGCGGGCACCTTTCACGCGGTGAGTTACCGCTGGCTCAAGCGGCAGCAGGGCAAAGTCGTCCTCAAGCAGCAGCGCGAGCTCAAAACCCTTTTCCGCAGTGTCTATGAAAAGCGGAGTTTCCACCATTTGGAGGGGGAGAACGAACCCTACGGCGCCAACTACCTCTACGACCTCTACTCCTACTACCAGAACACGGAGATGGAGAAGAGTTTCGAGATGTGGATCGGGTCGCGGCAGGAGGAGCATGACCGCTTTGCGATGATCTATGCCGACATTATCGACGAGTTCGAAGAGCTCAAAACCCAGTACGGCTTTTTGAACTTCAATGACCTGCTCCTGCAGATGCGCAAGCTCTGCGAACGGATGGCGCTGGGGTATAAAGAGGTGCTTGTTGACGAGTACCAGGATACTAACGCCCTGCAGGGGACGCTGATTGATGCGATGAACCCGCCGTCGCTCTTCTGTGTCGGGGACTACGACCAGTCCATCTACGCCTTTAACGGGGCGGACATCTCCATTATCGGCTCCTTTTCGCAGAAGTACCCCGAGGCGACTGTCCATACCCTCTCGAAGAACTACCGATCGACGGTTCCGATCCTCTCCCTGGCGAACAGGGTCATTGCGAAAAACGAGCGCATCTATCCGAAACAGCTGGAGGTGACCCGCGACCATGCCGCGCCGCCGCCGAAGCTGCTCGTCTACGACGAACTGTTCGAACAGTACCACGGCATCGCGGATATGATTGGCAAGAGTGCGACCGAGCATGAGGAGATCGCCGTCATTTTCCGCAACAACTCCAGCGC
>JACXUG010000149.1 GCA_014764065.1 Campylobacterales bacterium
GTGGATCGGATGACCGTCAACAATCAGAAAGACCGGCTTCTCGGCGTTGACCATCAAGCGCTTGAGGAACTCGACGAACACTTTCGCACCGACCGATCCTTCATGTAGCATGAACCGAAATTCGCCCTGCGTGCCGACGGCCGAAATCATGTTCAGCGAGAAGCGCCGGCCCGTCGCCTGCACCACCGGTGTCTGTCCCTGCGGCGCCCAGGTCGTGCCAGTGTGGTAGTCCGAGCGGATGCCCGACTCGTCACCGAAGTAGATCGTTGCACCGAGCCGCTTGGCTTCGGCGCGAATCGCGGGGTAGGTCTCCGTCTCCCAGGTTCGCACCAGCACCGGATCTTGCTGCCACGCTTGGTAGAGCGGCTTCTGGGCACTGAAGCCCAGGATCTTCATCAGACGATGGACCGAGGAGACCGACAGCTCTTTCTTGAACTGTCGTTTGATCAGGTGACGGATCAGGGACAGCGTCCACAAGCCGAACTCGAACTTGAACTGCTGAGGGTTATGGTCACGAACCGCTTTCGCAATCCACGAAAGCTCCTCGGCATTGAGTTTGCTGGGGCGCCCCGGAATCGGCTTGGCGAGCAATGCGTTCTGTCCGCCATTGGCAAACTCGGCGAGCCACCGGAAAACGCTGCGCTCATTCACGCCAAACGCCGCCGCGACGCTTTGCACCGTCTGGCCCTCACGTACGGCTTTGACGGCCTGCTGCCGCATGACCTGCAAGGTGTGATGATCGAAAGCCCGGCCGTCGGAAAGTCGTTTGCATTTCATGGGCGATATTATCGCTCACCTGACACTACTTATGGGAAACTTAGTAACTGGGGAAGGGAAATAATAATGGAGACCTGGATATGAATTCTAAGCCTGAAGGAGCCGGAGCCCGAGCCTGTTGGTTTGTCGGAGCCACATACGGTGGAACTGATGATCAGAGACCCCGCTTTCTACAGGAAGGCATTTGGGAAAATGGGTATCAGGACAAATACCTCGACGCAGTGAAGTCTATCCAGGTGGGGGACCGCATTGCGATTAAGTCGTCCTATACGCGAAAGCACGATCTCCCCTTTGATAACCGAGGCCAAACCGTTTCCGTCATGGCGATCAAAGCCATTGGCACGGTAAAAGAGAACCTCGGCGAAGGCCGCACCTTGAAGGTTGACTGGACAC
>JACXUG010000150.1 GCA_014764065.1 Campylobacterales bacterium
CATAATAGGTGGGGATAATGACGCTCGCGTTACAGAAGAACGGCAGGTGACCGACACACTGCTGCCCGACACTGACGATCAGGCAAACGGCCGTTAAGGCCGAGGTTCTTCCGTAGGTCGTCCGGCAGATTTCAGATTGAACCGGCCCCCTGAGTGACTTATAACGGGAAGGCGATTGGCCGAACCTAGCCGGCTACAGAAGTCTGTCGTTCACTCGGGCATGACGATTCAGCGCGTGAAAGACTGGGGTTCGATATTGGCAACATCTTCTTCCCCGGAGACATCCGTTTGCGACAGGAAGTTGCGCTGCCCCAAATGCCAAACGATTGCCTCGCGGCAATGCAGCGACAGCTCGCGGCGATGGCAGGACGCGGTATCGATCGTCTCCAGCACGCGCAGATCCGCGGTCAATCCGCCCGTGCGCGCGATCGTGCGTAGGCATTGCCACAGCGTGATATCGCCGTCGTAGGCCGGTGCGCGGCTCGGGTTGCCGTGCCGGTCGGCATAGCGCAGGGCAAGGGGAATGACGGGAACTTCCGCATCGATCGCGCTCTGTAACAGGGCAGCATGGAAGGGCAGCACGCGATCACCGCCAGTCGTCGTGCCCTCGGGAAACACAGCGACATGGACATCGGACCGCAGGTATCCGATCATCGTTTCGCGCGTGCGCTGTGCGGCGGCGCGCGAGCCGCGGTCGAGGAAGATGGTCTCGGTATGCGCGCACAGCCAGCCGATCAGCGGCCAGCTTTTCACATCGTCCTTGCTGACGAAAGCGGCCGGGGTCAGCGCGTTGATGACGTAGATATCGAGCCAGGAAATGTGGTTGCAGACGACCAGTCCGCGTGCCGGCAGTGCCGTCCTGCCAGCACCGAGTTTCAGGCGGATGCCGAGCATCTCCAGGAGTTGCCGTGACCAGCGCCGCTTCAGCGCGCGCCGGAATCGAATATCGATCCACGGGTATACGACGGAGACAGTCGCCGCCCCCCAGAGGAGATGCAAGCCGACGCGCGCCAGACGGAAGGCAGCGCGCACTTCCACATATAGCGTTTTCAGTTTTGCCGCTCCACGAAATGCTTCGAGTAGCGCGCATCGACGCGCCCCATCGGCAGCAGGAGCAACAGGTCGGCCGTATTGAAGTCCGGATCCCACGCGGGTTCGCCGCAGAC
>JACXUG010000093.1 GCA_014764065.1 Campylobacterales bacterium
TTCGTAATAGACGCGAATCGTCATCGGCGCTTACTTGTACATTAGTTCGTAATATTCGTGTGCCATCCGGCCCGAGTCGAACTTCGGGATGACGTCCGCCATCGCCCGTTTCATCATGTGCGTCCACTGTTCGGGGCGGTCGTAATAGAGCGGGATGATCTGCTCTTCGAGCATGTCCATGAGGTTCTTGTTGTCCTCGCGGTCCTGCTCTTCCGTCGGGGTGCTGTGGTCGATGGGCGGGATGGTAAAGGCGTTCATCCCGTTGATGGCGAACTCGGGGTGCCACCCGTCGTCTGTGGAGAGGTGCAGCGTGCCGTTCATGCTCGCGCTCATCCCGCTCGTACCGCTCGCTTCGCGCGAGACGCGCGGCGTGTTCAGCCAGATATCGCTCCCCTTTTTGAGGATCGCGGAGAGTTCCAGCTCGTACCCGGCCAGGACAGCCATGCGCTTGAACTGGTGGCTGATATGGATCAGCTCGTTGAAGAGGTTGACCGCGCTGGTGTCGAAGGGGTACGGCTTCCCGGCCCAGATGACCTGGATGGGGTATTCCGTCCGTTCGATCAGTGCTTTGAAACGCTCAAAATCGAGCTTGAGGAGGCCCGGGCGTTTATACTCGGCGAAACGGCGGGCCCAGACGATGGTGAGGATATCCGGGTCGAACATTTTCCCGGTCTGGTCGGCGACGATGTTGAAGAGCTGGCGCTTGAGGTGCTTTTTGCGGGCCAGCAGTTCGTAATCATCGTGGCTGTCCAGGGCCGCCTGCATCCCCTTGTCCATCCAATAGCGGCGGTTCTGGGCGTTGGTGATGGAGATGATCTCCGAGCGCCCCTCGCAGTCCGCCCACATCCGGTTCGCCACTTCCCCGTGGAACTTGGAGACGGCGTTGGTGATCTTCGAGGCGCGCAGGGCGCCCACGGTCAGATTGAAGTTCTCCCCCTGCTCCCCCGTGACCCGGCGGACCTCTTCGAGCGAGAGGCCGTTAAAGAAGCCGAAGCGGTGCAGCAAGTGGATATTGTGCTCCTCGTTCCCGGCGGCTTCGGGCGTGTGCGTCGTAAAGGCGACATGCTGCTTCAGCTCGTCGAGCGTCCCGTAGCGTTTATAGAGTTCGTAGGCCAGCGGGAGGGCGTGCCCCTCGTTGAGATGGTAGATATCCACACTGTGTTTGAGGGACTCCAGGACTTTGACGCCGCCGATTCCCAGCACGATCTCCTGGGAGATACGCGTCTCCTCGTTGGCGTCGTAGAGTTTATGGGTGATGGTGCGGGCAAGGAAGTCGTTTTCGGGGATGTCCGTCGAAAGCAGAATAACCGGGGCCGACGAGAAGATGTCCGGCGGAAGGTAGTAGGCCTTGATATGGACGTCCTGCCCGTGGATCTTCACCGTGGCGCAGATGCCGAGGTCTTTGAGGAAATAGTAGTGCTTGCGGATAAAGTTGATCTTGAGGCTGCGGTCCTCGTGGCGACCCTGGTCATAATAGCCGTAGCTCCACAAAATACCCACGCCGACCATGTTTTGGCGCAGGTCGTAGGCACTGCGCATGTGGGAACCCGCGAGGAACCCCAGGCCGCCAGAATAGATTTTGAGGGCCTGGTGGATAGCGAACTCCATGGAGAAATAGGCAACGGGTTTGGCGTACTTTGGGTCGAAGTCGTAATCATGCAGGATCATAACGATCAGCCTTTGTCTGTAAATGTTTCGTAGAGGATCACCTTGCCGAGCTCGACGCCCGGCTGGTCGTAGGTGTTGACCAGCAGCATCGCGCCGACGAGGGACGTCAGCAGCTCATAGTAGATGATCATGGCGCCGACGCTCGCGGCATCGATAGTTTCGATGACGATGCCGTCCGTCGGCACGCCGCTGCGCACGAGGCTTTCGCGTGTCGCGGCGCACTGGGCGTTGATGAGGGTGTTGAAGCTCTTGCCGTTGACAAAGTCGGTCTTTTCGATGTGTTTGAGCGAAATCTCTGGGATCGTGAGCGGCGAGCCGAAATCCTCGATGCTAATAAAGGTGACCGTCTTGTCCTTCGGCCCTTCGATGAGCAGCTGCAGGAAGGAGTGCTGGTCCACCGAACCGATGAGGCCCACCGGCGTCATGCCGACATGCGATCCCATCGCATCGATCTTGCCCAGGGATTCGCCCCAGAGCTGCACGTACCACTTGGTGAAGTTCTCCAGGTCGTTGGCGTAGGAGAAGAGGACGTTGATGCTCTGTTCCCGCTCATGCTCGTAGAGGAAACACGCCTTCTCCAGCAGGTGCTGCTCTTTGCCCCCGAAGAAGGAGCCGAGGAAGCTTCCCGCCCCCTCAAGCAGTGCGGCCGTGTCGTAGCCGGCCAGGGTCAGCGGGATGATCCCCACCGCGCTGAGCACGGAGAAGCGGCCGCCGACGTTGTCGGGGATGTTGTACTGGCCCAGGCCGTAGGCATCGCCGAACTGCGAGAGGCTGGAGCCTTTGTCCGTAATGACGATGACACGCTCGCGGTCCGCCCCCTCTAGCTCCAGGCCGAAATGTGCGATGAGCGTTTTGAAGATGGAGGTCGTCTCGATCGTGCCGCCGGACTTGGAGATGACGATGAAGAGGGTCTTCTCCTTCGTCAGCTTCGCCATTGTGCGCATGATGTCGATGGGGTCTGAGTTCTCGAAAAAGTGCAGTGCGCGTCTTTTGTCCCCCCGGGACTCCAGCAGCGAATCCACTGCCTTGATCCCCAGCGAAGAGCCGCCGATGCCGATGACGGCGATGTCCGTGACCGCCCCCGATGCCAGCAGGCCGTTCTGCGTTTCCAGCGCTTTGGCCGCTTCCACCAGTGCCTGTGAGCCTTTGGGCAGGTCATAATAGCCGATGCGCCCCTTGTGTTCTTCGGTCACGACGGCAAACGCCTCTTCCATGACACGCTGCTGTGCCTCGGTACCCTCAAACGAAAAATCGCGATCAAAACGTAACATTGTCATCCCCTCATAATTGTTAATATCAGTATAGCCCTGTTCCGGCCAAATTAGCGCCGCGGCGCTGCCCGACTATTGACACTCCGCTTTTTCAGATAGACGACGGCCATCGGCGGCAGCGTCATCGACAGCGAGTACGGGCGCCCGTACATCGGCGTCTCCTCGGCGTAAATCACACCGTCGTTGCCGATCTCCCACCCCTCAAACGCCTTGGCCTGGGAGTTGAAGATCTCCATGTATTCACCGCCGTCCGGCAGCGCCAGGCGGTACCCCTCGCGCGTCTCGTCGGCGAAGTTGCAGACGACATAGACCGTCTCGTCGGGGTTGTCGCTTTTGCGCATGAAACTGATGCAGTTGTGGGTGTAATCGGCGCCATCGATCCATTCGAACCCCTTGCGCTCCACGTCGTGCAGGTAGAGCGCCGGTTCGCTGCGGTAGAGCCGGTTAAGCTCCGCCATCATCGCCTGCAGACCCCGGTGCAGCGGGAACTCCAGCAGGTGCCACTCCAGACTGTGCCTGTAGGCCCACTCGGCGTACTGGGCGAACTCGCCGCCCATGAAGAGCAGCTTCTTGCCCGGGTGGGCCATCATGTAGCCGAAGAGCGCACGGAGGTTCGCGAACTTCTGGTTCGTGTCCCCGGGCATCTTGTTGATGAGGGAGCCTTTCATATGGACGACCTCGTCATGGCTCAGCGGCAGCATGAAGTTCTCGTCGAAGGCGTACCACATGCTGAAGGTGAGCTGGTCGTGGTGGTGCTGGCGGTAGACCGGATCGCGGTGCATGTAGGCCAGCGTATCGTGCATCCACCCCATGTTCCATTTGAAACCGAACCCGAGCCCGCCGACATCCGTCGGGCGCGTCACCATCGGCCAGGCCGTCGACTCCTCCGCGATCATCATGATGTCCGGGAAGGCCGCGTAGGCGGAGGTGTTGAGCTGGCGCAGGAAGGCCACCGCTTCGAGGTTCTCGTTGCCGCCGTGTTCGTTCGGGACCCATTCGCCCTCTTCGCGGGCGTAGTTGAGGTAGAGCATCGAGGCGACGGCGTCGACACGGATCCCGTCGATGTGGTACTTCTCGAGCCAGAAGAGCGCGGAACTGATCAGGAAAGCACGCACTTCGTTTCGGCCGTAGTTGAAGATGATGCTCCCCCACTCCGGGTGGTAACCCTGCCGCGGGTCCTCATGCTCGTACAGCGCGGTACCGTCGAAGTTGATCAGCCCGTGCATGTCGACGGCGAAGTGCGACGGCACCCAGTCCAAGATGACGCCGATGCCGTTTTGGTGCAGGGCGTCGATCAGGAACATCAGCTCCTGCGGCTCCCCGTAGCGCGACGTGGCGCTGTAGTAGCCCGTCACCTGGTAGCCCCAGGAGCCGTAGTAGGGGTACTCGGTCAGCGGCATGAACTCGACGTGGGTATAGTTCATCTCCTTGAGATAGGCGACCAGTTCGTCCGCCAGTTCCAGGTACGTCAGGCAGCGGTCACTCTCCTCGACTTTGCGCCGCCAGGAGCCCAGGTGCATTTCGTAGACGCTGACGGGGGCGTCGTGGCGGTTGTGCGCGGCGCGCGTCCCCATCCACGCCGTATCGTTCCAGGCATAGGTGTCGAGCTCCCAGATCCGCGATGCGGAGTTGGACGGCACCTCCGCGTAGAAGGCGAACGGGTCGGCTTTGTCATGCACGATATTGTGGAACTTCGAGACGATATGGTACTTGTAGGTTAGGCCCGCTTCGACCCCCTCGATGAACCCTTCCCAGATGCCCGAACCGTCCCCGCGCATGCGCAGCGGATGGCGCACAGTATCGTAATCGTTGAAATCCCCGCGGACACTGACACGATCCGCATTGGGTGCCCAGACGGCAAAATAGACGCCGCGGACGCCCTCGCGCTCCATGAAGTGTGATCCCATCTTGTCAAAAAGTCTGGTGTGGGTCCCCTCTTTGAAAAGGTAGATGTCAAGTTCGGAAAAGCGGGAAATATCGTAATGGATCGTCATGATGGCTCCATTTATTGGTGGCGGCTGCTGCGGCGGCCGCCGATGATATGGCAATAGATGTCGCTGTAGGCCTCGGCCGCAACTTCCCAGTCGAAACGCTGTGCCATCGCGTTGAGGCGCATCTGGTCGATGGCATCCGGGTTCACGTACCACGTCTCCACCGCCCACTTGACGGTATTGGAGAGCGCATCCGGCGTCGCGAAATCGAACTTGAAGCCGGTGCCGCTCTGCTGATCGTTGCCGTAGTTCTCGATCGTATCGTCCAGGCCGCCGGTGGCACGGACGATTGGCAGCGTACCATAGCGGAGGCTGTAGATCTGGTTGAGCCCGCAGGGTTCGAAGAGTGAGGGCATCAGGAACATGTCGCTGCCCGCCTCGATGCGGTGCGCCAGGTCGTTGCGGTAGCCGATGTAGCAGGCAAACCTGTCAGGGTACTTGGCGGCCACGTCACTGAAGAAGTGTTCCGCCCACTTCTCGCCCGTGCCCAGTAGCACGATCTGGATATCTAGCTCCATCAGGTTCCAGATGGCACCTGCCAGCAGCCCGATCCCTTTTTGATCCGCGAGGCGCCCGACGAGACCGATCAGCGGGACATCCGCGCGTTCGGGCAGGTTGAATTCGCGCTGAAGATCCTGTTTGCAGAGTGCCTTCCCGGCAAGGTTGTCGGCATCGAAGTGCTTGGCGATGAAGGGGTCGACCGCCGGGCTCCACTCGTCGTAATCGACGCCGTTGAGGATGCCGTAGAGTTTGTAGGCGTGGGCGTCGATGAGCCCCTCTAGCCCCCAGCCGAACTCCGCCGTGCGGATCTCGCTGGCATACTTGCGGCTGACGGCATTGACGGCGTCGGCGTGGACGATCCCGGCCTTGAG
>JACXUG010000151.1 GCA_014764065.1 Campylobacterales bacterium
AAGCGCGGTGGAGACGGATGAGGTCTTTGCGGCCGACCTGGCGGCGATCAAGGCCAAGTTCGACGTGCTCGACGCCTACATTCAGGTCGAGCAGATGGTCGTCTACATCAAGTCCGAGGACAACTACGGCGTGCTGGAACTGCTGCGCGACGAATGCGGCTACACGCAGCTCTCCGAGCTGAGCGCCATCGACTGGCTGGCCAAACAGGGGCAGTTTGAGGTCTTCTACCAGATGCTCAGCATGTCCAAGCGCAAACGCCTCCGCGTCAAGATGTTCATCGACGAGAACGAAGCGATCAACAGCGTCGAGAAGCTTTTCCGCAGTGCGGACTGGAGCGAGCGCGAGATGTTTGATATGTTCGGCATCAAGCTCAACAACCACCCGTTCCCCAAACGTATCCTCATGCCCGACGACTGGGAAGGTTTCCCGCTGCGCAAGACCTACCCGCTGCAGGGCGACGAGTTCGCGGCATGGTACGAAGTCGACAAGATCTTCGGCAAAGAGTACCGCGACATCATCGGGCCGGAGCTGCGCGATCCGGCGGAAGTCAACCGCTACGATACGACACGTTTCGCACGCCTGGGCCACGAGGTCCCCAAAGGCGCGGATATCTCCGAGGGCGAAACGAAGAGGAATCTCGATTACCAGGAAGAGGGCGGCGTCTTCATGATTTCGAAATTCCACGAAGAAAAATCTGTCGTTATTGAAGACAGAGACAGATAAGGCGAGCTATGCAACAGACGAACCGATTACGACCGTTTTTTGAAAATATCACCTTTGAGCGTGACGACAACGAACTCGTGCTCAACTTCGGGCCGCAGCACCCCTCCGCGCACGGACAGCTGAGATTGATGCTGCACCTCCAGCAGGAGCAGATCGTCAAGGCGCACCCGGACATCGGATACCTGCACCGCGGGATGGAGAAGATGGCGGAGAACATGATCTACAACGAGTTCATGCCGACAACAGACCGTATGGACTATATCGCCTCCTCTTCCAACAACTACGGCTTCGCCCTGGCGGTTGAGAAGCTCATCGGCCTCGAAGTGCCGCGCCGCGCAAAGGTCATCCGTATGATGCTGCTCGAGGTCAACCGCCTGATGTCCCACCTCTTCTGGCTGGCGACGACGGC
>JACXUG010000025.1 GCA_014764065.1 Campylobacterales bacterium
CGCGACCGTTTCGAGGAGAATCCGGCGCTTGCGGGCGAGATCGAACTGCTCGACGCCGGGACGCTTCGCGCGGGCGGGGTCGATTTCTCCCCAGCCCTGGCCGCGCGCTACGCGGCGGCGTTGGCGGCACGGGACCGCGCCCTCGAAGCACACCTCGCGGCCCACCGCATTATGAGTACGAAAATCTACACCGACGAAGAGCCCTTCATCAAGCTCTCCGCCCTGTTCCGGAGGTAGGCGATGCCCGAACAGCTTCCGCTTCGCGATATCAAACCCATCGTCGCCGTGCCGGACCACTCGCTCTGGCTCTTCGCCGCGCTAGTGGCGGCTGCCCTCATCGTGGCGGCACTCCTGCTCTTCTGGCTGCTGCGACGCACGCGCAAGGGGGGCGATCCCAGACGCGCCGAAGCGCTTCGCCGTCTCGAAGCGATCGACTACGGCGATACCAAGCGGGCAGTCTACGACTTCAGCCTGCTGGGGCATTTCGTGCTGACGCCGCAGAACGAGGCGCTATTCCGTGCGCTGGTCGAACGGCTGGAGGCCTACAAGTTCCAGAAAACGGTGCCGCCGCTGGAGGAGGGACTTGCCATGGAAATGAAGCAGTTCGTCAAGGAGGCGCGCCGTGGGTGAGTGGCATTTTGAACATCCCTGGGCCCTGGGGCTGATCGCGCTGTTCCTTCTCTGCGAACTCGCCTGCCGCGCCAAGACCCAGCGGCTGATCTTTCCCGACACGGCGCTGCTACGCAGCCTCTCGCGGGGCGGCGGCTGGGTGCAGCGGGGGTTGAAACTGCTGATCTTCGCGCTGCTGGCCCTGGCCCTGGCCTCGCCGATCAAGGAGAACGAGGTCGTCGTGCGCAACGACGAGGGGTACGAACTCTCGCTGGTCCTCGACGCCAGCGGCTCGATGGAGGAGATGAACAAGTTCAACATCGTCAGGGAGATCGTCCTCGATTTCATCGACAAGCGCAAGCACGACAAGCTGGCCCTCACCCTTTTCGCCGATTTCGCCTACGTCGCGATGCCGCTGACCTACGACAAACAGAGCCTCAAGCAGCTGCTCTCCAAGATCGGCGTCGGTATCGCCGGAACCCAGCGTACGGCGCTCTACGAGGCGCTGTTTATGAGCACCAAGCTCTTCAAGGAGTCGGGTGCGAAGGAGAAGGTGGCGGTGCTGCTCACCGACGGGGTCGACAACACCTCGAAAATCCCCCTGGACGTGGCGATCCAGAGCGCGGTGAAGCACGGCATCAAAGTCTACGTCATCGGCGTGGGCGGCCGGGGCAACTACAATCCCACCGTCCTGCGCAAGATCGCCGACGAGACCGGCGGCAAATTCTACGAGGCCGACAGCGTCGCACGCCTGAAACAGGTCTACGAACAGATCGACGCCCTGGAGAAGAGCGAGATCAAGGCGGACAAGTACGTCAAGAAGCACTACTACTTCCAGTATCCGCTGGGCGCGGCGCTGGGGCTGCTCATGCTCTTCACCCTGATGCGAAGGAGGGGCCATGCACTTTGAGAACCCCCTGTTCCTCTGGGCGCTGCTGTTCCTGTTCCCGCTGGCCCTGCTGCTCTTCGCGCCGAAGCGGCGGACCCAGACGCTCTTTACGCCGGAGGTGCTGAAACTGCTGCTGCAAAACACGCACACCCTGCCACAATGGCTGCGCCACCTGCTGCTGCTCGCCGCGTCGGCTCTGATGGTCGCGGCCCTGGCGCGCCCGGTGATCGATAAAGGCGAGATCGAGGTGAAAAGCAGCACCGTCGACGTCATCGTGAGCTTCGACATCTCCCGCTCCATGTTCGCCAACGACGTCTACCCCAGCCGTCTCGCCCTGGCCAAACGGAAGTTCGAGAGCTTCCTGGGAGACGTCAAGGAGATGCGCGTCGGCGTCATCGGGTTCAGCTCCCGCGCCTTTATGGTCTCGCCGCTGACCGAGGATTTCGCAACGCTGCGCTACCTGGTCAAGAACATGAACATCGACTCGGTGAGCCTGCGGGGCACCGACGTGCTGCAGGCGCTGGAACAGACCGACGCTTTGCTCGCCGGAAGCGACAAAAAAGCGCTGATGCTCTTTACCGACGGCGGCGACAAGACGGATTTCTCAAAGGAGATCGCCTACGCCAAGGCCCACGGCATCGTCGTTTTCGTCTACAACATCGGCACCGAAAAGGGCGGGGTGATCCCCGACAGCGGCGGGGCAATGACGGACAGGAACGGCGACATCGTGGTGGTGCGCCGCAACGACGGCATCAAGGAGCTGGCGCTGGAGAGCGGCGGAGCCTACATGGCCTATTCGCTGCGGCATAACGACATCGACGCCCTGGCGCAGGCCATCAAGGCGCGCTTCACGACCAAGAAAGAGGATACCAACGTCATCCGCGACACCCGGGAGCTCTTCGTCTGGCCGCTGGGCGGCGGCATAATCCTGCTAATCATGGCGCTTTACTCTCTGCCCCGGCGAAGGAGACGACATGCGTAGATACCTATTGCCCCTGCTCGGCGCGGCGGCCATGCAGGCGGGCATCCTCGATTTTCAGACCCTGCAGCAGGCCAAAGCCGCCTACGAGGACGGAAATTACTCGGAGGCGGCGGCGCGCTACGGCGACGTGAAGGCGAAGAACGAACAGGCCCGTTTCAACTACGCCGACGCGCTCTACAAGGAGAAAAAATACGCGGAGGCCGCCGACGTGTTTTCCGGCATCACCGACCCGGCGCTCAAACGGCAGGCCCTGCACAACCTCGGCAACAGCCTGGCTTTCTCGGGCAAACCCGAGGAGGCCATCAAAGCCTATGAAGCGTCGCTGAAACTCGGCGACGACGAAGATACCCGCTACAACCTGGAGCTGCTCAAAAAGCAGCAGGAACAGAAGAACAAGGAGCAGCAAAACGATCAGAACGATCAAAAAGAGAAAGATCAGAAAAACAACCAACAGGATCAGCAGCAGAACGATCAGCAGCAGAACCGGGACGGCAAGGGTCAGGATCAAAAACAGGATCAGGACCAACAGAACAAGGACCAAAAAGGGCAGGACGGTCAGGAGAAAAAGGATCAGAAGCAGCAGGATCGGCAAGACGGCGACAAACAGGACGAGCGCCGGGACGCGGAGCAGCAAGAACAGAACAAGCAGGAACAGCAGGCGGCCGATGCGCAGCAGAAAGAGAACGGCGACAAGCAAGAGGCCGAAGCCCAGGCGGCGATGGCTGAACCCATCAGCGACATGGAAGAGCGCAAATACAACAAAATGCTTGACAAGCGGGGGATCAAGACACTGATGATCCCGCTGTCCGGCAAAGGAGAACCGCATGACGACGAAACGACACCCTGGTAGTTTTTTTGATGGAGGACGGAAGATGGAGAATGGAAGATGGGATACGGTTTTTCGTCTTCTGTCGGTGATCCTGTTCTCGGGCATTCTGTATGCTTCGGCGCTCCAGGCGAAGGTGACGGCTTCCGTGGATAATCCCGCCGTCTATCGCGGCGACCCGGTGACGCTGACGCTGAGCGCCGAGGGCGACGACATCGATTTTCCGCCGCTGACCGACATCGCGGGCTACCCTATCCAGAGCCGGGGTACGAGCCGCAATCTCTCCATCATCAACGGCAAGACGACCCGGACTATCGAGCAGCGGCTGGTCTTTACACCGACCGACAGCGTCGCGATCCCGGCCATCGACATCACCATCGACGGCAAGGTCGAACACACTCTGCCGCTGCGCGTCAAAGTGCTCGAACCCCAGGCGGCGGCCGAGGGGGCGCCGGTGCGGATGGAGATGAAACTCTCGCAGTCCGAAGCCTACGTAGGCGAGCCGGTCACGCTGGAGCTGGTGCTGCGCTACAAGCCGGGAACGCGGATCGACGAGATTCAGATCAGCGAACCGAAACTGGAACACTTCTGGATCAAGCGCCTCAACGAGCAGGCCGAACGCTCGGCGGATGCGGAGGGGTACATCACCCAGACCTACCGCTACCTGCTCTTCGCGCAGCAGAGCGGCACGCTGACGATCCCGCAGATCTTCGCGCAGATCGGTACGCAGGAGCAGACGCAGCGCCATAGCTTGTTCAGCGACCCTTTCTTTAACGACCCCTTCTTCGGCCGGGCCCGGATGCAGTACCGCAAGGTCTACTCCGACCCCGCGACCCTGAAGGTAGATCCCCTGCCGCAGGGGCTGGAGGTCTACGGCGATTTCACCCTGCGTTCGGAGGTGGACAAGACGACGGTGGAGGCCAACAAGCCTGTGAACCTCACCATCCATATCGAAGGCAGCGGCAACGTCGAGGACATTCCCAAGTTCGAGCCCCGGATCGACAGCGCCATCGTCTACGCCAACGATCCGGTGATCAAGGGCTACGTCAAGAATGGGCGCTATTTCGGCACCTTCGATCAGACGATCGCCGTCATCCCCGAGCGCGACGTCACGATCACGCCGCAGTCCTTCCGCTTTTTCGACAGCCGGACCAAGACGGTCAAGAGTCTGAAAACGCAGCCCTTTTTCATCAAGGTCGAGGGCGCGGTCGCCGCGCCGAAGGCGGCGGCCCCGGTCGTGGAGGCCGCTCCGGCCGCCGCGCTGAGCGTCGCGACAAAGCAGACAGAACGGACGGTCGACCTCTACGCCGCCGGGGGGATCTTCGCCGCCGGACTGGCGACGGGGGCGCTGCTGGTGCTGCTGTTCCGCCGCCGCGAGCGCGCGCCGCGCACGGTCAGGACGTCGCCGATGTCGAAACGGATCAAGGCGGCCAGATCGCCGCGCGACCTCTTCGAACTGTTGCTGCCCTACAAAGGGGCGTCCCCGGTCGTCGACGCGGCGCTCTCATCGTTGGAGGCGCAGCTCTACCGGGGCGGGGGAGAGCGCGTGGACCGCAAAGCGCTGATCGCCTATTTCGACGGAAACGCGGAAGAGGAACCCACCCTCATCTGAAGCAAAGTTGTACAGCCCGGCGAAGCGCCCTTTGCTATAATGGGTGTTTTCAGAGGAGCTTCTCCATGCGCCTGATGCTTTCGGCCCTATGCCTCTTTTTCGACACCCTGCATGCCGACATCACATGGTTCACCCGTTACGACGAGGCTGTTGCAGTGGCGAAACGGGCGCACAAGCCGCTGATGCTCTTCCTGACCCGACCCCAGTGCAAAGTCCGCCGTTTGATGCAGCAGGATGTCTTCACGGACCCGGACGTCGTCGCCTACCTCGAAGCCCACTCTATCGCCGCCGATATCTGGAACGACCATGAGCGCCTCCCGAAGAAATACCGGGTCACCGCCTGCCCTGTTTTTACCTTCCTCGATCCCGAGAAGGATGAGACCATTGAGCAGGTTGTCGGGGAAAACCTCCCTCTCGCTTTCTGAAAACCCTCCACAGCGTCATCGATGACAATCCCGGGTTTCAGTAGCGCCCTGCAACGCTCACCCGAAGCGCGCTGCGCGCTGCGCACCAACCTGATGCTGATGCGCGACTACCGTCTACTGCGCACCGTCAACAAAAGCCTCTACTGTAGTGCGGCCGGCGCGCTCGTGACCCTGGCAGCCGCGAAACGGCTGCGCTATATCCAAACCCCGTTCACGCCGGAGTATTTTCATGTGTTTCATACGATGGAGGGGATTATCCGCAGACGGCGTCTTGCACTCAGCGCGCAGCTTAATCTCTATGAGGAGAAGGGGGAGTTGATGGTACGGCTGGCGCTGGCCGGCCGCTAGAGGGTTACTTGCCGGAATCCGGCTGCGGTGTTTTGGCCGTGCGGGCCGGCAGGACCGGGTACTCGACGACCGGCTTCTCGCCCGTCAGGGCTTTAAGGAAGGCCTCGATGCTATCCGTCTCTTTGTCGGTCAGTTTCACGCCGAGCTGGGTTTCGCCCATGATCTTGATCGCCTCTTTGAGGCTCCAGACCGTACCGTTGTGGAAGTAAGGCGCCGTCTCTTCGACGTTACGCAGTGTCGGGACCTTGACCATTCCGTTCGCATCGCCCTTAAAATCGCCCACACCCATATACTTGAACTTGCCCATCAGCGGGAAGGGCTGCATCCCGCCGCCGACAGCAACGCCGGTGTGACAGCTTGCACACCCTTTGTCGATAAAGGTCTGCAGACCGGCTTTCTCCTCTTTGGAGAGCGCTTTGTCGCAGCCGCGCAGGTACTCGTCGAAGCGTGAAGGCGTAACCAGGGTACGTTCGAACGAGGCGATGACGTCCGCGATGTCCTTGAAAGTCGGGACCATCGTCTGGTTATTATAGGCGTGGCGGAATGCCGCAACGTATGCCGGTATCGAGTTGACGACGGCGGCGACATGTTCAGGTTTGGCCGCCATCTCCGGGGCTGCCTGCATCGGTCCCTGCGCCTGGTCTTCGAGGTCCGGACTGCGTCCGTCCCAGAACTGCTTTTCAGCAAATACGGCGTTGTAGACCGACGGAGAGTTCAGGTGGTGGGGGTTGTGCGCCCAGTTGTGTCCGATGGCTGCCGGAACGCCGTCCACACCGCCGGTGGCGAGGTTGTGACAGGTGTTACAGCTGATGATCTCGCTCTTTGAAAGACGCGGATCGAAAAAGAGCTGCTTTCCGAGCTCGACCTTCTGGGCATTCATCGGGTTCTTCGGGTTATCGATGAGCTTGTAGAGTTCGGACGTGTTTTTCGGAATCGGGGCAAGCCCCATTGCTTTGGCCTGATCGGTCAACGTTTCCGCGGATACGGCGGATACCAGGACATATGCTGTCAACGCAATTTTTTTGAACATTTTCTCTCCTTTGATAAAACCTCCGCGATAAAACAGAGGCTCTTCATTTCATGTAATGGGGAAATTCTACCTATAAACGATAATTTTTTTCCTTAAATAAACAAACTACTTTTACTTAATGGAAAATAATAAATCCCGCCTTCCTTCTACTGTTATTTCGACTTTTACCTTTTTGGTGCTTTAATGCTAACATGGATAAAGAACTCATAGCCACAAACCTGCGGAACCACCATCTCAAGGTGACCCCGCAGCGGCTCAAGATCGTCGAAAGCCTCAACACCTTCGGCCACCTGAACATCGATATGCTTTACCAGGAGGTAAAAGAGGCGTATCCGAACGTTTCGCTGGCGACGGTGTACAAGAATATTGCCATAATGACAGAAAACGGTCTCCTCGAAAAGGTCAAACTCCCCGAGAGCAAGAGTGTTTTCGAGATCCGCAAAGAGCCGCACCTTCACCTGCATTGCAGTAAATGCGGGAAGATCGAGGATATTTCCTTCGATACGGAGCAGATCAGGGCGCACGCCGAAGCCGTCAGCGGCTACAGCATCCAGAGCAGTGACATCGTGCTCCGGGGTGTCTGCCCGGCGTGCCAAACAAACGCCAAAAAGTAAAAGGCGTTAACAGTTTAGTAACTTTTCTTAACTATACTTTCCCTACCTTCATTCAAAGCGTCTCCTTCTCCCGTCATCCACCGGGAGTTGGTTATAATCCTTCTATGACAATACGGCCCATCTATCTTCTCTCTGTAACACCTTCCGACGATCCCGACGTTATCCATCTGCCGATCCTCGAAACGGAATGGCTGCAGCCTGACATCGATCTCTCCCTGGTCCACGGGATCATCTTTACCTCGAAAAACGGCGTCGACGCCCTAGAGACGATCGCTCCGGAATGGAAAACGCTGCCGGTGCTCTGTGTCGGCAAAGGGACGCAGCAGCGCGCGGAAGCGCTCGGCGGTACCGTCGCCGAGACGGTCAAGGGGTACGGGGAGATGCTCTATGATCTTATCCGTGAACGCTTCGCCGGTTCGCGCTGGCTCTATGCCCGCCCGAAAACCGTCGCTTCGGATTTTGCTTCCCGGCTGCGTTCGGAGGGGATCACCGTCGACGAGGCCGTGGTCTATGAGACCGTCTGCCGGGCCGATAAAATAGACGTCTCAATTCCCGACGACAGCGTACTGATCTTCACCTCCCCCTCGGCCCTGGCATGCTTTCAAAGCCGTTTTTCGCTGGTGCCGACCCATACTGTCGTCGCCATTGGCCGCACGACGCAGAACAGCCTTCCGGGCAGAACGGTCCATATCGCCCCCGAACCGACTGTCGCGGCCTGCATCACCCTCGCAAAACAACTGGCAAAGGAGAAAGCATGATCGATACCGACCGCATGATCTGCATCTGTAATTCGATAGATATGAAAGCGATCGCCGAGTGTATTAAAAAGCATGGCTGGCAGAACATTGACGAGATGATCAATAACAACGAGTGCGAAATGGGGAACAAATGCGAATCCTGCATCGAGGACGGGTATGAGAACGACGGCTACTCATTGGCGATGATCCTCTCCCTCGTCAAGCAGGGACGCTTGTAGCGGCACGTTAAGCGTTAAGCGAAAGATGGCACGTCGCCCTTGTTCTTTTCTTAACGCTTAGCACTAAAAACCATCAGCACTCTTTGCGTTTGCCGAAGAGGCAGGGGCCGTTTTTGATGATTTTGCGAACCGAAAAAAAGAGAAAAAAGAGCGAGACGCTCCCGGCGGCCGCCGAATAGAGCAGCTGCCCGTGCGTCTTGAGGGAGAGGGCAAACGCTCCGACGACGACGAAAACGACGAAACACATCGCTAGAGTATAAAGAGCAGGCCGTAGATGGTCACGCCCATCAGCGAGGTGACGGTCATCCCTGCAAACACAAGCAGACCGTTGCGTCTGTGTGTAGCGGCTACCGCCTGGCTGCGGCCGTAGCTCAGCAGGGCATCGATCAGCAGCCACGCCCATCCCGCGACCGCCGCCACGGCGATCAGGATATGCACCGCCAATAGTACCGCCAACGAGGAGAACGCCACCCCGCTCTTTTCCGCGTAGGCGACGAAGCCGCCGGTGAAGCGCACGCCGACCTCGAAGAGCACGACCATGGCCAGCGTGACCGCAAAGAGGAGCGTCTGCGCACGTTTATGGGCATGCTCTCGTTTGCGCATGGCCAGATAGATCGCCCCGCCCATCAAAAACGGCAGTGCCGCAAACCAGAGGGTAACGACGTCCATAAACCAGAGGGCGCGTGTCCCCAGGAAACCGGCTTCAAACATCGAGCTTCTCCCGGAACGTCCGCATAAACTTCTGTACCTTCGGCGCGATCACCGCCTGGCAGTAGCCCTTCTCGGGGTTAAGATTGAAATAGTTCTGGTGGTACACTTCCGCCGGGTAGAAGGTCGGCGCCGGGGAGAGTTCCGTCACGATCGGGCTGGAAAAGCTTTCCTGCGCTTCCGCGATAGCCTCTTCGGCTTCCGCTTTCTGCGTGTCGTCGTGATAGTAGATCACCGAGCGGTACTGGGTCCCCATGTCCGCCCCCTGCCGGTTCAGCGTCGTAGGGTCGTGGATGACCCAGAAGATATCAAGGATCTCCCCGAACGAGATAACGTCGGGATCGAAGGTAACCTCGACAACCTCCGCATGTCCCGTCGTCCCGCTGCAGACCGAACGGTAATCGGGGTTGTCCATTTCGCCGCCCGCGTATCCGCTGACGGCACTGCTGACTCCTTTGACACGCCGGTACACCGCCTCGATGCACCAAAAACATCCGCCCCCGAGGAGCGCTACTTCCTTCGCCATCATCATCCTTTTTTGCCCCAAATGATGCCAGAGTGTTCCTTCAACGTGCCCTACTCTGCTGAGTTAATCATCTCACCGGCATTTATCAACGATAGCTGCCGCAAACCTGAAAATGCGTCTGGCAACCTAAAAAAGACGAATAAATTGACATTTTATTTTAATTTTATCGTCATTATATTATGATGATTATCATTGCAAGTTATAGGAGTAGACATGAAAAAGGTTTTGATACTGGGCGGCGGGTTTGCAGGAGTTGATGCGGCATCGCATCTACGCAAGAGAGGGTATGACGTCACGCTTGTCAGCGACCGGGACTATTTCTATATCTATCCGACCTCCATCTGGGTTCCGACGGGAGAGGCCTCTTTTGACGACGTGAAGGTTTCGCTGGAGGATCTGCGTGATGCCCACGGCTTTACCCTCGTGGTTGACAGGGTCGAAGCTATCGAGGCTAAAGCGAACCGCGTCACCCTTTCCTCCGGGAAGGTGATCGATGATTATGACTACCTCGTCGTCACCCTCGGGGCACACAAGATGAAGCACCCCGGGATCGAGAACACCCTCTCCATCTGCGGCGACCCGCGTGAATCCCTGCGGATCAAGGAGCGCATCGACGCCCTGGTCGAAAAAGGGAGCGGCAAGATCGCCTTCGGCTTCGGCGGCAACCCGAAAGACACCTCCGCCGTCCGCGGCGGCCCCGGTTTCGAGCTCTTTTTCAACCTCCACGAGCTGCTGAAGAAAAAGGGGATCCGCGACCGTTTCGAACTGACCTTCTTCGCCCCGATGCCCAAACCGGGCGCGCGGATGGGCGACCAGGCACTCAGCATGATAGACATGATGTTCGAGCGGGCCGACCTAAACAAACACTTCGGCAAGAAGATCAAGCGCTTCGAGGAGGACGGCGTCGTCTTCGAAGACGATAGCAAACTGGAATCCGACTTCACGATGTTCATTCCCGCCGGTGACGGCCACCGCGTCATCAAGGAGTCCGACCTCCCGACCAACGAAGCGGGCTTCGTCGCCATCAATGACTACAGCGAAGTCATCATCGACGGCGAAATCAGCAACGTCTACGCCGCCGGGGACGTCGCGGCGCTGGAGGGGCCGGAGTGGCGGGCCAAACAGGGACACATAGCCGAGGTCATGGCCAAAAACATCGCCTTCAACATCACCGCGCGCGATGCCGGTAAAGCGGAACGCAAAGGGTACCAGGAGCACCTTAACATCCTCTGCGTCATGGATACAGGTACCGGCGCGGGCTTCGTCTTCCGCGACGACAAAAAAGCCTTTATGATGCCGATGCCGGTCCTGGGGCACTGGATGAAAAAAGGGTGGGGATGGTACTGCCGCCACACCAAGCTCGGGAAGATCCCGCGTCTGCCGTGGCTCTAGACCGCCTGCTTCTTTTCCGGTTCGCGCAGTGTCTTCATCTTGACGAGGTTGTTGCGGTACATGCGGTCGAGCTGGCCGAACGGCACCGGGCGGCTGAAGAAGTAGCCCTGCCCGTAGTCGACGCCGAGCTTCTTGAGCAGACGGACGTGCTCGGCGCTCTCGATCCCCTCCGCAACGATCTTCAGCCCCATCGCCTTGCTCAGTGAAACGATCGATTCGACAATGGTGCGGTCATCCTGATCCTCGAGCATGTTCATGATAAACGTCTTGTCGATTTTGAGCGTATCGACCGGAAACTGTTTGAGATAGGCCAGGGAGGAGTAGCCCGTACCGAAGTCGTCGATACTCACGCCGACACCGAGGTCACGGAGCTGGTGGAGGACTTTCAGGCTTTCCGTGAGACTGATCATGGAGACGCTCTCGGTAACCTCGAACTCCAGGTATTTCGGCTCGATGTCATAGCGCTGCAGCACGGTACGGATCTGCTGCAGCAGCAGCGGGCTGCCGAACTGGCGGCCGGAGAGGTTGACGGCCAGTTTCAGCGGCGCGATACCCGCGGCACGCCACTGTTCGATACAGCGCGCCGCCTCGTGCATGATCCACTCCCCGATCTTGATGATCATCCCCGTATGCTCGGCGACGGGGATGAAGTCGTCCGGGTAGACCGTACCGACCTTCGGGTGGTTCCAGCGGATGAGCGCCTCCGCACCGATAATGGCGCCGGTACGCAGGGAGGTCTTCGGCTGGTAGTAGAGTTCGAACTGTTCCATCGTCTCGATGGCCTCGCGCATCTCCTGCTCGATCTGGAGTTTTTTGCGGATCGTCTCCCCCATCGTTTTGTCGTAGAACCGGTAGCGGTTGCGCCCATCCTCTTTCGCCTTGTACATGGCGGTGTCGGCGAACTTGATCAGTGTGTCGGCGTCCTCGGAGTGGTCCGGGTAGATGGCCACTCCGATACTCGTCGTCGTAAAGATCGCCTTGTCCCCGAACTCCCAGCGCTCCTGCAGGGCGTCGATCATCTTCTCGGCGACGATGGTGATCTCTTTTTCCGAGTTGACCTGCGGCAGCAGGACGATAAACTCGTCCCCGCCGATCCGCGAGATCGTATCGGAATCGCGCAGGGTGCGTTTGAGGCGCTCCGCCACCTCTTTGAGCAGGCGGTCGCCCATGGTGTGGCCCATGGTGTCGTTGACATTCTTGAAACCGTCGAGGTCGAGGAAGAGGACTCCCAGCTTTTCGCCCCGGCGGTTGGCGTCCTTGATCGATTTCTGCAGGCGGTCCTGCATCAGGAGACGGTTCGGCAGGTTCGTGAGCGGATCGTAGAAGGCGAGCTTTTCGATCATCTGCTGGCTCTCCGCCTGTTCGCTGACGTCCATCGTGATCCCCGAAATAAACGCCTTTCCGTCGCCCCGCAGACTCAGTTTCCCCTCGGTCAGCACGTGCATTGCCTCCCCGTGGGCGTTGACGATTTTATGCATCAGGCGGAACGGTGTGTGTGTCTGGGCCGTGTTCTCAAGGGCGCGGATAAACGATTGGCGCTGCGAGGGGTCGATGACGTTGAGCAGCGTATCCCAGGTCAGCGGCATACCGTCCATCGGAATCCCCAGCAGCACATACATCTGGTCGCTGAAACTGCAGTCGTGGGTCTGCGTATCGATCCGCCAGCTTCCCATCCGGGCGATCTGCTGCGCCTCTTTGAGGTGCTGTCGCCCCTCTTCGATCTCTTTGTGCAGCTCGTTCATAAAGTCGGCGTGGTGGATGATGTTGTCGCTCATCTTGTTCGCCGCATCGGCGATCATGCCGATTTCGCTTCCGCTGGTATTTTTCAGCTCGATCGGCACCGGGTGGCTCGGGTCGAAGGCCTCCAGCTTCCGGGTCAGCTCGCGCAGCGGCATGAATGCCCGGTAGAGTAGCCGCAGCAGCAGCACGACCAGCAGGACGTATCCGCCGATGATCGCGGCGAGGAGCTGGAAATACTGTTCCATCATCGCGCGGAAGTTGCGGTCGGAGACGGCGACGTCCATCGAGGCGATGATCTCGCCGTTGACATTGGTGACGGGAAGGGCCAGTGTGAAGAGGCGGTGGGGAGAGCCGAAGTTGCCGACGACGAGGGGGCGTCCGTGGTGACGGAGCAGCCGCACCCCGTTGATCACCTGCGCCGAGCTGAGGCGGACGAGCTGCTCCTCCGCCAGAAGGTACTCCTCGTTGTGCAGGGCATCGGAGAGCTGGGGAAGCATGAAATCGATCTTCTGCTCCACCAGCTCCTGGAGCTGTTTTTTGTAGCCGCTGATGACGATTTTCGTGTTGACGTAGGCCAGCCCGCTCACCAGCAGCAGGCTGAAAAACGCCAGAGAGAACAGCAGTTTCGATACGAGAGAGTTCCAGAAAGTCAGTTTCATTACGATAGATTATATCGAAAGGTAGCCGACTCCGTTACAGGTGTGATACCTAACAGATGATCGTATCGTTGCGGTCGGGAGAGGTGGAGACCATGCCGATCTTGGTCTCGGTGAGTTTTTCGATCTCGCCCAGGTAGGCCTTGGCCGTTTCCGGCAGCGCATCCCACTCGCGGACGCCTTCGGTCCGCTCCCAGCCCGGGAAGCTTTTGTAGACCGGGGTGGCCGCTTCAAGGTCCAGCGGCATATAGTCGATGACCTCGCCGTCGACCTCATAGCCGACACAGACCTTGACCTCCTCGAAGCCATCCAGGACGTCGAGTTTCATGATGGCCAGTTCGTCGCAGCCGTTGATGCGGCTGGCGAACTTCGTCGCCACGGCATCGAACCATCCGCAGCGGCGCGGACGGCCCGTCGTCGTACCGAACTCATGCCCCTGCTCACGTAGTTTGTCACCGTCGGTTCCGAAGTCTTCCGTCGGGAAAGGGCCGTTGCCGACACGGGTACAGTAGGCTTTGACGATTCCCGTCACCTTGCCGATGTCTTTCGGGCTGATACCTAGCCCAATACAGGCACCCGCCGCGATGGTCGAAGAGCTCGTCACGTACGGGTAGGTCCCGTGGTCGATGTCGAGCATTGTCCCCTGCGCCCCTTCGAGCAGGACGTTCTTATCGCTTGAGAGCAGTTCCCAGACCATCTTCGTCGTGTTGGCCAGGTAGGGCAGCAGCACATCTGCAAAACCTTGAAGCTCCGCTTTCAGCACCGCTGCATCCGGTGCGGAGATCCCCAGGGCACTGTAAATCGCGCCGTTTTGCTCGAAATACTCGAGGATGCGTGCCATCAATGCGTCGATATCGCGCAGCTCGCCGATGCGGAACCCGGCACGGGCGATCTTTTCGCTGTAGGCAGGCCCGATCCCGCGCCCAGTCGTCCCGATCGCCTTCTTGCCGCGCAGGCGCTCTTTGGCCTGGTCGATCTCTTCGTGGAAACCAAGGATCATATGGGCGGATTCGCTGACAAAGAGACGGCCTTCGAGCTTGTCGAACTGCTTCATCTCCTTGATCAGTGCCGCCGGGGAGACGACGACGCCGTTACCGATGATATTGATCGCTTCGGGATTGAGTACACCCGAAGGGATCAGGTGAAGGGCATATTTGATCCCGTCGACCCAGATGGTGTGGCCGGCGTTGTGCCCGCCCTGGTAACGTGCTACCGCATCGTATTTCTGCGCAAGAAGGTCGACGATCTTCCCTTTGCCCTCGTCACCCCACTGGATACCGACGATCAAATCTGCTTTTTTCATACATTCTTTCCTTTACACGCCGGCTTCAAGCAGCACATCGGTAGCGATGGCAAAGCCGACACTGGTCACATCTTCGTTTTTATAGCGTCCGCCTCTGGCGTAGACGTCATTGGCCGCGATCACGCGGAAATAGAGCTCGTCGTAGTAGAGCATCTTCGCATAGTACAGCGGTGCGACGACCGTATTGGCATACGGCACGCTCAGGCTGAGCTCTTTCATCTTCACCAGCTCGACACGCAGCTCCTCAGGCACAAGCGGCAGGAGCGCGTCGATCTCCGAAGGCTTCTCGAGGTAGACGAGCTTCGTCAGCCAGTCGATGCCCCGCGCCAGAAAGTTCTCGATCCGGATATGGCGGAAATCGTCTATGGGGATATCGAGAAGACGGCTCAGGATCTTCGGGATATTGATGTTGGAGATCTGCAGCAGCGGCTGTGTCTCCAGGCGATTAAAGATCTCCAGACATCGCCGCATCGCGATGGAGAGGTCCGCCTCCCCGATCACCTCGGCACCAACCTGGTACTGCTCGTGCGAGGGGTAGCGGTAGACCGGCTGGATGTAGAACCATTTACGGTGGTCCGTGTTGCGGCCGAGCCGCTTGGAGATGATGCGGACGACGTCGATGGTCGTGTCAGCACGCAGGCTCATACGGTTGTTATTACGGTCCCCGAGGCGGATCAGCTCTTTGGCGTCGGGGATGCTCTCATGCTGGTGGTGCGAAAAGAGCGGCACGACGATCTCTTCGAAGCCGTCGGCGTAGAGCACGTCGCAGGCGATCTGCTCGATCTCCCGTTTGCGGCGGGCGCTGGCACCGAAATAGAGCTTGCTGCCTTCGGGAATCTCGTGGGCAAAAATCATGTCGCCAGCCCGAAATAGATCTCGTTGAAGATGCGGCTTGCCGTCCCGTCGTAACTGCGGCGGCCGAGCTTGTCGAGGGCGACCTCGACGGCATTGACGACCCACGCCGCCTCGAACGGCTTGATCAGGCCCATGTGGTTGACACGGAAGATCTTACCTTTGAGGTGGTCCTGGCCGCCGGCCATGTTGACGTCGAACTCTTTTTTCAGCAGGGCGCGGATCTCGTTGGCATTCACGTCATCAATCGTCGTCATGGACGCCGCCGGCGTTTTGGGGTAGATATGCAGGCCGAGCGCTTCAAACGCGGCCCGCGTCGCGGCGCCGCGTCGTGCCGTCTCGTCATACAGCGCTTCAAGCCCTTTGACGTCGATCTCCGCCAAAACGGCCTCCAGGCCGATGACCAGCGTCGTCGCCGCGGTCCATGCCGTCGTATTGGTACGCTGTTTCTTGATTTCGGTCGCCAGGTTGAAGTAGTATCCTCTGCCCGCGCCGATCTTCTCGACCGCGGCGTTGCTCAGGCCGATCACGGCGAGGCCAGGCGGCAGCATCAGCGCTTTCTGGCTACCCGCCAACAGGGCATCGATGTTCGTCACGTCGATCGCCTCGACACCGACGGCAGTAATGCCGTCTGCGATGATCATGACGTCGGGGCGGACACCCTTGACCGCGGCGGCGATCGCTTCGACCGGGTGGCGCAGACCGCCGGCACTCTCGCTGATCTGGATGGCGATGGCGTCAATGCGCGGGTTCTCCTGCAGGGCAGCCAGGACATCCTCCGGCGTTGACGGCGTATCCCATTCGTAGGTCAGCTCCACGTTCTGCAGCCCGTGTGCCAGGGCGATCTTGCCGAAACGCTCGCCGAATTTACCCGCATTGATGTTGAGCAGGGTATCACGGCAGAGGTTGGTCACGGCCGCTTCCATCGCGCCGGTACCCGTCGAGGCCAGCATCACGACCTCATCAGTTTTCATCAAGCCAAAGAGCGCTTTGCGCGCCCGTTCGAAGATCGTTTCAAACTCCGGCGTGCGGTGATGGATCGTCTCCTCCGCCATTGCCTTGCGGACGGATTCCGGAACAGGGGTAGGACCGGGGGTAAAGAGCAGCATGCTTTTTTCCTTAAGTGATATGCATATGCGGCTAAGGCAGATTTTCACCGCCTTTTTCAAGCCGCGTATTATACTGCATGTTCATTTAAGGGCATCTCAAGGTTGCTTTTCACGCCAATCGGGTACAATGACACATCTTTGTTCCAGGACCTGTTTTTATGACCGTTTTTGACGCCATCATCCTCGGGATCGTCGAGGGGATCACCGAGTACCTCCCTGTCTCTTCCACTGCGCATCTCTACCTTGCCGGGCAGATGCTAGGCCTCAAGCAGGACACCTTCCTGACCGCCTTCGAGATCATCATCCAGATTGCCCCGATCTTCTCGGTGATGCTGATCTACCGCGAGCGGCTCATGCAGAGCAGGGCCCTCTGGGTCAAATTCATCGCCGCCTTCATCCCGACGGGCGTCGTCGGCCTGCTCTTTCACAAACAGATCGAAGCCATGTTCGCCACCAACTCCACCGTGGCCCTGATGATCCTCACCGGGGTCGCCTTCCTCGCGGTCGAGTTCGCCTACAAGCCCAAAACCCATGCCGTCAAAGACCTCGAGGGGGTCAGCATGAAACAGGCCCTCGCCGTCGGCATCTTCCAGGTCTTCGCCCTCGTGCCGGGGGTCTCCCGTTCGGGGATGACGATCCTCGGCGGGATGCTCAGCGGGCTATCGCGCGACACGGCCATGGCATTTTCGTTCCTGCTCGCCATCCCGACGATGGGCGCGGCATCGGGTTATACGCTCCTCAAGGAGTATTCGGCCCTCTCGTTTGAGCACTTCGGCGCCCTGGCCATCGGTTTCGTCGTGGCTTTCATCGTCGGCTGGGTCGCGGTCAAAACCTTCCTGGCCGTCGTCTCGCGCTACAGCTTCAAGCCCTTCGGGGTCTACCTCATCGCCAGCGGCCTTCTCTACGGGCTCTTCGGCGTCGAACTCGTCCACTGAATCACGCATATTAGCCTGAAAGCCGGGCTTCCGTACAAAGGCCGCTTGGTTATAATCACGGCATGAAACCGATCGAACACGTAAAAAATGCCCTGTCCGACCTCGACAAAGAGGTGCAGGCAATCCTGATGGATATGAAGCTCAACCTCACCCAGAAGGACAACGCCATGCTGCCGCTGCTGCAACAGCAAAAGGTCCTCAAACAGACCCTCGAGGACCTCGAATACCTCGAAGCGCATCCGCCGACACCGAACCAGCCGTGCGGGATCTCAAAATACCGGGAAGATTGAAAAGGGAAAAGTCAGCAGACCCCGTGGGGGTCAGGCCTCTTTGCTTTTGAACAGCAGCCGGTCGAAAGAGAGGTTACCGGCGCCGTGCGTCAGCAGGACGAAAAGCATAATGAAGTAGTACAGCGGGATTTCAAACCCGTTGTTGCCCGACTGGAAACCGTTGGGCAGGTGCACCAGGGTAATGGCAACGAGCATGACACCCATCAGCGGAATGGAGATCAGCCGCGTGAAAAGCCCCAGCGTCAGCAGCACGACACCCACTGCTTCTGTCGTTGCCGCTAGGTATGCCTGCAGGGTGGGCATCGGGAGCCCCATCGAAGCGAACCATTCGGCCACGGAGCCGATATCGTTCCACTTCATCTTCGCCGGTTCATAGAAACCGTAGGCGAGGATCAGCCGTACGAAAAGCAGTGCGACACTCTGAAGCTTTTCGACGGCCGGTTCAACAATTTTGCATAGGTTGGAAAGCTGGCATTGCATGGCGGCTCCTTTCCTGCGCGAAACTCACTGCCGCGGGGTCACCCGCCGCATTTGCCCTGGCCACATTTGCCTATGGGCATCTTTTCTTTTTTCTCACCGCTGCATTTGGCGTTCATGTTCGCTTTTTTCTCGCCGTTGCACTTGGTATTCATGTTCGCTTTTTTCTCACCGCTGCATTTGGTTGCCGATGTTTCCATTTTCTCGCCGTTGCATTTCGCAAAGGCCGACGTCGCTCC
>JACXUG010000094.1 GCA_014764065.1 Campylobacterales bacterium
GCTCCCGACTGCATGAAAAGGAATGAGATGAAATACCTCCTCTCCATTATCGGCTCCATGAAAACCATGGCCGTGCTTATGATGGTCTTTGCCGTCTCGGTCGGATATGCGACCTTTGTCGAAAACGATTTCGGTACACCGACGGCAAAGGCGATGATCTACAACGCCCGCTGGTTCGAGGTGCTGCTGGGCCTCCTGGCATTCAACCTCGTACTCAACATTATCCGTTTCAAGATGTGGCGGAAGGGCAAAGGGCTGGTGTTCTTGTTCCACTTCGCCTTCCTCGTCATCCTCTTCGGCGCGGCGGTCACCCGCTATGTCGGTTACGAGGGGATGATGCACATCCGCGAGGGGGAGACGGAGGACAAGATCACCAGCTCCTCGAGCTACCTCAAGATCGTCTATGACGACAACGGCAACGTCGGCGAGTACAAGCAGGAGCTCTACCTCTCCAAGCTCGGCGGCAACGACGTCGATATGGCTTTCGACGTTGCCGGCAAGCATGTCACCGTCAAACTGCTCGAATATATCCCAGACGCCGTTTACAGCGTCGTCGAATCCCCGGACGGCAAGCCGATTGCCAACATGATGATCACGGGCGGCGGTGCCCCCGACCAGATCCAGCTCTCCTTGGGCGAACAGTACGAGAACGAGAAGCTCATCATCGATTTCGACTCCGACAAACCGCTGCATGACGGTAAACCGGTGGTTCGCCTTTATATGGAAGGCGATGCTCTCAAGATGGCCAACGGTTTCCCGATGACCTATCTCAAGATGGACGACCAGAGCAGCGGCGCGGTTGCCCCGTCCCTGGAGAACAACGCGTCGACGCGCACGCTCTATACGACGGAAAACGGCGCGAACTTCGTCGTCCGCAGCTTCCTGGCCAAAGGGAAAAAGACCATTGTCTCCCAGGAGGCGAAAAAGAGCGGCCCGATGATGCGCAGCGCCACGCAGGACGCGATGCGCCTGCAGTTCAGCGACGGCAGCGAGACCAAGGAGGTCGTGGTCATGGGTACGTCCGGCCAGGTCGGCGTTCCCGAACCGCTGACGCTCTCGGGCATCCCGATGTCGGTCAGCTACGGCGCCGAACTGATCCGCCTGCCGTTCGCCCTGAAACTGACGGACTTCGATCTCGACCGCTACCCGGGGTCGCAGTCGCCGATGTCCTATGCGAGCGAGGTCATCCTCATCGACAAGGAGCAGAATATCGAAATGCCCTATCGCATCTTTATGAACCACGTGCTTGACCACCGCAACTACCGTTTCTTCCAGTCCTCGTACGACCGCGACGAAAAAGGGACCGTCCTCTCCGTCAACCATGACCCGGGCGCCCTGCCGACCTACTTGGGCTACTTCCTGCTGGCCGTGGGGATGTTCGGTGCGCTCTTCGCCAAAGGAGGGCGTTTCCGTCAGCTGGGCAAGATCGCCAAGCGTGCCGCCGAAGCAAAAGAGAAGCTTGCCGCCGCCTTCGTCGCGGCGCTGCTGATCGCTTTCGCCCCGCAAAACGCCAAGGCCGACACGAACCCGATGATCAAGGAGATCACCTCCTTTGACCGGACCCATGCCGATATGTTCGGGGCGCTGGTCGTCCAGGACAGCAACGGGCGGATGAAGCCGGTGGACACGCTCAGTACGGAGATCCTGCACAAGATCAACCGCGGCGACACCATTCTGGGCCTCAATCCCAATCAGATCCTGCTGTCGATGATGCTGATGCCCGAAGCGTGGCGCGACATCAAAATAATCCGCAGCGACAAGCTCGTCAACAAAGAGCTGGGAATCGACGCTGGTGAGAAAACGCTCGCCTTCAACCAGTTCTTCGAAGTCCCCGAGGAGCTGGCCGGCTACAAACTCAACAAGTACGTCGAAGAGGCGATCCGCAAGGCCCCGGGCAAACGCGACAAGTTTGACAAGGCCGTCATCAAGGTCGACGAACGCGTGAACGTCGCCTATATGGTCTATACGGGTGCGCTGCTGCGCCTCTGGCCGGATGCGGCGGACACGAACCATAAATGGGTGGCCACCATCGACGCGATCAACGGCTTCACGCCGCAGGAGAGCATGGTGGTACGCTACCTCGCGGCGCAGTACTTCTCTGCCATCGACGACGCGGTCAAAAGCGGCGACTGGGGCAAGGCGGACGCCGCCCTGGCACAGATCACCGAGCACCAGAAAAAGGCGGGCGCGCTCGTCTACCCGGATGAGAGCAAGATGAAGCTGGAGATCTGGTACAACCACGCCAACATCTTCGAGCGCCTCTGGCCGCTCTACTTCCTCGTCGGTTTCGTGCTGCTGGTCTTCACGTTCGCGCACATCATCAACCCGCGTATCAAGCTGGGCCTCTTTGCCAAAGGGGCCTACGGTCTGCTGCTACTCTTCTTCCTCGCCCATACGGTCGGCCTGGCGATCCGCTGGTACATCTCCGGGCATGCGCCGTGGTCCAACGGCTACGAGTCGATGATCTATATCGGCTGGGCGTCGGTGCTGGCGGGCTTCATCTTCTCGAAGAATTCGCCGATTACCCTGGCGGCAACCTCCATCCTCGCCGGGCTAATCCTCTTCGTCGCCCACCTCAACTGGATGGACCCGCAGGTGACGAACCTCGTCCCGGTCCTGCAGTCGTACTGGCTGAGTATCCATGTCTCCATGATCACCGGTAGCTACGGCTTCCTGGGGCTGGGGGCACTGCTGGGCTTCATTACGCTGATCCTCTTCATATTCAACTCGGGCAAACGCTTCAAGAGCATCTCGCTCTCCATCAGGGAACTCAATGCCATCAACGAGATGAGCCTGATGGTTGGTCTGGCGATGCTGACGGTGGGCAACTTCCTCGGCGGTGTCTGGGCCAACGAGAGCTGGGGCCGCTACTGGGGCTGGGACCCGAAAGAGACCTGGGCACTGGTGACGATTCTCGTCTACGCGGTCGTCATCCACCTGCGCTTCATCAAGAAGATCTATACGCCGTACCTCTTTAGCGTCATTTCGCTGCTGGCGTTTACGTCGGTCCTGATGACCTATTTCGGCGTCAACTACTACCTGGCGGGGATGCACTCCTACGCCAAAGGTGACCCGGTGCCGATCCCGGATTTCGTGCCGGTGACCTATGCGATCATCTTCGCGGTCATCGCCCTGGCGGCCCGCCACCGCAAGCTGGCGCCGCTGGATGCCGAGTAGCGTTTCGATATGGTTGAGCTGCTCCACCTCTTCGGCATGGACGGTGTCCATCTCGTCGAAGGCGACTCTGGGGAGTTCGGCAATGGCGATCATCGGATGATTCCTTTTTTACCGCCAGTATAGGTTATGATAGGGCTTACGACATTGATTTGGATCAAGTTGGAGGAATGATGGACTGGAACAATGCTATCTGTTCAACCGCCTCGAAGCGGATGACCTGGCGCAGCTGCGGGAGATCGCCCGGGTGAAATCATACCCGCCCGGGAACATTCTCTTCTATGCCGGGGAGCGGCCGAGGAGACTTCACCTGATCAAATCGGGCGTCGTGCGGGTCGTCAAGCACGACACGGCCGGCAACGAGATCGTCCTGGCCCATTTCCGCGCCGACGACCTCGTCGCCGAGGCGGCACATTTTGAAAACATCCCCTATCCGGCCACGGCGCACTGCGTCACGGACGTGACGCTCTACGAGATCGATTTCGAGGCCTTCAAAAGCCGCTTGCTCAGCCGTCCCGACGTCGCGCTGGGGATCATACATTCGCTAACGCGCAAGATCAAGCGGCTCGATACGGTGATCCACCGCTCGCAGATTGGCCTGACGCCCGAAACGGTCTCGCGCATCCTGCGCCGCTTCAAAGCGCTGGGATGGGTCTAGGTGCGTGCGAGGAAGATCGTTATCGTCGATGCAAAGGGGCTGAAAAGTCTGCTGGATGAAACGGAGTAGGGAAATAAATAGAGGCACAGATGCAGATGACTGTTTTGATGCATTAACCTACGAAGAGTGTCCCCAATAGACTTTTTTCGCTTTTTACTACTGCAGAACCGTTATAATCCCACCCATGTTATCCGAACTTCCCATCCATACCGTCCTGCCCGACATAGGGCAGGCACTTTCCGCCAACAACCAGCTCATACTGCAGGCCCCGCCGGGCGCGGGGAAAACGACCGTGGTGCCGCTGGAACTGCTGCAAGCGCCATGGCTGGGCGATAAAAAGATCGTCATGCTCGAACCGCGGCGGCTCGCGGCGCGCAACGCGGCGCTACGGATGGCGGAACTCTTGGGCGAGACGGTCGGGCAGCGGGTCGGCTACCGCATCCGGCAGGAGACGAAGGTCTCGGTGGCAACGCGCATAGAGGTCGTGACCGAGGGGATCCTGACGCGGATGCTGCAGCGCGACCCGACGCTGGAAGAGGTGGGAGTGCTCATCTTCGACGAATTCCACGAGCGCTCCATCTACGCCGACCTGGGGCTGGCACTGGCGCTGCAGTCGCAGACGCTGCTGCGTGAAGACCTGAAACTCGTCGTGATGTCGGCGACGCTGAATGCGGCAGCGCTGAAGGGTGTGCTGCCCGACGCGGCCGTCGTGACCAGCGAAGGACGATGCTTCCCCGTGGCTTACAGTTACCTCGATATCCGTCACAAACCGCCCGAGGTAAAAACGGTGGCGACGGTGACGGCGGAGACGATCACGGCCGCGCTCAAGGCGGAGACGGGCAGCATGCTCGTCTTCCTGCCCGGCGTCAGAGAGATCAACGCCGTTGAACGTGCGCTGCAGGGCACGCTGGAGAGCGACACGCTGCTGGTGCCGCTCTACGGCGACCTTGCCAGGGCGGCGCAGCAGCACGCCATCGCCCCCGCACCCGAGGGCAAACGCAAGGTCGTCCTCGCGACGAACATCGCCGAAACGTCACTAACCATCGACGGGGTGCGCATCGTCATCGACAGCGGGCTGGAGCGTTATGTGGAGTACGACGCGGCCTCGGGAATGAACCGGATGCGCACGCGCATGATCACGCAGGACTCCGCCGTGCAGCGCGCCGGGCGGGCAGGGCGGACGCAGGAGGGGGTCTGCTACCGGCTCTGGCATGAGAATAAACCGCTGGTACCGCATGCACGCCCTGAAATCCTGCAGTCTGACTTGGCCCTCCTGATGCTCGAGCTGGCCAACTGGGGCGCATCCGTCGATGAGCTCAAATGGGCCGATGCGCCCCCGAAACACGCCGTAGACGAGGCGTCGTCACTTTTAATATCACTTAATATGGCAGATGCCTCCGGCCGCATTACGCCCCACGGTGAAGCGGCACTGTCACTCGGCGTCCATCCGCGTATGGCCCATATGCTGCTGCATGCAAAAGCGCGCGGGCTCGGGTACGAAGCGGTGCTGCTCTCAACGCTGCTGCAGGAGCGTACCGGTTTCAACGGCACGGACCTGGGCGAGGGAATGGGGTGGCTGGACCGTTCGCTGCAGTCGGGAGCGTGCGGCAGCGTGCTGCACCACGCCGTGAACGTCCTCAAAGAGCGCACGGGGTGCGAGCGGGAGCGCACGGTGAAGACCGACGCGGCGGGAGTGCTTACGGCACTGGCGTACCCGGACCGCATCGCCAAACGCCGTGGGAAAGGTTCGGAACGCTTTTTGTTGGCCAACGGCAAGGGGGCGGTGCTGGGCGATGAGAGGCCATGAGCCCGTTCCGCAGCCACATGGAAGAGGCCCTTGCAGAGGCCCGCGCCGCCGCCCT
>JACXUG010000095.1 GCA_014764065.1 Campylobacterales bacterium
TCCAAGAACTTCCGAAACGAGATACGATCATGGATTAGCTCTTCCGTCATAGGATCACTTAGTCCGTACCAGCTTTGCAAAAACAACGCCCCTACCAATTCAATGAATAACGGTCTTAACCTCTTTCTAGAGGTGCCCTAAACAATTAGCTGTTAAAATAGTTTGAAAAAAGGTGTTGTATGCGCATCAGTGCGGTTCTCTTTGCGATTCTGCTCTTTTCCCTGCCGCTTTCCGCGCATCAGCATGACGACGACAGAGTGGTGCTGCAGCTGCAGTGGCTGCCCCAGTTCCAGTTCGCCGGCTATTTTGTCGCCAAGGAGAAAGGGTTCTACTCCGAGGCGGACCTCGACGTCGAGATCCGGCCGATGACGGCGAAGATGGATGTCGAACGCGAAGTACTGAGCGGTCGGGCGCAGTACGGGACGGGACGGACATCCCTCCTGGTGAAGTACGACAGGGGCGAACCGCTCGTCGCGATGGCGGCGATCTTTCAGAGCTCCCCGATGGCGGCCTACTCCGCCAATGAACCCTTTGTCCTTTCGCACCGGGGTGTCAAGACCTTCGCGATCGATCCCAAGGCGGCCGGTTTCGATTTTTATAACGACATTCTTTTTACCTCCCAGACGGAACTGCTGCAGCACCCGGAGCGCGTCAAACGCTTTTACGAGGCGAGTCTGAAGGGGTGGCGCTACGCCTTTGAACATATCGATGAAACGGCCAGGCTACTGCACGAGAAGTACAACGTCCAGCATAAGAGCCTCGAAGCGCTGCGGTTTGAAGGAAAGAGCCTCAAATCGTTCGCACTCAGGGAAGATGCGCCCCTGGGGGATCTGAGCCTGGACCGCCTGCAGGCGATTTACCAGGCCTACACGCTGCTGGGGTATACGAAGGGAAAGCGCACCCTGGATGCGTTTGTCTATCACCCGGAGCAGCTGCTGCTCACGCCGGAAGAGCAGGCGTGGCTGAAAAAGCACCCGGTCATCAACATCGGGGTGGATTCGGAGTGGCCGCCGGTCGAGTTCCTGTCGCGCAAGGGCGCATTCGGGGGGATCTCCTACGGTTTTATTCAGCGTGTCGCGGAAAAGCTGGGGGTGCGCATTGAACTGCAGCGCAAGCGGAGCTGGCAGGAGGTCGACACGGCCCTGAAACAGCGGGAGCTTGACGTCGTGACCGCCATGATGGCGATGCCGGAACGGTATGCATACGCGAACTTCACCCGTCCCTACCTGACCCTGCCGATGGTGATCGTCGGCGGCGAATCGTTCCAGTACATCGGCGGGCTGGCGGCGCTCAAAGGCAAACGCGTCGCGGTCGTCAGGGACTATGCGGCCGACTTCTTCTTGAAACGTGATTTCCCGCAGATCAAACGGGTCCAGGCCGACTCGCTCTGCGAAGCGCTGAAGATGGTCGCCTTCGGAGAGGCCGATGTCGCTGTCGATGCTTTGGCGGACGCCAGTTACCTGATCGCGAAAGAGGGGCTCAACAACCTCCGTATTGTGGGGCAGACGCCCTACCGCTTCGAGGTAGCCATGGGCGTCCGCAGTGACTGGCCGATGCTGCGGACGCTGATCCAGCGCGCGCTCGACAGTATCGGGGAGGAGGAGCGCGAAGCGATCTACCGCGAGTGGGTACCGACGGTCTACAAACACCAGTTCGACTACGCCCTGCTCTGGAAGATCCTGGCCGTGCTCGTCGTCATCGCCCTGCTGTTCGGTTGCAAGTATATCCGTCTCGAAGAACTGGTGCGCCGCCGCACCAGTGAACTGACCAAACTCAATGCGATACTGAACGAACGGATTGAAGAGGCCGTGGGGGAGAACCGGGAGAAAGAGCGGATGATGATCCAGCAGGCGAAAATGGCGACAATAGGGGAGATGATCGAATCCATCGCCCACCAGTGGCGCCAGCCGCTCAACGTCATGGGCATCGGCATCGCCAACCTCAACCTCAAACGGCAGCTCGGTACCGTGGATGAGGAGGAGCTCGACAGGCTGATAAATATCATCCACCGGCAGGTGGAGTACATGTCCCAGACGATCGATGATTTCCGTAACTTTTTCAAGCGTGACAAACAGCTTGAAACCGTCAGCCTGTGCACGCTTGTCGATGAGGTGCTGGGGCTGGTGATGCCGGCGCTGGAACAGAAAAAGATCGTCGTCGAGGTGGATGTTCCGGAGACGATCGAGGCGATGCTCTATCCGAATGAGTTCAAACAGGTGATCCTCAACATCGTCAGCAACGCGAAGGATGTCCTGATGCAGCATCCGTTCGGCGTGAAGAAGATTAGGATCGCGGCGGAGGAGAAGGAGGATGCCGTTGTGCTCTCCATTGCAGACAACGGCGGCGGCGTACCGGAGGAGATCATGGATAAGATCTTCGACCCCTACTTCACCACCAAGTTCGAATCGCAGGGAACGGGAATAGGGCTCTATATGTCGAAAATTATCGTGGAGAAGAATCTCAAAGGGCGGATTTCGGTGGAAAACAGGAATGGGGGCGCAGAGTTCGTGATCCGGCTGCCCAAAGGGGGAATAACGCGGTCGGCCTGAGTGCTTCGGCGGATTTATCGATCATCCAGGCCGTCGATTCGGTATAACGGAGACGCTGCATTTTCTCCCGTTCGGCCGGGGTGAGGTTGGAGGCGGATCCATCGGTTTTGTGGCTGTAAATCATGGAGTTTCCTTTCAATATGCATAGGGATATGCATTTACCGTGCATGATACTGCAGTCGGGTGAACGCGCTGTTACGGGAAGGTTGCATGTTCTAACCTCCCTGTAATGGAATACCCGCTAAAATAGCGAAAAAATCTGGGTGCACGTTCCTGCAAAAACGGGGCGCCCGCAAGGGTATGGGCTATGAAAGTGACACTCGCGCAGATACCGTTCCTCGCCAACCGCGTCGCCGTCGAACTGGCGCGCAGCGGACTGGTGACGATGACACAGGGGATGGACCCTATTGTCGCCGAAGCGAAAAAGATACTCGAACAGAGCGTGAAGCAGGAGGCGGCCCTCGAAGCGCGCGTCAAGGAGATCGTTAACGATAACGAAGACGAGATCGATTTCTACCAGGCGGATGACCGCCAGCTTTTCTTTATGATCAAGAAGAAACTGGCCCCTGAATACGGGGTCATTCTCTCTTACGAAGACCGCTTTTCGGACCTGGCGCACAAGATTCTCGACGCGATCTACGAAGAGGACCTGATGAACTACGACGTCAGCGAAAACCGGCTCAAAAACATCATCTATGACGCGATCACCTCCTTTATCGCGGATAACGATGAGATCGAGCGTGCGGTGAACGAGAAGATGAAGTCGTTCCAGAAACAGCTCATTCCGGGCACGGATGAGTACGAACTGCGGTTTGAAAAACTCTACCGAGAAGAGCTGACCCGGAGGGGGCTTGCATGAAAACAGCATGGATCTATCTTGAAAACGGCACCTATCTCGAAGCGATGAGCTTCGGTGCCGAGACGACGGCGGTCGGCGAGATCGTTTTCAACACCTCGATGAGCGGCTACCAGGAGATCACGACGGACCCCTCCTACGCCGGACAGTTCGTCACCTTCACGATGCCCGAAATCGGCAACGTCGGCGCGAACGCCGAGGATATGGAGAGCACCGCGGCGCACGCGAAGGGGATCATCGTCCGCCAGTACCAGCCGCGCTACTCCAACTTCCGCGCCGAGGAGTCCCTCGACGCCCTGCTGAAGCGCCACGGCGTCATGGGGATCTGCGATATCGATACCCGCTACCTCACCAAGATGCTGCGCAGCGAGGGGGCGATGATGATGGTCGCCTCCACCGAGATCAGCGACAAGGCGGAGCTGAAAAAGCTCCTGGAGACGTCGCCGCGGATCGAAGAGGTGAACTATATCGATCAGGTGAGCACCAAAGAGGCCTACAAGCATACGAACGGCACCTACGATGCGGTCAATTTCCGCTACAACGACGCGCCTGAAGTGCAGGCGCGCATTGTTGCGATGGACTTCGGTGTCAAACGCAATATCCTCAACGAGCTGACCCAGGCGGGGATCGCCGTCGAGGTCGTCCCGAACTCTATCGAAGCCGAGACCCTGATCGCGCGCTACGAGGCCAAAGAGATCGACGGCGTGTTCCTCTCCAACGGTCCGGGGGATCCGCTCATACTGAAACAGGAGCAGGAGACGATCAAGAAACTGATCGCCGCGAAAGTGCCGATGTTTGGGATCTGTCTCGGGCACCAGTTGCTCTGCATCTCCCACGGCTACGATACCTTCAAGCTCCGGTTCGGCCACCACGGCGGAAACCACCCGGTGAAGAACGTCAAAACGGGCATGGTGGAGATCACGGCGCAGAACCACAACTACAACGTGCCCGAGAATATCACCGAGATCGCCTCGGTGACGCATACGAACCTCTTCGACGGTACGATCGAGGGGCTGCGCTACAACGACGCCCCGATCTTTTCGGTGCAGCACCACCCCGAAGCGAGCCCGGGGCCGAAAGACAGCGAATACGTCTTCGGCGAATTCCTCGCGCTGATAAAGCGCTGAGTTAATTCTGGTCTAACAGTCGGAAGTTATACTCTGCAAAAATGGGGGGAGTATCAATGACAGGCATCGAGTGGACCGCTATTATCACTTTCGCCCTGCTGGGTTCCATCGGACACTGCATCGGCATGTGCGGGGGCTTCATCGTCACGTACACGACCGCAAAGATCAAGCCCCGCTTCTCCAAAACCCAGAGTGCCTTTTACCACCTCCTCTACAATATTGGGCGCGTGACGACCTATACGCTCTTTGGTGCGCTCTTTGGTTATTTCGGTTCGCTCTGGGATGTCAGCCCCCTGGCGCGTTCCATAATGTATGCCGTCGCCGGGGTCATGATGATCCTCATGGGGCTCTCCTTCGCCGGGAAGCTGAAGTTTCTTACCTCTATTGAGGTGCCTATCACAAATTACAGCTGGTTCAAGCGGGTCTTCACGGCGCAGCTGGCGTCGGCCACGCCGATGAGTTTTTATATCCTGGGCGTGCTCAACGGCCTTTTCCCCTGCGGCCTTGTCTACACGATGCTCGTCACGGCGACGACGACGCAGTCGGCACTCTACGGTGTCGCCGTTATGGCGATCTTCGGGCTCTTTACAATCCCCACGCTCTTCTCCTTTGCCTACGTTGTCGGGATCTTTTCCCAGACCAAGTTCCGCAGTGTGATGATCCAGCTCGCCGCCGTGACGGTCATCGCTTTCGGCGGCTGGACGCTGATGAAGGCCTATGTCCAGCTAGACAAGTGGTATAATGCCCCCCAGACTCAGCTGCAAAATGGCGGTTCACCTTCTTAACATGTCAAAAATGGTTTGAATATCGTTATATAAACTATAACTTGATACGATTTTACCCACGAAGATGAAATAAAACTTAAAAATTTCGTCAAACTGTCAATATCTCTAACATTTTAAAAAAATTAAGATTTATTAAATATTTCCACTGTTAATATGATAGGGTCAAATAGTCTCGGGAGTGGAGCATCTGCAAGACCGAAAGAATACTTGCGGTTTTGCAGGTGCTCGTCCGGGGCCTTTTACGCTTTGAAATCTTAAGGAGGCTTGTAATGGAAAATCGTCCATTGGAGTACGACTATACAATTGCCAAATTGTGGATGTTTATGACAATTGTATTGGGTATTGTCGGAATGC
>JACXUG010000026.1 GCA_014764065.1 Campylobacterales bacterium
CAAAGTGACTGGACATGGGTGGCGGGTGCATTTGTGCTTAGCCTGCTAATGGCGCATCTGTCTTATCATTGGGTAGAGGTGCCAACGCGTCAGTATTTGTCTCAAGCGAGCTTATGGCGTGAGATAGTAGCGATTGCCGCTTTTGGTGTTTTAATTGGTTTGGCGGCAGTGACGGTTAAGTTGAAATCCTTTGAGGGAAGGGTGCCGGAGGCGGTTGAGATTGCGGCGGGAGAGGCTAAAAATCTAAACCATCATGTGGATGAATGCCATCAATGTGTAGATACAAGTTGTAACTATGGGCATGGTAATTTAGGTGCGATTGTGATTGGAGATTCGCATGCAGCTTCAGTTGTTACTTCTGTAAACCAAGCTAATAATTCTCAAAGCCGGATAATGCTCTGGTCATTTAACGGATGTCCAACTGCTAAAAATGCGAAGTTTTCTCCGATTACAGGAAAACCTTCATTGGCATGCTTTAACTTCAATGAGTGGATATTTGATCAAGTTCGTTCTTCTTATAATAATGTTCCTTTGATTATTGTAAATAGACTTGGATTTGCAGTTTTTGGACCTAACGAAGTTTTTGAACCAACCAGACACAATCACCCTACAATTTACTTTTCAGAAATTCATGAGTTCGTGAATGCAAGTTTCATTAATGAGTTTAAGAAAAACTATTTAGATGGAATGTGTATATTGTCAAAAAAGAATCCAGTTTATTTGGTACGCCCCATACCCGAAATGGGCATAGATGTACCCAAAACCCTGAGTCGCAACATAATGTTTGGGCGCGGCAATGAGGACATTAAAATCACCTTGGCAGAATACCATGAGCGTCAGAAGTTGATCTATCAAATACAAGATGAAGCAGCGGAAAAATGTGGTGTCAAAATTTTAGATCCCTTGCCTTACTTGTGTGATGATCAGTATTGCTATGGTTCAAAAAACGGTCGTCCGCTTTACTACGATGATGATCATTTGAGCGAGTACGGCAACAAATTCTTAGTGCCCATGTTCGAGCAGGTGTTTAAGGATCACAAAATAGGGGTCAGGTGATAGTAATAGTATTTTTAGAAGAGAGAGATTCCGCGGGTCGGAGTGGTCGGGTGACGTCTAAAGATACCTAATAATTTCTACTCGTCATCCAGTCTTCACGCTCTTTAACTTTTTTACTGCATTGTCTAAGGCTACAATTGGATGATTATAGCACAAAATGTTACGTATAGTGATAGATCAGCCGTGCAGCTCCTCCGCAGGCATCCGTACGATATGGAGCAGTTTGATGGCGATCATGACGACGATGACTTCGAAGAGCGAGGCGAGGATCAGCGCGTAGTAGTGTAGCTTGTCGATGCTGTTGCTGGTATACGCGAGGGTGGTAATGGCGATAAGGAGCGTCAGCGGCATTGCGTGACTAAGCCCGATGCGCAGCGCGTCACGCCACCCCATCGCGGGGGCGAAAATCTGCGCCGCGATGAGGCGGATCGCAATCATCAGGAAAGTGACCATGAGCGCTTTGGAAATCAGCCCCTCCATCATCAGTGCATTGAGGTTGAACGTTGTCCCGATATAGATAAAGAAGAGGGGGACGAGGAAGCCGAAACCGAAACTGCCGAGTTTCTCTGGGAGCTCATGCTTATGCTCAAAAAAGGTGGGGATGAACATCCCCGCGATGAAAGCGGCGAAGGCCAGTTCGAGGTTGAGATAGAGCATGATGGCCACCAGCAGGAAGAGGATACCGATGGAAAGGCGGACGTCCTGTTCGCGGTTGTCCACGTGGGGCATCAGCATCGTCGCCACCTCGGGGTACCACCAGAAAAAGAGCTGCAGCAGCTTGAACAGCAGGGCTATGATGATGATAAAGAGGACGAGCGAACCGATGGTCTTGAACAGCCCGATGCCGTCGCCGTACTCGAGCGCGGCGGAGGAGGCGGTCAGGATGGCGATGGAGACGACTTCCCCGATCCCCCCGGCGAGCATCGCCAGCGCGAGCCACTCGGACTTGCCGTACTCCTTGTTGAGCGCGGCGACCAGGCCGACGGAGATCAGGGGCAGCAGGAGCATGAAAATACGGCCGAGTTCAAAGTACCAGACGGCGATGCCCGAGAGGGTATAGAGCGCCATGAGGTAGAGGGTGATACGCCGCAAAACGGTACGGTCCATACGCCAGAAGGTGCGCAGGTTGATCTCCATCCCGGCCAGGAACATGAGGAAAAGGAACCCGACCTCCGCGATGAATTCGAAAAAGTGGCTGCCGTGCAGGAGGCCGGCATAGCCGAAAAAAGCCCCGAGGATGATCTCGATCGGCGTGGTGGGGATCTTGAAAAGTTTGGCGAGGAAGGGGGAAAACATGATGATCAGCGCCAGAGTGATGATCAGCGTGATATCATGATCCATCGCTTACTCCCCGACGCGGTCCGCGACGGCCAGACCGAGAGTGCGCAGCATCTCAAGGTCGGCATTGCGGTCTCGCCCTTCCGTTGTGAGATAGTTTCCGATGACGATGGAGTTGGCACCGGCGGCGAAGATCTCGTGCTGCCGCTCCCCGAACATCAGCTCCCGCCCGCCGGCGACCATGATGCGCTCGGCGCCCATGAGCATCTCCCGCGTCAGCGTGATCAGCTCCAGGGCCTCGTCCACCGTGAGCGGGTTGGGACGCAGGGGCAGCGCGGGGTTGTGGTGGTAGAAGTTGATGGGGACGGAGACCGGGTTGAGTTTCTGCAGGGAGGTGAGCATACTGAGACGGTCCTCCTGGGTCTCGCCCAGGCCGAAGATCCCGCCGGAGATCAGTTTGAGACCGACGGCGCTGACGTTCTCGCAGGTCTCGAACCGCTCGTCCCAGGGGTGGGTGGTGCAGATCTGCGGGTAGAACTCCCGGGACGTCTCGAGGTTGTGGTTGTAGGCTTTGATCCCTGCGCGTTTGAGTGTTTCGAGCTGGGAAACAGAGGCGGTACCGTTGCAGGCGATCAGGCGCAGCCCAGGAACCTCCGCGTTGACGGCCTCGGCGACTTCGCAGACGAAGTCGAGGGTGCGGTCGTCGAGCCCTTTGTGCGCGGTGACCAGGCAGAAGCCGAGGGCCCCGGACGCTTTGGCCGAGCGGGCCTCTTCGATGATGTCGGGGAGGGGCTTTTGCTTGTAGCGGGCGATGTCGGCTTTATAGCGCACACTTTGGGAGCAGAACTTGCAGTCTTCGCTGCAGGTCCCGCTGTTGATGTTACTGATAGCGCACAGGAAAACCTTCTCGGTCATACCGATTCCCTCTCGAAACTGAAGTGCCGGGCGTGGAACGCTGTTTCGTCCAGCGGCCGGCTGTATTGGGTGACGTTGAAGGCGTCATCCGTGATCTCAAGCATAGCACATTCCGAGACCGGTTTGGACCGGGCGCATGCTTCACCGGGGTTAAGATAGAGCGTACCGTTTTTGAAATCGCACTCGAAAGTGTGCGTGTGGCCGAAGAGCACGATCTGGGCGTCGGCACTCATGTAAAACGGCAAATGCATCAGTTTGAATTTCGTCTTCGCCAGCTTGAAGTAGTGCGGCTCCTGCACCAGGTTGTAGCGGTTATGCACCGCCGCCAGGTGCGGGTCGTTGTTGCCGTAGACGGCGACGTAGCGTTTGCCGGCCTCTTTGAGCTGCTGGAGCATCTCCTCTTTGACGATATCGCCGCAGTGGATCAGGAATTCGGCGCCCTCGGCCAGCAGGTGGTTGATCACCTGCTGGGAATACTCCACCTTTTTATGGGTGTCGGAGAGCAGCCCGATTTTCACGCCTCTTCCTCGCTCGAGGTGCGGTGCTTGCATTTGACGCACTCATAGACCTCTTTACCGCGGTAGGTACGGCGCGCGAGGACGCCGTCGCACCCCTCCTGGTCGCACTTCTTGTCCGTCGGCTCGAACTTCGAGATGAATTTGCAGGTAGGGTAGTTCTCGCAGCCCCAGAAGGCGCCGCGCTTGGACTGGCGGAAGAGCAGTTTGCCGCCGCATTCGGGGCAGGGAACCACGGCCTCTTTCGGGGCTTCGAGGGGGCGAGTGTTTTTGCATTTCGGATAGGAGCTGCAGGCGAGGAACTTGCCGTTACGGCCGCTTTTGATGACCATCAGACTGCCGCACTTGTCGCAGATCTCGTCGGTCGTCTCCGCTTCCGGTGCCTGCTTTGCGGGTGCACCCTCTTCGGCAACCTGTTCGGTGTATTTACACTTCGGAAAGCCGCTGCAGGCGATGAATTTGCCGTAACGGCCGGAGCGCATCAGCAGTTCCGAACCGCATTTGGGGCAGTTGCGGCCGATCGGCTCCGCCATCTTGAGGCTCTTGATCTCCGTTTTGCCCTTGGTGATCTCCTCCATGAAGGGGAAGTAGAAGTCGACGAGGACGTTCTGCCAGTCATGGTGTTCGTCGGCGATCTTGTCGAGGATCTCCTCCATGTTCGCGGTAAAGTTCGCGTCGACGATCTCCGGGAAGTGCTTCTCCAGCAGTTCTGTGACGGTAAAGGCGACCTTGGTCGGGACGATCTGGCGTTTTTCGATCTCGATATAGCTGCGCGCCTGGAGCGTCGAGATTGTCGGGGCGTAGGTCGACGGACGGCCGATCCCTTCGGCTTCGAGCTTCTTGATCAGGCTCGCTTCGGTGTAGCGTGACGGCGGCTCGGTAAAGTGCTGGGTCGGCGCGATCGACTCGAGGGCGATCCTCTGCCCCTCTTCGAGGAGCGGCAGCAGTTTGTCCTTGTCATCGGTACCGAGGACTTTGTAAAAGCCGTCAAAGAGGAGTTTGCGGCCCGTCGCCTTGTACTCGGCGCTCTCGCTTTGGAAGGTGATGGACTGCTGCTCGAAGAGCGCATCGGTCATCTGGCAGGCGAGGAAGCGGGTGTAGATGAGTCGGTAGAGCTTCAGTTCGTCGGGTTTGAGGTACTGGGCCGCAACCTGTGGGGTGAAATCGAGCATCGTCGGGCGGATCGCTTCGTGGGCTTCCTGGGCCCCCTTCGCCTTTTTGCCGTAGGCTTTGGGTGATTTCGGAAGGTACTTTTCGCCGTAGGTTTTGACGATGGTGTCGCGGGCCGCTTCGACGGCTTCTTTGGCCATATTGAGGGAGTCCGTACGCATATAGGTGATGACCCCGGAGGTGCCGCTGGGGGTTTTGACCCCTTCGTAGAGGGTCTGGGCCAGCATCATCGTCTTTTTCGGAGAGAAACCGAGCTTGCTCGAGGCCGTCTGCTGCAGGGTCGAGGTCATGAACGGCGGCGGGGTGGAGGTTTTGCGCTGTTTCGTTTCGATCGCGCTGACGCTGAACGCCTCGCCGCGGATGCGGTCGGTCATCTCCTCGGCCTTGGCCTGGTTCTTGATGGAGAGTTTGTCGAGTTTTTCGCCATCGTAGCTGTAGAGGCTGGCGTCGATGCCCGGGGTGAAAACGGTATCGATCGTCCAGTACTCTTCGGGTTTGAAGGCCTTGATTTCCCGTTCGCGATCGACGATGATCTTGAGCGTCGAAGACTGGACGCGGCCGCCGGAGAGCCCCTTCTGGATCTTGGAGCTCAGCAGCGGGGAGAGCTTGTAACCGACGATACGATCAAGCAGACGGCGGGTCTGCTGGGCGTTGACGCGGTCCATGTCGATGGCACGGGCCGTCTCAAGGGCGTGCTCGATAGCGGTTTTCGTGATCTCGTGGAAGACGATGCGCGGCAGGGCGGCAGGGTCTTTCTTGATCGCATGGGCGATGTGCCATCCGATCGCTTCTCCTTCGCGGTCCTCATCAGTCGCGATGTAGATTTCATCCGCTTTCTTGGCCAGATCCTGGATCTGTTTGACCGTGGGCGCATTCTCCTTGGAGACGCTGTATTCAGGGGTGAGCGTGCGTGCCTCTTCGTCGACCTTGATGCCGAAGCGGCTTTTGGGGAGGTCGCGGATATGCCCCTTGGAAGCGATGACTTCGTACCCTTTTCCGAGGAAGTTCTTGATGGTTCTTGCCTTGGCCGGGGACTCTACGATAATCAGTTTCAATGAGTTTCCTATATATATAGTATTGCGGTTTTGAGTTCGCAAGTGTAGCAAAAAAAGTTTTAACGCTCTGAAACCGGTTTGCCAGATTAAGGCAGAGACAAGTTTTTCTGACGGCCTTGGGGAGGTGCAGGGGTTTGAAGGCGGCGGTTTTGTATAATGGTCCGAAATCATGAATGGGGGAACCATGGAGCTGACAGAGAACCGCCTTGTAGATGAGGCCCGCCGGGAGCCGGTGAAGAACGCGTTTCGTCTGGGGTGGGAATTCGTAGAACGCAACCGCACGCTGGCCTTGACAACCCTTGCCGCTTTTGTGCTGCTCTCCTTGCTGGAACTGGTACCGCTGCTGGGGATGGTCGCTGCCGTGGCGCTCGGCGTTTTTGCCCAGGCGGTACAGATCTATGTCGGACGCACCCTGGTCAATGCCGATACCATCGACACCTTCATCGCGTCAGCGGAACAGACGACTTTTGCGCTGTTTATGAGCCGCTACCAGGCACCCGCTTTCGGGGCCTGGCTGGCCTGGTTCGTGATGGGGATGGGAGTGTTCGTGCTCTGGATGGTGCTGGTGTTTGCCGTGGGAATAGCCCCGGCCATCCTCGAGGAGTCCGCCACGGATGAAGCACAGCTGATCGCCTTCATAGAGGCGATGGGGATAACGGTGATCCCAATGCTGGTCGTCGGGATGCTGATCGCCTATGTCTACCCCATTGCCCAGGGGCGGGTGATCCTCTCGGACACGTTCGGGGAAGCGTTCAAGGCGGTTTTTTCAGTTTTCACACCCGCGGTGTGGCAGGTCGCGGCCAAGGGGGAGTATTTCCGTTTCGTCTTTTATCTCGGGCTGGCGTTCATGGGGATCGCCGCACTGGTCATGGTTGTCGTGATGCTGCTGATACTGGTCCCTTTCCTGGGACCGGTTGTGATGCTCTTTTTGATGGCCGGACTCTTCTACCCCGCCATGATGATCCTCGGCATTGCCAACGTTCTGGCGCTGCGGATTGCCGTGGGCGACTAAAAGCGGCATCCCCGGTAGGCGTATTTCTCCGTCGCTTCAAGCAGGGCCGCGGCGACCTGCTCCACTTCCGACAATGTGAGCCGGTGGTGGCAGGGCAGCTGCAGCAGGGCTTTGTAGAAATCCTCCGTCACCGGTAAACGGACACTGCCATCTTTGAAAGCGGTCGTGCCACCGGAGGTACTCATTGTTTCGGCGGCTCCATGGCCTCACCCAGACCGGCATAGCGAGTCTCGTCCTCCGGTTCGGGTGCGTCCTCGATCACGTAGTGGCTGTTGTGCCGGGTCAATCGCGGCGCCACCGTATGGGCGGTGCACCGCCGAAGGTGAGCGCCCCGAGCAGGGTCAGGACGAAACTGCCGATGACCCAGGTCTTGACAAAGGCGTTCCACTCGCCCTGCCAGACGGTTTCGGCCAGGAGAAACAGGTCAAGCTCGCCTGTCACCAGCACCAGCAGACCGAGAAAGAGCACATAGGGGGCAGCCAGCAGCATGAGAAAGAGCAAGAAGGGGTTGACGCTGACACTTCCGCCCTTCATCCGTGATTGTTCCAACTCCATAGCCGCCATGTCCGCTCCTTGCGCTGTGAGTCTATAATCATAGCATAGCCAGTGATATTCCGGTATGCTAACGTGCCGACGGGAAACGTGAAGGGGCTGCAGGGGTTACGATCTTAAGCAAAATATAATGTAGGAGGAGCTATAATTTCGGCCTCTTAACTGATGGTCCCATAGCTCAGTTGGTAGAGCACCACCTTGACATGGTGGTGGTCACAGGTTCAAGTCCTGTTGGGGCCACCATTCTTCCAAACAAAATTAAATCCTACTCTTTATCCGATCTTTTAACGAAGTTCCATAGGAAAATGCGCTAGAATCACGCCATTATTTCCGGACCTCTTCGGGCGTCCCGTGACAAAATGAATGTTAGGAACAGAGATTGATGGATGCTATTGCACTCAAACACAACGACGATATCATAGATCTGCAAACTGCCGAGGCCCTCGGGATCAGCGGGGAAGCGATCGTGCTGGATAACTCGGATGCCGCCCTGGAAGTGCTGCGCCACTCAACGGCACACCTGATGGCACAGGCGATCAATTCGCTCTATACCAATGCCAAGTTTTTCGTAGGTCCCGTTGTCAAAGAAGGATTCTATTACGATTTCAAAGTCGACGAAGAGATCGGCGAAGCGGATCTGAAGAACATCGAGAAAGAGATGCTCAGGCTGGCGAAAAAGAAGTATGACATTGAACGCTACGAGATCTCGATGGAAGAGGCCAAACGCAAATTCGGCAACGACGAGCTGAAACTCGATGTCCTGAAGCGGATCCCGGAGACAAAAGTCTCCATCTACAAGCAGGGCGACTTTGAAGACCTCTGCCGCGGGCCGCACCTGCCGAGTATCGGGCATATCCGTCACTTCAAGCTGACGAAGATCGCCGGGGCCTACCGCGGCGGCGACAGCAAGAATGAGATGCTGACCCGGATCTACGGGATAGCGTTCGCGGACAAGGAGAGCCTCAAGGCCTACCTCGACCGTATGGCCGAGGCGGAGAAACGCGACCACCGCAAGATTGGGAACGAGATGAAACTCTTCACCTTCCGCGAAGAGGTCGGTGCGGGCTTCCCGATCTGGCTGCCGGCCGGAGGGCGCCTGCGTTCCCGCCTGGAGGGACTGCTGTTCAAAGCCCACCGCAAGCGCGGCTACGAGCCGGTCCGCGGGCCGGAGATGCTGCGTTCGGACCTCTGGAAGACCTCCGGGCACTACCAGAACTACGGTGAGAACATGTACTTCACCAACATCGACGAGATCGAGTTCGGCGTCAAACCGATGAACTGTGTCGGGCATATCAAGGCGTATGAACACGATTTGCACTCCTACCGCGACCTGCCGCTGAAGTACTTCGAGTATGGCGTCGTCCACCGTCACGAGATGACCGGGGCGCTGCACGGGCTCTTCCGCGTTCGGGAGTTTACGCAGGACGATGCCCACATCTTCTGTACGGCGGATCAGATCGAGGGGCAGATCATCGAGATCGTCGATTTCATCGACAAGATCATGAAGACCTTCGGGTTCGACTACCAGATGATGATCTCCACCAAGCCGGAGAAGGCCGTCGGTGACGACGCGATCTGGGAGATGGCGACCAACGCGCTCAAAACCGCGATGGACCGCAACAGCCTCTCTTACGGGATCGACGAAGGGGGTGGTGCCTTCTACGGGCCGAAGATCGACATCAAGATCACCGACGCCATCGGCCGTGAATGGCAGTGCGGCACGGTACAGCTTGACTTCAACCTGCCGGAGCGTTTTGAGCTTGAATACACCGGCGAGGGCAACAGCAAAGTGCAGCCGGTCATGATCCACCGTGCGATTTTAGGTTCATTTGAGCGATTTATTGGTATATTGACAGAGCATTACGCTGGGGAATTTCCGATGTTTGTGGCGCCGACGCAGGTGGCGATCGTTCCGATCGCCGAAACGCACAACGCATACGCAAAGGAATTGGCCGGCAAACTGATGGATATCGGGGCGGATTCGGAGATCTTCGATAAGAACGAGAGTCTGAACAAACGGATTCGTACAGCGGAAAAAGGACGGGTGCCTATGATCATCGTTATCGGTGACGAAGAGGTAAGCAATAAAAAAGTGGCGGTACGCGACCGCCGCGAACGGACACAGTACGAACTCCCGGAAGCGGAGTTCATTGGGCTGATCCAAAAGAAAATTAATGAGGTACATTTTTGAGTAAAAAACAAGACCGTGTCATCATGAACGATGACATCCGAGCTCACGAGGTACGCTGTGTTGTAGACGGCGGAGAGGCAATGGGCATCGTCCCAACAGAGGTCGCGATGGACAAGGCGAATGAGCTCGGACTCGATCTTGTTCTGATCTCACCGACGGCAAAACCGCCGGTCGCGAAGATCATGGATTACGGTAAATTCAAGTACCAAGAAGAGAAGAAGAAAAAAGAGGCCAAAAAGAAGCAGGTCAAGATTGAGATCAAGGAGATTAAGCTCTCCGTCAAGATTGCCGAGAACGACGTCGGCTACAAGGTCAAACATGCCCGCGAGTTCCTTGAAGAGGGCAAGCACGTCAAATTCCGCGTCTTCCTGCGCGGCCGTGAAACGGCCCACCCCGAAGCGGCAAAGGATGTGCTGCTCAAGGTGTGGCCGATGGTCGAAGATATCGGCGTCATGGACAAAGAACCCCGCCTCGAAGGACGCTACTACAATATGCTTGTCCTGCCGAAAAAATAAGAGAAGAAAAAATAAGTCCCTCCTCCCTCCGCTCCGGGCGGAAACCCCCTAGAAGACTATTTCATTTTAATGTTTTTTACGGTATAATCGCATCCTCATTTTATACCGTCAGGTGTAAATGTCGAGATTACAGAAAGGATGCACGATGCCAAAGATGAAATCGGTCAAGGGCGCTGTCAAGCGTTTCAAGATCAAAAAAAGCGGCAAAGTCAAACGCGGTACAGCGTTTCGCAGCCACATCCTGACAAAACAGGATGCCAGTACACGCCGTAAGCAGAACGCGCCGAAGTATCTGACGAATACAGATGCCAAAGCCGTCAAAGCGATGATCGCGTAAGCGGTCCAACAGCCAACTCTCCAGTCCAGACTGGGCAAGTCCGCACAGCGGCACCCGAAACATTGAAAGATATGAACGGGTAAAGAAAGGAAACAGAATATGCCAAGAGTAAAAACAGGTGTCGTCAGACGCCGCCGTCACAAAAAAGTACTGAAACTTGCACGCGGTTTCTACAGCGGTCGCCGCAAACACTTCCGCAAAGCGAAAGAGCAGCTCGAGCGCAGCCTCGTTTATGCTTACCGTGACCGCAAGCAGAAAAAACGCGATTTCCGCAGACTGTGGATCGTTCGTATCAACGCGGCATGCCGCCTTAACGATATGAACTACTCTACGTTCATGAACGGTCTGAAAAAAGCAGGCATCGAGCTTGACCGTAAAATTCTTGCCGATATGGCGATGAACGACGCAGCGGCTTTCTCCGCGCTCGCTGCACAGGCCAAAGCGGCACTGTAATCTTCCGGGACCCCGGTCCCGATCCACTCTCCCTTTTAGACAATCTTCTGTACAACCAAGCACGACTTCTGCAAAAGGTACTCCTATGGTTCGTGAATTGCAATCCCCCCTTTCAACACACCTGTTAAACCGTCTGCGTTCAGCGCAAACCGATGCCACCGCATTCCGGATGCTGGTTAGGGAGCTGACGCTGTTGCTGGCAAATGAAGCGTTTAGCGCGTCGGACCTGCATATGGAACCGCTCCTGACCTGGCAGGGAGAAGCGTCTTATGCGCTGCTTCGCGAAGAGGGGGACCGTCTTTGTGACGATTTTGCGTGCGGGGCTGCCGATGCTTGATGCGCTGACGGCGCTCTGTCCGAAAACACCGGCCGGTTTCCTGGCGATGAAACGGGATGAAACGACCCATGAGGCGAAGCTCTATTACGACCGGGTGCCGGAGTGTCGCGGAAAAGATGTCGTGATCGCGGACCCGATGGTGGCGACGGGGGGATCGCTGATCGATGCCGTTGAACTCCTCTATAAAAAAGGGGCGGCGAAGGTGATGTCGCTCAATATCATCGCTTCCCCCGAAGGGATAGACAACGTGGTGCGCCGTCACAGGGATTTGGCACTTTTTGTTGCCAAGATTGATAATGCGCTCAATGCGGATAAGTTTATTATTCCGGGTTTGGGTGACGCCGGCGACCGGGCATTCAATACCGTGGAGTGAGGGCAACGAGAGGAGGATTACTCCGCGCTGCGGTGTTTGGAGATCTTGCGGACAATCAGATCGATCTGTGCCGTATTGAGGGCATGGTGCGGTTTGATAACCCGGCTGATGTAGGAGATCTCCGTGACGGTGACGCCGTAAGGGTCTTTTTTGACGGAGTGCGGCTTGCCGTCGCGTTCGGTAATGAGCTCCAGGTTTTTTCGACTGTGGGAGAGGAAAAAGTTGAGAATATACCCCCCGGCGTGCTCTTTCTCGATGGCGATATAGGCCCGGGCGTCATGGGGATTGGCGATGCCGGGAAAGCGTTCGTGGAAGGCCTCGGGCTCCATGTAGCCGATGTACATTTTGACGAACAGGTCGTGGTAGCGCTGGACGGTTTTGGAGAAGAGGAACTGGGTATTAATAACCCCGTTCTTGATCCGGATTTTATTGAGCACCCATCCAAGGGTATTGTAGTAGCGGAACGGATGGATTTTCAAATCCTCCGTGCCGACGATCTGCGCCCCGCTGATGCGTTTGAAGGGCTTGCGGCGCGGACGCTTTTCCTGCTGCAGCCATTCGAAAACGCTTGCGGCGCTGTAGGGCTTGGTAACCCAGGCCGTCGCGTAATCGGGCAGGGTGCTCAGCCCCGTCACCCCTTCGTTGAGGATCAGGAGGGCCTTGATGGAGTAGTGTGGGAAAAGGGTCTGCAGGAGTGCGCGTTTTTTCCGCATGCGCTTGCGCAGGTTCGTCACCGAACCCACCAGGGTTATCTCGACGAAGTAAAGCTCCTTGTCCGTAAAGAACATGGCGTCGAATTCGCCGATCTCGTTGCGCTTGATCCGGTAGACGATCTGTCCCTTCCAGTTGACGGAGAGCGCATTGGGCTGGGCTTTCGTACGTTCCTTGTGGGGGCCCTTGACGATGAACTTTTTGATGAATTGATGCTGCTTGACGTAGCGCAGGAGCATTTCGTAGGCGTAGTTCTCGAAGACTTCGCCCTCGAAAGAGCGGTAGGCGCTCATAAAGGCGTCGTCGTCGGGGCCGAGCCCCTTTTTGAGTAGCGAGAGGAGGTGCTTAACGTGGTAGTCGTAGTAGAGGAGGTTATCGCCCAGTTCGCTGTCATCGAGGTTGGCGATGGCTTTGCTGATTTTGGGCAATAGAACTCCTTTTTTCGGGTCCCTTCGGTTTCTTCGGCACATTATAGAGAAAGTCGGCTGTAAGTTTGCCGAAGCCGTGAGAGGGTTTAATTTCAGAAGGTATAATAGAGGCATGAAAAAAATGTATACCTTGATAACGGCATCGGCGGTGCTGTTCGCCCTGCTGAGCGGCTGCGGGCAGGTGGACGATTCGCAGACCCAGGACAACAATACCATCGACGTGCCGACGACCCCGGCCAACAACTGCCCGGCGGGATCGTACTCAGAAAACGAATTCGGCTGCTACGGCGACACCGTCCTCTTTCCGAACGCGACAGGCGAGACGGTGGCCGAGGGGGTATGGAGCATCTACTCCCAGAGCAATACGGACCGGATCGACAACGTCGTGTTTTACGACCGTTATCAGTATGGTTACCGCCTGTTTGCGGGCGGTTTCGGCTTCCAGCAGAACAAGAGCGATAACTACAACAGCTATTGGGAGTGGGGGGTTGCCAGTAGCGGGAACCCGCTGACCGTCGGCAACTACAATGGGCTGACCCACCAGTACAGCGCGTCGGAAGAGTTCCAGGGACAGCCGAACTGCTACAAGGTGACTGACAACGGCAAAACCCTCAAGTTCTGCCACGAAACGCTGCAGAACGAGAGTGCCACGATGGGAAGTACGGGCCTATATTACGGCGCCACGGTCAAATTCGGCAACCTGCTCAATTACAACTTCACCGTTGTGGGGACGTGGACGATTTCGGGCTATGACGCGAACACGGCGCCCGCGACGACGGTCTATTTCAGCGAAAACGGGACGATCTCAACGGGCAGCGGCGGCGAGTGGGGCGTCAGCGCCGACGGGAAAGTGATCGAGATCGCAGGCGTCCGCTACCTGGTCTTCCAGTACCTCGACCATGCCGACGTGAACTGTATTGCGACCCTTGAGCTCGCGGGCGGAACGGCGACGTCCACGCTTTGGAAAATGTGTAAACAGTAAACCCGTACTCTTCCCGGCCCATGGCCGGTTCACCCCTTTTTTCTTTCACCTTCACTGCCGAAAATTCACTCTTGTTTCCTGTGCGGAAATAGATTATGATGCTGAATATTTACATGGAGGAATACGATGGAGTATGATGACGATGATGCTTCATTAAGCAAGGATAACGTCACACCCTTTGACGATGATGAAGAGGAGGCCGTTGCACGCAAAAAATCGCCCCGCAAAGAGTGTGGCGACGAGGAGCTGGTCAACCAGAAACGAGGCTATACGTCTCAGGAGCGTGAAATGATCGAAGCGTGGCTGAAAACGCATAGACCGCAGCGGGATGCTCTGGACGAGGAAGAGGAGTAATTGAAGCATGCCGGGGGATACGTTCCTTGGCAGTATGCCGAACATCTATAACATCGATAGGATCTTAGGGATATTTTGTCTGAGTCGTTCTGTAGGGAATGGAGGGTTCAATAATGGCAGACAGGAAGGGATTCGAACCCTCGAAGCTGTTACACTTACACGCGTTCCAGGCGTGCGCCTTCAACCGCTCGGCCACCTGTCTACATTTTGAAGACCCGCATTATACTCAAACGATTCTCAATTTAGTTTTAAACCAATCGGCTAAGAAGCGGTATCGGCTTCGAAGTCGCTATAATTCCAGTCATTAAAAGTTGAAAAGAGACCTGATTCCGGAGAGAAAAGAGGTGTTGGAATACGATATTATCGTCGTCGGCGGCGGGCATGCAGGCATAGAGGCTTCCCTGGCGGCGGCACGTATGGGCAAAAAAACCCTGCTGGTCTCCATGCTGGCCGAACAGGTGGGTGCGACGTCGTGCAACCCGGCCGTCGGCGGCCTGGCGAAGGGGCACCTTGTGCGCGAACTTGACGCCCTCGGCGGCGAGATGGGACTGCTGACCGACGAGGCGGGGATCCAGTATCGTATTCTCAACGCGGCCAAAGGGCCCGCCGTACGTGGCAGCCGTGCGCAGATCGATATGGACAAGTACCGCATCGCGGCGCGCAACGTCATTTTGAACACTCCCAACCTCGACCTGCTGCAGGAGACCGTCGAAGGGCTGCTTTATGAAGAGCAGACGGTCACAGGGGTACGCACGAACCTGCTCAACAGCTACCGTGCCAAGCGCGTCGTTCTCACGACGGGGACCTTCCTCAAAGGGGTCGTGCATATCGGCGAGGTGAAACAGACGGCTGGCCGTTTCGGGGAGTTTTCGGCGGAGAACCTCTCCGATTCGCTCCGCGCCCTCGGGCTCAATGTCGGCCGCCTCAAAACGGGTACCTGTCCCCGCGTCGACTCCAAGACGATCGATTTCTCGGTGATGGAGCAGCAGCACGGCGACGAACTGCCGAACCCTTTCAGTTTCCGGACCGACCGCAAAAAGTTTGCCGAAGAGAAGCGGCAGCTCCCCTGCTATATCGCCTATACGAATGAAGATACGCACGGCATCATCGAGGGAAACTTCCACCGCGCCCCGCTCTTTACGGGCCAGATCGAGGGGGTAGGCCCCCGCTACTGCCCCAGTATCGAGGACAAAATCAACCGCTTCCGCGATAAAGAGCGCCACCACCTCTTTATCGAGCCGCAGACCGGGGACAATACCGAGTGCTATATCAACGGCATGAGCACCTCGCTGCCGCCGGACGTGCAGCAAGCGATGGTGCACTCCGTCCGCGGTATGGAGAATGCGAAGATCGTCCGCTACGGCTATGCTATCGAATACGACTACGTCGACCCGACGGAGCTGAAGCACTCCCTGGAAACCAAAAAAGCGAAGCACCTCTACCTCGCCGGCCAGATCAACGGGACGACGGGCTACGAGGAGGCTGCGGCCCAGGGACTGATGGCGGGGATCAATGCCGCGCTCTCGCTGGACGGCCGGGAGCCGCTAGTGCTGGGCCGCGACGAGGCCTATATCGGCGTCCTGATCGACGACCTGGTGACGAAGGGGACCAAAGAGCCCTACCGTATGTTTACCTCCCGCGCCGAGTACCGCCTGTTGCTGCGCGAAGAGACGGCCGACATCCGCCTGGGCAAATACGGCCACGAAGTGGGACTCATCGACGATGCGACCTTTGAGCGGTTCGAGACGAAACGCAAGCAGATCGAGGCGGGGGTGGCCCTCGTCAACGCGACGGAATATACCCCGAACAAGGAGTTCCTCGCCTTCCTGGAAAGCATCGGCGAAGAGCGTGTGACGGACAAAATTACCGCGCAGCAGCTCATCGCGCGCAAGAGTTTCACCCGCGAGAAGATGCTCACCCTCCTGCCGGAGCTTGGCAAGTACGATCCGTATATCCAGGAGCAGATCATGGTGGAGGCGAAGTACGCCCGCTACATCGAAAAGCAGCTCGACGAGATCGAGAAGATGAAGAAGAACATCAGCATCAAAATCCCCGAAGGGTTCGACTTCGCTTCCGTCAAAGGGCTCTCCAACGAGATCGTCGAGAAGCTCAAAACCTTCAACCCGCCGACCCTGCAGGCGGCCTCGCAGATCAGCGGGGTGACGCCGGCGGCGATTGAGATTCTGCATATCTATATCAAGATGGCACAGAAAAAGGCGGCAGGATGAGACTCTTTTACTATGTACACACCGGGCACCGCATCGGCCTGGACCGTTTTCGCCGCGCCGCGACGATCATCCGCGCCCTGGGCGACATCGACATCACCCTGCTGACCTCCGATTTCCGTATCGCTTCGATGGCGCGCAAGCACGGCATCAAACGCGCCGTCGGCGTCGACGTCGTGCGCAATATCCCCCAGATCGCGAACAACGGCGACAAGATCATCTTCGACTCCGCCGAGATCAACCCGATCATGCTCGACGACATGACCCGCTACTTCTCGACCTTTATCCGCATCAGCGACGATCCGAATGAGCAGAAGCACCCCGGCGAACTGCTCATCTCCCCCTACCTCGAAGGCGAAGGGATCTTCAAAGGCGTCGCCGTGGACGACGCCTGGTTTGAAGCAAAGCCCAAAACGATCAAGCGGGCCCTCTTTTTCGGCGACGACGACTACGAGGAGGACCTGGCGGCAAACGCCGAGACTTTTGCAGGGCTGGAGTTGGAGCTGCTGGAAGGGTTCTACTGGTTCTACGGCTACGGCGGGAAGCTCAAGGAGCGTTTTGCGGCACTGCATGACGAAGAGGCGTACGATGCGGTGCTCACCGGCAGCGAATGCCTGGTGACATCGTCTCCGCAAGCAGTGCTGGAGCACCTTGCCGCCGGCGGCAAGCCGATCTATCTGCAGCGTGCCGATTACCCGACCGATTTCATCCCGCTTTTCGAATCACTCACCATTCCTGTTATTCACGGTTTTAATAAGTCTGCATTATCGGCAGCATTAGACGATGTGCAGTCACACAATTATCATGCTTGCCCCAAAAATACCGAAAAATTAGCATCCTTTCTTAAACAAAATCTCAATTTATATTGACTTAATCCTATTTTATATAAGATATAGCGAAATGTTTTATAAGTGAGGACAAAACTATGGAGCAAAGTCGTAGGGGTTTTATGGGTAAAGTCTTCGGAGCGGTTGCCGGTGTCGGCGCCGTCGGAGCACTTTATGCTATGAAAAAATCGTGGGACCCGCTTCCGAGCGTTAAAGCGGCGGGTTTTACGACAGTCGATCTGAGCGCTGCAGAACCGAACAAGCTGATGGTCGAAAAGTGGCGCGGGAAGCCAATCTTTATTCTGAAAAAGACACCGGAGATGGTCGCGAAAGAGAGTGCTGAACAGTCGGCGCGCGATATCATCGTGAACGGGGAGCACTTCCTGATCTGTATCGGCCTGTGTACGCACCTGGGGTGTATCCCGGCTTACCGTGAGGCGAAACAGGACTTCAAATGTGCCTGCCACGGCGGTGAGTTCGACAGCAGCGGTATCGATACCCTTGCACCGCCGCCGAGCCCGATGGTGATTCCGCCTTTCAATGTCAAAGGCAATACTGTGGTTCTGGGCGAAGAGGGCGAAACGTATCGCCAAATGAAAGAAGCCGGCGTGCTGGCGTAAGTGAGGAGGGGAGATGGCACACTTTACTAAAGCAACCAGCGTACATGATTGGTTGAACCAGCGCCTGGCGATCGATACGCTGCAGCGCGTACTCTCAAAAGAGTACTGGATTCCGAAAAATATCAACTTTCTTTGGGCAATGGGGATGGTCCTGGCGTTTACGTTCGGCATCCT
>JACXUG010000027.1 GCA_014764065.1 Campylobacterales bacterium
CCCCTCCCATTTATCTCAAAATGTTTCCGTAATATTACCTAACTGTGACGACGACGTAACGCAAACTCTGTACTCTTCGCCTATCTTTTTTATGTGGGGTATGTATGGTACCGAATACGATAAAACTCTGGCTGGCCGGTTCGCTGATCGCAGCGTCAACACTCGCAGCAAACACCGAAGAAAACATGGCGGCTTCATTGATGAAGCTGCGTGCTGAAGTCGAACAACTGAACACGCAGATTCAGGAAGAGAAAGATGACACGAAAGCGACGATGCGCTCGCTGGTCATGGAGAAAAACGAGCTTGATGCAACGATCGGGCGCGAAAACTTGAAGATCAAGCAGATCGAGCAGGAGATAGAGAAGGTCCGCAAGCAGATTACGGCGGCAAGCAAGAACAGCGAAGGGATCAAACCCGTCGTTGTGGCTGCCATCGCCGACCTCAAAGCGCAGATCGCTTCCGAGATTCCTTTCAAGACGGCAGAGCGCCTCGACGATGTTACGCGGATCGAGACACAGATGAACGAAGGGCTTATCACGCCGCAGAAGGCACTGGCCCAGGTCTGGAACAGCTATGCGGACGAAGTGCGTATGAGCAAGGAGAACGCCCTGTTCAAGCAGACGATCAAGCTCGACGGCGAAGACCGCCTGGCGGAGATCGCCCGTCTGGGAAGTATCATGATGTTCTTCAGAACCCCGGACGACCGTGTCGGCTATGCGGCCAAAGACGCCAACGGCTGGTACTACAAAGAGTCCGTCAGCAAGACCGAAAAAGAGCAGATCATCGCGCTGTTTGATGCGATGCAAAAACAGATCCGCACCGGCTACTTTACCCTGCCAAATGCCATTGCGACGACGGAGGTGAAATAATGAAACATATTGTCCTTATCCTCATGATGGCGGCACTCTCCCTCTCCGCCGCGACAGAAACAGAACTGCAGCGCGCCTATGCCAAAGAGTTCGCGTTCCTCAAAGCCCAGAAAGAGATGCTCCAGAAGCGCCTTTCACAGGTGAAAAAAGAGGATGCGGCCCGTATCGCTTCCGCGAAAAATGAGATCGCGTCACTGCAGAACGAGGTTCTGGTCAAAACACAGCGCTCCGACCGTCTGGCCGAGCAGCTTTTCCGCTCCCAGCAGGATGCGGAGAACATCAGCGACGATACGGCACTGCTTGAGTCCGTGGCACTCCAGGGACAATCCTCCCTTGCCCCGTACGGCATCAAGCTGGCGATCAACAAAGAGGATTACCCGGCGACCCTGCAGCAGCTTTTCGCATCGACGCTGGCACTCAGCCGCGAACTCTCATCCGTCCGCGTGACCGAGGGGAGTTTCTACCTCAAAGACGGTACGGAACAGAAAGGCAAACTCGTCAAAGTTGGTAACATCGCGACCTACGGCGTTGCCGAAGGCGCATCCGGCGTCCTGGTCCCAGCAGGCGGCGACAAGCTGAAACTGTGGGATGCCCCGGCATCTGCAGCGACAGCGACGGCGCTGGCCCAGGGACAGACACCGGCATCGCTTGAGATCTTCGTCTATGAGAACGTCTCCAAAGAGGTTGAGGACAAAACGGAAAAAGGGCTGATGGATGTCATCGAGTCCGGCGGCGTTATCGGCTGGGTCATCGTGGTCATGGGCCTCTTCGCACTGCTGCTCGTCGTACTGCGCGGCTTCTTCCTCAGCGGTGCCGCGTCCAAAACGCAGCCGCTCGCCAAAGAGACGCTGGTTGAGCTCAAATCCAAAGGGGTTGAAGCGACACTGGAATTCCTCAAAAGCCGCAAAGGGGCAGCAGCCCGCGTCATGAAGGCGACGGTCCGTAACCTTGACCGCGACCGCGAGCATATCGAGGATATCGTCGCCGAATCGATCATGCACGAAAGCGAACGCCTCGACCGTTACGGCTCGGCCATCATGGTCGTCGCCGCCGTCGCACCGCTGCTCGGGCTTCTGGGTACGGTTACCGGGATGATCGCAACCTTCGACATCATCACCGAGTTCGGTACGGGCGATCCGAAACTGCTCTCCGGCGGTATCTCGATCGCGCTCGTTACCACGGAGCTGGGTCTGATCGTGGCGATCCCGCTGCTGCTGCTGGGCAATATGCTCAACGGCTGGGCGGAGCGTATCAAAGACGGTATGGAGCAGTCTGCACTGCACCTTATCAACGAGTATAACAAGCAAAAATAATGCAACCGGCACTTCAAAACCTTTTTGGCCAGTTCGATGTCTACATGCAGAGCGGCGGCTTTGTCATGTGGCCACTCTTCGTCCTGGTCATCGTCCTGTGGTATGCGCTGGGCTACCGCTTCCACGCCATCAAGCGCGGATCGGAGAAAAGCGTCCGCGTTCTGATCCGTAAATTCAATTCGGGCAAGCGCGAAATCCCCCGGGGGCTCATTGACGGCGCCGTCGTCGATGCGCTCAAGATCACCAATGAGGGCTACCGCGGCACGGTCGGGCGTGAATTGATCGAGGACGCGTTCTACCCCTACCGCCAGGAGCTGAAAAAATACCGCAAGACGGTCAATACGATCGTCATGGTCGCCCCGTTGATCGGGCTTCTGGGTACGGTTGCTGGGATGATCGAGACCTTCGATTCGCTCGGCAGCATGACGCTGTACAGCCAAGGCGGCGGGATCGCCGCGGGGATTTCGCAGGCGCTCTTTACGACGCAGCTGGGGCTCGTCGTCGCCGTACCCGGCCTGGTCATCGGCCGTCTGATCGACCGCCGCTCGAAGCTCATGGAACTCGAACTGGAGCAGATCAAAGACATCGTCTGTTCCGAAGAAGAAGGAAGATAAATGCGTTTTAGACAGAAAAAAGAGCTGGATCAGGCCGTCGATATCTCGCCGCTGATCGACATGGTATTTATTCTGCTGATCTTTTTCATGGTCAGTACGACCTTTGTCAAGGACATGAAGCTCGACCTTGAACGTCCGGGGGCCTCTTCGGCTTCACGGGCATCAAGCAAGGTGATCAAGGTCTACCTCGACAACCAGGCGCAGGTGTATATCGACAACCAGCCCATCAAAGTCTGGGCGCTCCAGAGCAAACTGCGCGACATGCTCCGCACCTCGACGGAGAAGTCCGTCCTCGTCGTGACCGATGAGACGATCGCTGTGGAAAAACTGATCGAAGTCGTCGACCAGTGCCGCCTCTCCGGCGCCAAAGACGTCGCGGTCGCCACGAAAAAAGAGGTCGGTTAAGGTGCGTACCGCTTCCCCGCTGAAAAAGCATGCGCTCGCACTGCTGTGGAGCGTCTTTGGTCTCTTTTTCGTCTTTATCGTCGTGATCGAGATGAACAACGAGGGGGCGACGGAACCGCCGAAGAAGAAGATGGCCTCGGCGCAGTTCGATATGCAAAAAGTTGCCAAGCCGAAACCGAAGCCCAAGCCGAAGCCCAAGCCGGAACCGAAAAAGGTGAAGCCCAAGCGCGCCGCCCCGGCACCGGACCTGAGCTCACAGCTCTCGGGCCTCGATACGGGCCTCGAAGCGTTCCAGGCGGACGACCTGCTCAGCGACGATGCGCTGCTCGGCGATGTCGACAAGGATATGGTCATGACCGACGATACGGTCGACCAGGCGCCGCAGCCCTCCCGCCGCACGCCGATCGAGTACCCGAAGAAGGCGCGCAAGATGGGAATCACGGGCTATGTCCTGATGAACCTGCTGATCAACAAGCAGGGGCGTGTCGAGAAAGTCAAGGTGCTCGAGAGCGACCCGGCCGACACCTTTGATGATGTTGCCGTCGCCGCCGTAAAGAGCTGGGAGTTTAAGCCGGCGCAGTACCAGGGCGAACCGGTTAAAGTATGGGCGAAGCAGAAGATCCGCTTCGACCTCAATTAAGGAGGAGAACCGATGAAACGTTTTTGGATCATAGCGGCTTTGGTCGGGGCTCTCTCCGTCTCACTTGCTGCAAAAACCGACGATGTCGATTATGTGGAACTGGCGGCGATGATGCTACGCGACGGTCATGTCGAGCGTGCCGGCGATGCCCTGAACATGGTCGATCTCAACGATACCGAGACCGACCTGCCGCGCTACTACATGCTCAAGGGGCTGGTGGAAACGAAGCAGAGCCTCTACAAAGAGGCGAATGCGGATTTCTACAAGTCCATCGAGCTGAACGAGGATACGAACGCCTCCAGGCCGCTCTACCTCTATATCGCCCAGAACAGCTTCAAGCTCAAAGAGTACAAGGGGTGTATCGCGGCGCTGGACAAGGTTCCCGATCTCATGGCGCAGAACCCGAAACTCTTCGGCCTCAAGGCGGAGTGTTACTGGCGTGAAGGGGACAAAGATACGGCGATGGTGTTGCTGCGCGATGTGAACAACCGTTTCCCGGAGTACTGGGACGCCTACAAGCAGCGCTTTTACTACCTCGTCTCCCTGGGGCTTTACCAGGCGGCGCTTGAAGATGCGCAGGTCTATCTGGCCAATGCCAAGGCGAACGAGACGATCCTGATCAACTTCATCAACGCCCTGCGCCAGAGCGGCCAGACGGACAAGGCGATCCTCCTGGGGGAGGAGGCGAACCTGCGCTATCCGAGCAGTGCGAAGGTAACGGTGATGCTTGCACACCTCTACCTCGACAAGGAGATGATCGGTGCCGCGGCGGAGCTCTTCAACGAAGCCTCCATCGAGGACGGGAAGTACACCAATGAATCGGCGGAGATGTACCGCCGTGCGCGTGATTACGTCATGGCGCTGCTCAAAAACACGCAGATGCTCGATACGAAAGAGAAGTACAAACAGCGGATCGCGATCTTCCTGGAGTACGGGGATTATGAGCGTATCATCGTGACCCGCCAGGCGATGGCGCGCAGCGGCCTCATGGAGGACGAGAACATGCGCTACGCCCTGGCTTACGCCTATTACATGGTAGGGGAGTTCGACCAGACCGAGGCGCTGCTTGAGACGCTGACGCAGCCGGACCTCTTCGCGAAGGCGGTCGAGCTGCGCAAGAAGATGGAAAAATGCAAAACAAATATCTGGGAGTGCCAGCAATGATGCGTATACTTTTTTTGGTAACCTGGCTGACCATTAGCCTCTTCGCCGCGGGCGGAGAGCTTTCACTCTACGTGCTCAAAGACGGTAAACCGATGCCGGAACAGCAGGTCGTTATCCTCGAACTGCTCTCCGACACGAAGAACGGGGCTGCGGCATCAGAGATGTTCGGCGCCGAATGGATGACGGATGCGCAGGGCTACCTGACCACGGCAATGCCCGAAGGCCGCTACCAGCTCCAGCTGCTGGCGACGGACAATGGAACGCCCCAGGCCTTCGTCAAAAAGAACTTTGTGATCGCATCGGGCAAACAGACCCAGATCATTCTCTCCCTCAAGACGGACAACACGCTCTCTTTCGCGGACGTCGAGGCCCCGTCCGATCTGGCTACGGAAGCGGAGACCAAGAAGAGTGTTGCGAGCGTCAACGGTACGGTGGCGCTGACACTGCTCTCTGGCGAAGATGAGAAACCGGTTCAGGGTGCCCGTGTCTTTGTACCGGGAGTGAAGGTTAATGCCATCTCGGATGCGGCCGGTCATATCGTGATCGACTTGCCGGAGGGTAACCAGACGCTCTCCATTATCCATACCAGCTACTCCCCCCAGAGTATCAAAGTGACAGTCCTGCCAAAAGAGATGGTTAGCCGCACGGTCGAGCTGAGCCCGGCGGCGATGGAACTCGAAGAGTTCGTCGTCCTGGCACCGCAGGTCGAGGGGAGTATCGCGGCCGTCATGGCGGAGGTCCGCAACAGCGAAACGATCGCGAACGTGATTGGTTCTGCGCAGATGTCGAAACAGGGGGACTCCAATGCGGCGAGCGCCCTGAAACGTGTCCCGGGGATCACGATCATCGGCGGCAAGTACATCTATGTCCGCGGTCTGGGTAACCGTTACTCGAACACCGAGCTCAACGGGATGTCGCTGCCCTCACCGAACCCGATCAAACGGACGGTCCCGCTGGATATGTTCCCGAGCATGGTTATCGGGAGCCTGCAGGTCCAGAAGACCTTCACCCCGGACATCACCGGCGCCTTCGGCGGCGGGTACGTCAACGTACGGACCAAGTCGAACGTTGACGAGGACCACGCTAGCATCAAAATAGGGATCAATGCCCATGACAGCGTCGGGAAAGACGCAACCACCTACGAGGGGGGCGATTCCGACTGGACGGGTTACGACCACAGTTACCGCCCTTTCCCGGGTTCCTTCAACAGTGCATCTCTGCCGACGGTAGGATCGACACCGCCGACACTCAACGATACGAACGAGGAGCTGCGCTCCATGCTGAAGCGTCGTGACGTCAACGCGCAGTCGACGACGGTGCCTTACGGCGACGAGGTGCAGGTCGAGTTCGGCAAACAGTTTACACTCGCCGATGAGCACGAGCTGAGCCTGCTGGCCTCTTACGGCTACAAGGGTGAATCCAGCCTGCGTACCTACACGTCTTACGATTACCTCGTCTCCAGTGACGGGGTACAGACGCAGACGCCGGACAACACCGCGACGAACGACATGCTGCAGACGACGATCCAGCACGGCGGGATTATCAGCTTGGGGTACCAGTTCCGCAACCTGCAGCTGCAGTATACGAAACTCTTTGTGCTCAATACGCTCGATCAGACCCGTGACGTCAACGGAACGTTCGGCGAGAATAACTCCAAAGAGCACCAGTACTATTTCGAATGGCAGGAGCGCGAGCTCAACATCGACCAGCTCAGCGGCGGTCTTGACTACAAGCTGTGGGTCGACAACCGTTTTGATTTCGGTGCGGAGCTTGCCCAGGCGAGCGAATACGTTCCCAACGATGTCTATTACAACTACAAGCAGTACTACTCGACGCAGCCGTACGTCTTTGCGCGTCCCGACAGCAAGCTGATCTACAGCCACCGTACGACGGACGACAAGCTTTACAACGTCTATGCGAAGAACCGCACCCAGGTGCCGATGCTCAGCGACCAGGACTACCTCGAAGCCGGGATCGTCACGGAGCATAAGGAGCGTGAAGCGCGCCGGGTCGACCTGCAGATGCAGAGCAAGATCAAAGACCTTGATGTCAGTTCCGGCCCGATCAACGACATTATAAACTACAGCGACGGTTCGGACCTGGACTTCTCGCTGACCTCCCTGCCCAGAGACCAGTACAATGCGGAGCTCGATCGTAACGCCTACTATGTCAAAGGGATGATCAAACCGACGGAGGCGATGGATATCACCTTCGGCGGACGCTACGTGGATCTGCGCCAGACGGTGGAGCAGTACCAGGTCGACAGCAATATCATCGTACTGACGCCGAACACGCTGAAGTTCAACAAAGTGCTCCCGAGTCTGGGGATGACCTACCACCTCGACGACAGCAACCAGTTCCGACTGGCCTATTCGAAGACCTTCATCTATCCGGACTTCCGTGAGTTCGTCAATGCCGAGTTTACGCACCCGATCTACCTGGCGAAAGTCGCGGGGAACCCGGACCTGATCGAGACGGATATCCAGAGCATCGATGCACGCTACGAGTACTATATGAACGAGACGGATGCCCTGACGTCGGCGGTGTTCTACAAGCACATGGACAACCCGATCGAGGATACCCGCGCCTTCACGACGGGTGGCCTGCCGCGCTTCTCCTTCGACAACTCCAAGGCGGCGGAGCTGGCGGGGATCGAGCTGAGCTGGTACAAGCACCTCGACTTCATCGACTCATCGCTAGAGAACGTCAGTTTCGGCGGGAACTACACCTACATCTACTCCAAGGTGGAGCTGACGCCGGCGCAGCAAGCGAAATTAGTGACCCAGGACCGCGGTCTGCAGGGGCTTTCACCGCAGGTACTCAACCTCTCGCTGACCTACGACGACCCCAATACGCGTTCGGTCAACCTCTCGTACAACAAGATGGCCCGCCGCCTGATGCGCGTCGCGCTGAAAAACGGCAACGTCATCCTCGGGCTGGATGATTACGAGATCCCGCCGCACCTGCTCGATTTCACCTGGATCGAAAAGTTCGAGGTCGATGCGCTCAACACGACACTCGACCTGACCTTCAAGGTCAAGAACCTCCTCGACGACGAAACGGTCTGGGAGCAGGGAAGCCAGACGACCTTCAAGTATAAAACAGGCCGCTCCTACTCCTTCTCGGTACGAGCAACCTTCTGATCGCGGCGGCAAAAGCCGCTGCTTTATCCCCCCTCAAGCCCCTTGCAGGCATAATAACATCTTAATTTTCCTTGATGGGACAGAGCATGCTTGATTTCGCAAAATTCACCAAATATTCCAAACCGGGGCCGCGCTATACGAGCTACCCGACGGCATTGGAATTTAGCACCGACTTTGCTTACGAGACCTACCTCGAAAAGCTGAAAGGGCAGGACAGAGAGCGCCCCCTTTCGCTCTATTTCCATCTCCCTTTTTGCCGCAACGCATGCTACTTCTGCGGCTGCAACGTCGTCTTTACCTCCAAGGAGGATAAAAAGATCCGCTACATCGATTACCTGAAGCGGGAGATGGATATCCTCGCGCAGTACCTCGATACGTCGCGGGAGGTGATCCAGTTGCACTTCGGGGGCGGGACGCCGACCTTTTTTAGCGCGGAACAGCTCGACGAGATCATCACTGCCATCAAGGCGCATTTTCCAAACTTCGCCCCCGATGCGGAGATCAGCTGCGAGATCGACCCGCGCCACATCGACGAGGCGCAGATGAAGGTGATGAGCGACGCCGGGTTCAACCGGGTGAGTTTCGGCATCCAGGACTTCAATGAGAAGGTCCAAGAAGCGGTGCACCGCGTCCAGCCCTACGACATCACGAAAAAAGCGATGGACCTGGCGCGCAAATACAACATGGCGAGCGTCAACGTCGACCTCATTTACGGCCTGCCGCACCAGACGCTGGCGACTTTCATGGAAACGCTGAAACTCGCCGTGACGCTGAACCCGGACCGCTTTGCGGTCTTCAACTACGCCCATGTACCGTGGCTCAAGAAGACGATGCGCAAGATCGACGAGACGACCCTGCCCAAACCGGAGGAAAAGCTCTCCATCATGCAGCAGACGATCGATTTTATGCAGAACAACGGCTACAAGATGATCGGGATGGACCACTTCGCCAAGCCCGAGGACGAGCTCTTCAAGGCGATCGAGAAGGGTGAGCTGCACCGCAACTTCCAGGGCTATACGACCAAGGGCGGGGCGGACCTTGTTGGCATCGGCCTCACCTCCATCGGCGAGGGCGTCGACTACTACGCGCAGAACTTCAAGGAGATGGCGGCGTATGAAGCGGCGATCGACGCCGGGCGCCTGCCGTTCGAGCGCGGGGTTACGCACAGTGCCGACGACCTGATCCGCCAGCACGTCATCATGGAGCTGATGAGCAACTTTAAGCTCGACATCACGCGCTTCGAAGCGAAGTTCGGCGTGAAGTTCGACGACTACTTCGCCGATGCGCTCGATGAACTGCAGCCGATGGTCCACGAGGAGCTGCTCGAGATCGCGCCGGAGAAGATCGAGTGCTCCCCGACGGGCACGCTGCTTATCCGAAACATCGCGATGGCCTTCGACGCCTACATGAAAAAACACGCCGGCAGCAAGAAGACTTTTTCGAAAACTGTCTGATTCGCATTAATGATCAAAAATATAAACGAATTGAAAAACATTCGTTAAAATTGCGCCATGACTAAACGGTATTCGGAAGAGATTTTCAATTTTACGGCCACCTCGGACGCGTGCATCAAGTGCGGGAAGTGTATCCCCGTCTGTACGATCCACAACGTCAATGCGGACGAGGTCACGAGCCCCCGCGGTTTCATCGATCTGCTCGGCGCCTACGAGCGTGGCCAGCTGGAGCTGGACAAGACGGCGAAGGATATCTTCGAGAGCTGCTTCCTCTGTACGAACTGTACCGACGTCTGCCCCAAGTCCCTGCCCACCGACATGGTCATCGAGCAGGTGCGCGCCGACATCGCCGACAAGTTCGGCATCGCCTGGTTCAAGAGGGCGTTTTTCTTCCTGCTGCGCCACCGAAAGCTCATGGACTTCTTCATGAAGTCAGGGTACGCCTTCCAGACCTGCGGCTTCAAGATCAAGGAGCAGACCTCCTCGATGCAGCCGCGCTTCTCCCTGCCGCTGATCAAGAAAGAGCGCCTGCTCCCCTCCATGGGCAAAAAGTCCTTCCTGAACTCCTACCCGGAGATGACGGACAACGGCGGAAAGCGCAAAGTCGCGATCTTCATCGGCTGTCTGGCCAACTACAACTACACCGGCATCGGCAAATCACTGATGGAGATCCTGGAAGTACTGGAGATCGATGCATTCATCCCGAAAAAGCAGCTCTGCTGCGGGGCACCCGCCTACTTCACGGGGGACTTCGCGACCGTCGACCACAATGCGAAGAAGAACATCGAGTATTTCGAGAGCTTCATCGACGAGGTCGAGGCGATCATCATCCCCGAAGCGACCTGCTCGGCGATGATCAAGATCGACTACGAGCACTTCTTCCACGACCAGCCGGAGTGGAAGGCGCGGGCGCAGAAGCTCAAACACAAGGTCTTCATGGCGACGGAGTGGCTGGAGCAGAAGACGCACCTCTCGGAACTGCTTGCTTCCAGGGGGCGCCGCGACCTTACCGTAACCTACCACGATCCCTGCCATGCCCGCAAAATGCAGGGGGTCTACCAGGAGCCGCGCAAACTGATCGGCCAGAGCTACACCATCAAAGAGATGAGCGACCCGAACGCCTGCTGCGGCTTCGGCGGTGTGACGATGCAGACGGAGAAGTACCACTTCGCCGAAGCGGCGGGCAAGCCAAAGGCCGCCATGATCAAGGCAAGCGGGGCACAGGTCGTCTCCGCGGAGTGTTCGGCCTGCCGGATGCAGATCAATAACTCCATGCACCAGGCCGAAGTCGACACGGTCTTTAAAAACCCCATCGAACTTATCGCGGAAGCCCTGGCGCCGAATCCTTCCTAAACGGCCTCCGGCCGCTCGCACTCCGCTCACACATTTCCCGTATCATTTCGCTGATTTCATTCAAAGGAAACAGCATGAAAAAGTATTATCGCGTTCGGAATTGCCGGTGCGCTGGCCTCAAGCGCCTTTGCGCACCATATGGCTGCGTATGAAGATGCGGGAATCTATATCCCGCAGTGTGGCACCCCACCTGCTGATGGAGTACTTCTAGGCGGCGAATGCCGCCGTTGCTTTGAGGATGACCTGCCAGACGAGCGCCGCGGAGATTCCCGCGAGCACACCGGCGAGCAGGTCGTCGCCCATTACCCCTATCCCCCCTTTTGCTTCACGGTCGATACGGCCGATCATTGAAGGTTTCTTAATATCGTAAAGACGGAAAAAAGCGAATCCGAGCAGGCTCTGGATCACAAAACCGTTTTCCCACTGCGTCAGGGCTTCCGGCGCGATCATCATCCCCGGTGCAATGGCAAGGGCCAGCCACATCCCGGCTAGTTCGTCGATAACGATGCGCTGGTCGTCGTGGGGGTTACCGGCTTGCTCGTGCATATCTATCGTTTTGACGGCGATCAGCGTGATGAGGATCGTCGCCAGGAAGAGGGTCTGCGGACCGAGGAGGAGCAAGATGGCCATCCCTGCAGGCAAAGAGACCAGGGTGCCTACCGTACCGGGGGCTTTGGGAGAGAGACCGCTGTAGCCTACGGTCAGAAACATCCAGTTGAGATTCAAATAGTCTCCTTTCAATGCCGTCTTAGGTCAGCGATGTCGTCTGGTAGAGTTCCATCAGTTTGATGTAGAAGTCGCGGTCGGTATGCTCTTCGAGCAGACCGTTGACCGGCATGATGTCGTAGTAGAGCTTCTCGATGTTCTTGATGCGGCCGGGGAAAAGGCGGCAGAGCAGGATGGCGGAGATCTCCTTGCGCATCAGCACCGCCGGCGGCATGAGGCCGGTCTTGAGGAGCTCCAAAATGGAGTCGGCGTGGTAGGAGATTTGGTGGTGGTTGCCGTGCGGGCAGGTCTGGGTGCTCACCAGCGTCTTGCACTCGTTACAGTAGACGTACTCGCGGGCGATGGCGACCTCGATGTCGATGCCGTACATGCGGTCCTTGACGGACTGGTTGCTGTTGTGGTCGTAGTACATGCCGACGCCGGCGTGGTTCTGGCCGATCATCAGCCGGTCGCAGCCGAAGTTTTTGGCGACGATGGCGTCGATGATCACCTCGTTGTAGCCTGCGAAGATGTAGCTGTACTCCAGCGGGATGATGACGACCCGGTTGCGGGGGAGGTAGTGCTCGACGAAGTAGGTGAGGGTCTCCTCCCGGATCTCGTAGCTCAGATCGGCCGTGTTATAGGGTTTGAGCAGGAAGATAACGACGAGGTCGGTGCTGTCCAGCGTCTGGCGGATGAGGCGCTCATGGGCGCGGTGCAGCGGGTTGGCTGCCATCATGATCGCCGTTGTATGCTTGGCGCCAATGCGCTGTTTGGCCTCTTCGATGTTTTGGAGGATCGGCGCGACCGGGTCGTTCAGCAGTGACAGCGACCCGCTGACGGCAAATCTTCCAAGGCGCTTCAGGGTCGAACTTACCCCGGGGTGTGAGGGGTTGTCCGTGCCGTAGATGTGGCGGACGCGCTCGTTGGGGTCGATCTCAAACACCTCCCCGACAACGAGGGCCCCGGCGTGTTCGCCATCGACGATGAGGTCGAGGGTCTCCCCCTGTTTGGTGCCAGCGAGAATCTTCTCGTTCGTACTGCCCGCAGGGGCGAGAATGAAGGGAAAGGGGAAAGTCGTGTCGCTGAAGCGGCCCGTGGAGAGGACCTGCTTCATCTGCGCTTCGTTCATCAGCTCCGTGACCGGCGAGAGCATGCCGGCTTTGAGGATGCTGAGGGCCGAGAGCGCTTCCTGGTCGAGGAAAAGGGCGCTATTTTTTCTTGATGATGCCATACTTTTTACGCTTCTCCCAGAGGCTTTTTCGCGAGATTCCCAGTTTTTTGGAGAGTTCCGTATCGGGGAATTTATGCTGATAATTTAACACGATATATTTAACATAGTCCTCGATCGGGAGGATATCACCCTGTTCGAAGACCGTGCTGTCACTTTTTATCTCAATTATCTGGACGCCTGCGACATCGACGGAGTCGGTGCTGGAGACGATGACGTTGCGCGCGTTGATCAGCTCCAGGAAGGGTTTGCGGTCGGCCCTCTTCAACAACTGGAAGTCGGTGATGTAGAGCAGGGCGGAAGCCGGTGCTTTGGAGATATCGTTGAAGGCGCTGGAGTTGTCGAGGCTGATGTAGACCAGCTCCCGGCCGTTGCTTTTCGCATAATCGAAGGCGAAGCGGTCAGCGTACTTCTGGAAGTTCGAGGCGATGAAAACCGGCGGAGTGACGTTGTCGAGATCCTGGGTGATCTTGACCCCCTTGAAGTGCTGGTCGAGATAGCGCTTGTAGGTCTCGTTGGCCAGTTTGAGGCGGTTGAACTCCTGGAAATGTTCGATCTTGCGGATGAGTTCCTCGATCATGAAGGGCTTGAGAATGTAGTCTTTCGCCCCGGCGGCCAGCGGCTTGGTCACGGTATCGTTGCTGATATAGGAGACCATCAGGATGACGACGGCATCGCGGAACGCCTCGATGACGGGGTAGATGTCCTGGCCGCTGATGTTGGTCGAGAGCAGTACGACATCGTAGGCGACCCCTTTAAAAGCGTCCTGGATGGAGCTGCTGATATCGCACTGGTGGCCCAGTTCACCCAGTTTGCTGGCGATGCTCTGTGCCAAATAGATCTCGTTCTCAATAATCAATACTCTCATAAGTGTGTCCAATTTATATAATTCAAGGTAGCGGAGGCTATCACGGCGACCCCCTCTTTGCGGCCGACGAAGCCGAGTTTTTCCGTCGTTGTCGCTTTGACGCTGACACGTACGGGTGGGAGCCCGAGCAGGGTCCCGAGCTGTTGCCGCATCGCTTCTTTATAGGGCGAGAGGCGCGGGGCCTGCGCCGCGATCGTGATGTCGGCGTTGACGATGCCGAAACCGTAGCGTTTCAGGCGCGTGACGACCGTGTCCAGCAGCTTGGACGAATCGATCCCCCTGTAGGTGTCGTCCGTATCGGGAAAGAGCATTCCGATGTCCCCAAGGCCCGCGGCGCCGAGCAGGGCATCGATCAGCGCGTGGATGGCGACGTCGCCGTCGCTGTGGGCTTTGAACCCGACAGGGTGGTCTATGGCTACGCCGCCGAGGACCATGCTCCCTGCGGTATCAAAGGCGTGCACATCGAACCCGTTGCCGGTCAGCATTGCCGCGGAAGGCCCCTCGAAGCATGCCATCGCCCTCAAATCGGCCAGCGTCGTCAGTTTCCGGGCCGCTTCATCCCCCTCGACGAAGTGGCGGCTGCCGCCGGCGGCGACGATGGCGCTGCTTTCATCGGTATAGGTTTCATCGGTGGCCAGGGCCGCTTTGAGCACGTCCGTCTTGGAGAGCTGGGGGGTCTGGATACGCAGCAGCGCGCCGCGGTCGATCGTCTCGCCGCGGAAGGTGACGGTGTCATGCACGCCGAGGGCCGGCACGATGCAGTCCGCTTGGTCCCGCGCCGCGATGAGGCGTGAAATAAGCGCTTTGTCGATGCAGCCGCGGGCGACGTCGGTGACCATGACGTAGGGGGTATTGACCTCGGCCAGTGCATTGCGCAGGGAGGCCTGGCGGTTGTTGCCGCCGCTGACGACACGGTATGCGCCGTGCAGCTGCATGTATGCCGTTTCCTCGGGGTGGGCGGTGATGATCACTTCTGCAAATTGTTCGCTTCGGATGAAACGATCGGTAACAAATTGCCATAGCGGTGCGTCGCCGATGCGAAGCCACTGTTTTTTCACTCCGCATTGAAACCGGCTTGAATCTCCGGCAGCTAGCAGGATAAGCGTTAAATCAGACAAAAAATATCCTCTTTACGGAAAAATGTTACGAAATTATACAGATGCAAAGCTTTTGTGATGCTTGTGTAGAATCGTAATACTTTTTCTTTTCAGGCTGGCGGTGCCAGCGGAAAATGGCAGCGGATGATGTATGATTCCAAAAACTAAGATAGCTGCAATTCGGAGTAAATTTCTCTTAATTTATTTTGAAAGATTGTCACTCGTTCGATATGCCGTAGGCCTTTTTATCGGCGGTGACTATATTACGCCAAAGCATTGCTACAGGAGTTCGCTATGAGAACCTCATGGGTAGAGAAACGTAAGAACGATAAAGTCCGCACGCAGATGTATTATGCCAAGCAGGGCATCATTACCGAAGAGATGGAGTATGTCGCCAAGATCGAAGATCTGTCGCCGGAGCTGGTACGCTCCGAGGTCGCCCGCGGCCGTATGATCATCCCGGCCAACGTCAACCACACGAACCTTGAACCGATGGCCATCGGGATCGCTGCGACCTGCAAAATCAACGCGAACATCGGCTCCTCGGCGATCGCCTCGGATGTCCAGGGCGAGATCGAAAAGGTGCAGGTCTCCCAACACTATAAAGCGGATACGGCGATGGACCTCTCCACCGGCGGCGACCTCGACGAGATCCGCAAGGCGGTCATCGCCAACTCGAGGATCCCCATCGGTACCGTGCCAATCTACCAGATCCTGCACGACGTCAACAACAAGATCGAGGAGCTCACCATCGAGAAGATGCTCGAAGTCCTCGAGCGCCAGGCGCAGCAGGGAGTGAGCTACTTCACCATCCACGCCGGCTTCCTGCTCGAGACGATGCCGAAGGTCGCCAAGCGCAAAATGGGGATCGTCAGCCGCGGTGGTTCGCTGATGGCGGCATGGATGATGCACTACCACCGCGAGAACCCGTTTTACACGGCGTTCGACGAGATCCTGGACATCTGTGCTCGCCATGACGTCTCCCTCTCCCTGGGCGACTCGCTGCGCCCGGGCTGTCTGGCAGATGCCAGCGACGACGCCCAGCTGGGCGAACTGAAAGTCCTGGGCGAACTGACCCTGCGTGCCTGGGAGAAGAACGTCCAGGTGATGATCGAGGGGCCGGGGCACGTGCCGCTCAACCAGATCGAGCGCAACATGAAGCTGCAGCGCGAGCTCTGTCACGAGGCGCCTTTTTACATCCTCGGGCCTCTCGTTACCGATATCGCGGCGGGATATGACCATATCTCCTCTGCGATCGGCGCAGCGGTCGGCGGCTGGCACGGGGCGTCCATGCTCTGTTACGTCACACCCAAAGAGCACCTGGGGCTGCCGAATGCGGAAGATGTCCGCGAAGGGATCATCGCCTACAAGATCGCGGCGCACGCGGCGGACATTGCCCGCGGCCGCAAAGGGGCGCGTGATATCGACGACGAGATGAGTGACGCGCGCTACACCTTTGACTGGGAGAAGCAGTTCGAACTGGCCCTCGACTCCGAACGGGCACGCGAGTACCACGACGAGACCCTGCCGCAGGACGTCTTCAAAGAGGCGGAGTTCTGCTCCATGTGCGGACCGAAATTCTGTTCGTACAAGATCACGCAGAACATTATGGAAAACTCAGAAGCCATCGAAGCCATCGCCAGAGAAGCGGCGGCGGCACAGCACTAAATTTTAAAAGGAAACAGTTATGACAGAAGAAATTGTTAAATCGGCATTGTCAAGCGTTATCTATCCGGGCTTTACGAAAGATATCGTGACCTTCGGATTTGTCAAAGCGATCAGTGTTAGCGGCAGCGACGTAAGTGTCACGGTCGATATCACTTCGAGCGCACCGGAAGTGGCGCAGCAGATTACGGACGAGGCGACGGCGGAGCTCAAGCGTGCCGGCGCGTCCAACGTCAGCATCAACATCACGGCACCGAAGATGCCACGCGAAAGCTCTTCCAAGGGGAAGAACATTGCGCCGCAGGTGAAGAACTTCATCATGGTCAGTTCCGGCAAGGGCGGCGTCGGCAAATCGACCAGCTCCGTCAACCTGGCGATCGCGCTGGCGATGCAGGGCAAGAAAGTCGGTCTGCTCGATGCGGACATCTACGGGCCGAACGTTCCCCGTATGCTCGGTGTCGAAGAGGTCAAGCCGGAGATCCAGGGCAACAAGGTCCTGCCGCTCAAAGCCTATGGTATCGAGATGATGTCCATGGGTTCCCTGATGGAAGAGGGGCAGTCGCTCATCTGGCGCGGTGCGATGATCATGAAGGCGATCGAGCAGTTCCTGCGCGACATCCTCTGGTCCGAACTGGACTGTCTCGTCATCGACATGCCCCCGGGCACGGGTGACGCGCAGCTGACCCTCGCACAGAGTGTCCCTGTCACGCTCGGCATCACGGTCACGACACCGCAGACGGTCTCCCTGGACGACTCCCGCCGTTCACTCGATATGTTCAAGAAACTGCACATCCCAATCGGCGGTATCGTCGAAAACATGAGCGGCTTCATCGCGCCGGATACGGGTGTCGAATACGACATTTTCGGCAAAGGTACCACAGCGCCTCTCGCGAAGGAGTTCGGTACGCACATTCTCGCCGAGATCCCGATCGAGCCTGCGGTCCGCATCGGCGGTGACGAAGGCAAACCCGTCACCTATGTGAAACCGGAATCCGAAACGGCCAAGCGCTACATGAAAGCGGCCGAGGATATCTGGGCGCAGATCGAAAAGATCAACGAAGAGGGCGGCGTCGACAACATGGCGATCCAGCCAAACACCCCTCCGGGCGTTTCCGCCTGCTCCACGGCGGCGGCC
>JACXUG010000153.1 GCA_014764065.1 Campylobacterales bacterium
AACCGACAACGCCTTCCTCGACGCGCATGTCAACGGCTTTGACGCCTATCTTAAAAAGATCAAGAAGATCCCGACCAAGAAGCTGCTCAAGCGGTGCGGGCTGGAAGAAGAGATGTTCGAAGCCTTCATGGCACTCTTTTACGAAAGCGAGAACGTCATCTCCGCCTGGACGATGGGGCTCAACCAGAGTGCGCAGGGGGTCGACAAGAACCTCGCGCTCATCAATCTCCACCTGCTCACCGGCAAGATCAACCGCCCCGGCAACGGCCCCTTCTCCCTCACCGGCCAGCCCAACGCCATGGGGGGCCGCGAGGTCGGGGGCCTGGCGACGACCCTCGCCGTGCACCTGGATTTCAACGAGGAGTCCATCGCCAAGGTGAGCGAATTCTGGGGTACGGAGAACATCGCCCCTGCCCCGGGGCTCACCGCCTTCGAGATGATCGAAGCGGCCGAACGGCGCGAACTCGACGTCCTCATCATCTGCCACACCGACCCCGTCTACCACCTCCCCAACCGCAAACGGGTCGAGGCGGCATTAAAGAAGGTCCCCTTCATCGTCGAGATCAACGCCTACGACGACAGCGAAACGAAACCCTTTGCCCACCTGCGCCTGCCGGCGGCCCCCTGGGGCGAAAAAGAGGGGACGCAGACCAACATGGACCGCAGCATCACCCGCCAGGAGCGACTGACGCGCCGCAGTATCGACTGCAAACCCGACTGGGAGATCTTTACGATGATCGGGAGGGCCATGGGCTTCGTGCGCGCCTTCAACTACCCTAACGCCGAAGCGGTCTGGGACGAGTACCGCCGCATGACGGCCCTCAGCCCGAAGGGGCACATGGACATCAGCAACGTTGACGCCGCCAGCCTCAAAAACGGCGGCTACGTCTGGGGCGAAGGGCTTTTTGATGACAACGAGTTCCTCACCCCCGACGGCAAGGCGAACCTCATCTTCGTGCAGAATGAACGCCGCAGCGAAAACACTTCGCTGGAGTTCCCCTACCTGCTCACCACCGGTCGGACCCGCGACCAGTGGCACAGCGG
>JACXUG010000096.1 GCA_014764065.1 Campylobacterales bacterium
AAGGGCATCGTCAACAGTTTTAGCCGTCCATACTGTCGGCTTGGATTTACGGAAATCTTCCGCACGGACGCTTGCCGGTACGGCAGCCAGGGCACAGGCGCCAGCTGCGAGAGAGAGGAATGTTCTTCTTTGCATTGGGTTATCCTTTGGTTTGATATCTAACTGCTCTTGCGGAGCATTTAGTCAATCACAGTGTCGAGTTTATCATACAAATGTGAACTGATCGTGAACGCCGCAGCAACGCAAAGAGACTGCGGCATGAGGAAAGATTGGATTAGAAATCGCCGCTCGCTGCACGCGCCGGGATCTCCTCCATTGCTTTTTTGACGCTGAGTGCCATTTTGAGCATATCAGCCGGGAGCTCGTAACCACCGTGGATCGCCAGTGTCATGTCCATGCTGACGAGCCAGCGCTCACCGTTGCCGTATTCAACCAGCATGATACGGCACGGCATGAAACCGCCTCTTCTTCGCCGCGGCCACCCTCTGCGCCGAATCGATCTTTACCCTGCGCGGCGTCGACAAGGTCTACCCCATCGTCGACATCTCGGGTGAAAAGATCCCTAAGAGCAGCAAACCCGCCATCCGCGAGGCCCTTGATTCCACCATCGGTGAACTGGGCATAGATAGCGCCGGCTACAGCGACCGCTCCCTCGCCATCCTCGTCGCGGAAGAATATGTCGGTAAAACCGTGCTGATCAACGTCCGCCTCGTTATCGGCGAGCAGGTGAAGCGCATGGGCTCCGACGATAAAGTCTTTGCGTTGACCTACCAGAACACACTCGCCTTTGCCTATGACAAGGAGAATGTCGAAGAGAAGCTAGAAGACAGCGTCGACGAACTGCTGGCCAAATTCGCCGACCAGTACGCCCAGGAGCGCGGCACGCTCAAACGTGTCAAGGAGAAAGGAACGCTCGCGGCGTCACTGGGGTATGAAACGGATTACGAAACGGCCGTTGCGCGGGCCAAAAAAGAGCACAAAAACGTCATGCTGCTCCTCGTCGCGAACTACTGCCCCTGGTGCCGGAAGTTCGAAGAGCTCGTGTTGCGCAAGGAGGATGTCAACGCGCTCGTGCACAGTAAATACATCTCGGTGATCCTCAACAAGGAGAAAGAGACCTTCCCGCCGGCATTCAACATCGCCTTCACCCCCGTCGTCCACTTTGTCAACCCCGCGACGCAGCAGGCCTACCACACGGTCGCCGGTTACAACAGCCGCGACGAGTTCGTCCACTGGCTCGAAACGGACAAACATCCCTGAACGGGGATGTTGACCCGTTTGTCCCCATACAGTATAATAGCCCAAACCGATTGCTTTGACGAAGGAAGAGTATGAAAATACGCCCACTGCTTTTGGCGGTATCGGCCGCGGCCGCGCTGGTATTCTCCGGCTGCGGCGAGGACAACTCCACCGAACCGCGTGTCCACCTGCTCACGATGATCAATGCCCTCGACGGCAATATCTCCGCCCACCACTTCTACGGTGACATCACACCACTGGCACCGAAAAGCTCCCTCGACGACGACTATGAAGAGGTTTCGGAAGCCCCCAGCATCTGGTATACGCTGCCCGCTGCCCTTGACACGGAAGTGGGCAGAGTGACCATTTCCCAGGGCTATCTCATCAACGCATACATCGCAACCAACTGTCTGGATGACAATCAAGTGAATCGTGACCATCTCTATCACACCCCCAAGCCGGGTTCGCTCAATGTCGTTAATACGACCAATACGCCCTTCACAATCGACTTCGGCGGTACAACGGGTCAGCAGTACTTCGGTGCCTGCGCCGTCAAAGAGTTTGACGGCGCAGCGCTTTCCAACCAAAGCAGTATCACTGTCGACGTCGACGGACAAACCTACACGATCGACCTGCCACAGAACGGGGGCGTTTACGACGTCGTCATCTACCCGACAGCCACTTCCCCCTACGTCGGCGTCAAAGAGTTCGCCGTCAAGGCGTTCAAAGGCTGATCGTCGCGACCTGGTGTTGCTGTACTCCACGAGCCCGACAAAATTGTCATCTGCTTTTTTCCCGATCTGCTGTACAATTTCACGTAATCTATCGGCGGCCCCCGGGCCGTCATGCAAAGGCCCTCAGTGTCACTCTTTTCCAATCTTCACGGCAATCTTTTCGGCGGGCTGACGGCCGCCGTCATCGCGCTGCCGCTTGCGCTCGCCTTCGGCGTCGCCAGCGGTCTCGGCGCGGCGGCGGGGCTCTACGGCGCCATCATCCTCGGTTTCTTTGCCGCCCTGTTCGGCGGTACCCCTACGCAGATCTCCGGCCCGACCGGCCCCATGACCGTCGTCGTGGCCGCGGCCGTCGCAACGCTCGGCGGCGATATCGGCCTGGTCGCCACTGTTGTCCTTTTGGCGGGGATATTCCAGATCGTTTTCGGTTTCACCCGCATCGGCCGTTTCGTCCGCTTTATCCCCTACCCGGTCATCTCGGGCTTTATGAGCGGGATCGGCGTCATCATCATCCTGCTGCAACTCAACCCCCTGCTGGGGCTCCCCTCGGACGCCGCCGTCCTGCACCTGCTGGTCACCCTACCTTCGCTGCTGCCGCAGACCAACTTCTGGGCGCTCCTGCTGGCACTCGCCGCCCTCTCCATCGTCTTTTTCACACCGGCGCGGCTGACCAAGGTCGTCCCATCGCCGCTGATCGCCCTCGTCGTGCTCACCCCGCTCTCCGCGCTCCTGCAGCTGCCCGTCGAGACGATCGGCACGATTCCCGCCGAGCTCCCGGCCCTTGTCCTGCCTGACTTCACCCTGGAGCACTATACGGTCATCATATCGCTGGCCTTCACGCTGGCCGTGCTGGGGACCATCGACACCCTCCTGACCTCCATCGTCGCCGACTCCATCACCCGGACCAAGCACAACCCCGACCGCGAACTCTTCGGCCAGGGTCTCGGCAATGCGCTGTGCGCCCTCGTCGGGGCCGTCCCGGGTGCCGGGGCGACGATGCGGACCGTCATCAACGTCAAAAGCGGCGGTACCAACCGCCTTTCGGGTATGACACATGCCGTGGTGTTGCTGCTCATCGTCCTCTTCCTCGCACCGCTCGCCTCCAAGATCCCGCTGGCGGTGCTGGCCGGTATCCTCATCAAGGTCGGCGTCGATATTTTGGACTACCGTTTCCTGAAAGTCTGGAAGGAGAGCCCTCGCAGCGACCTCATGACGATGCTCACCGTCTTCTTCGTCACCGTCTTCGTCGACCTCATCACCGCCGTGGGCCTCGGCATCATCCTGGCGTCGCTGCTCATCGTCTACCGCATCACCAAAGAGACGCAGATCGTGCTGGAGACTGCCGGTGCCGGTTCGCAGCAGCCTGACCTGGGAACAAAAAATGCGCGCATCATCCGGATCAACGGTGCCTTCTTCTTCGGTTCCAGCACCTTTTTCGAGCGCCAGGCGAACAACCTGCTCGATACAAAAACGGTCGTCATCGACATTATGAACGTACCGTTTATGGACATCACGGCGATCTTCACCCTCAAAGACCTGATCGAAAAGCTCAAAACGGACGGGGTCAAGGTGATCATTGCCGCCCCCGACGCGTTTGTGAAGAAACTGATGCGCTTCAACCACGAAAAACGGTTCGAGAACGTAGACTTTGCCCCCTCCCTCCAAAGTGCGGTCGCGCTGATCTGACTCTCCGGGCCTCCACGGGCCCACCGCTGCTTCCCCTTCCGATCTTTTTAAATCCGATCTGCCATTTTTGCCTAAGCAAGCAGAAAGATTGTCTATACAATAGTTGCATAGGTAATTAAAGGGGCCCCATGGAATATCTACTGGATGATTCAATCGGTTTTCGTCTCAACCGCACGGCCTACGGCATGTTCTGGCGCTTGGCGCATCTGCACATTTTTTCTACTACAACAAGGCCTTTTTTGGGGAGCAAACTCTTTATGTGGTCACGCTCTATTCTTGAATATATGATTTAATCCGGGAGCAAAATCAATACACAATATAATCTACGATAATATTTCACCCCTAAAAAAACCATCTTTCAAGGAATACTTTTGATTCGAAACAGTCTGTTTATGATCTTTTTCCTGCTATAGCATGGCGCCCAGGCGTCGACGACAACGGACCTGCAGGGACTCGTCACGCAGGGCGAAACCCTCAACGGTGAACTGACCGCCTTTACTTTTTCGCAGGAGAACGCCTACAGCGAACTCGGGGCACTGAATACGTCGTTTGAAGCGTTGTTACTGCTGCTGGCTCAGGACGACGCCGAGTGCTACGAAAGCGATCACGACGCCGATGAGCATCAGCACGTTGATGATCGCGGCAACGACGACGACCCAGGTATGGTACCCGCCGAGCTGTTTCATTGCCGCTACACGCGCGTCCGAATCCTCTGAGGCGGCTTCCGCCTTCAGTTTCAACTCTCTGTAGGTCTTGTAGACGAAATAGGGAGCGGTTCCGCCCGCCAGGACCATGAAGATCAGCGAACCAATGAGCCCGAGCGGCAGGAGCGAAAAGAGGACTGCCGCACCGAAATAGCCCAGCGCCGGCAGATAGGATTTGCGGTAGAGCAGGAACCAGAAGGTCACGAAGAAGGCCCACCAGGACCAGCTCCATGCGAAACTGTCGACACCGTTCTGGTTGAACCTGGCGAAGGTGCGCTTGTACCATGCGAACTTCTCGGGTTTCTGTACAAACGCGTCGAGCATCGCGTCCTCGTATTGTGACGCTACTGCCGCAGCGTGTTCAGTCGTTTCGGACGGCTCTGCCGTTTCTGACGCCGGCATATTCGGTTGGTTTTCCATACGTGTGGGCTCCCGGATCAATCTCTGCTCGTGCAATGCCTACGCAACTTACAAGCGCCCTATCTTATCGAAAAAGCATTTAAAATCGTGGCAATCCGGTTCACGGAAATCGACCGGACTAGTAAAGCTCGCACGCCTCGACGAAACCGCCCTCTTCAACGGAGATGACGAAGTTGTCGTCCACCTCCTTGACGTCAAAACCGTGTTTGCCGCAGAAACTGTTGTTGAGCGTATCGGCCCACTCGTAGGCGTGCTCTTCGGCCTCGTCACGGCTGTAGAAGGTACGGATCTGCTCCAGTCCCCTTTTCTGTGCGCAGCCGCACAGTTTTTCGACGACAACGTGGTATTGCGACGGCATGGTTGCGTCCTAGGAGAGTTTGCTGTTGCTGGAGATCAGGTAGAACTGCTCTTTGAGTTTGTTGAGCTCGCGGATAACAAGATCGTGGTGTTCTTCGCTGAGCGCGTAGTGCTGCTCCATAAAATCGTAGAGTAGTATACTATTTCGATTCCATCGTCGAACATCACCTGCTTGGAAAAGTAAAACTGCTCTTCCTTCATACCGGAAAAGAGCTTCTGGTCTTTATCTCGACCTATCT
>JACXUG010000097.1 GCA_014764065.1 Campylobacterales bacterium
TCGGCGTCGGCTTTGATCTGGGTGCGGAGGCCCTTGACACCGAACGTCGAGTTGCCGTCGAAGAGGTAGTCGGCTTCGCCCAGCGTCCGCATGATCTCCCGCAGCCCGGCGGCGAGGCAGGCGGAGATGCCCTCGTCGTCGATTCGTGCCGCGTCGAAGCGGACAATGTGATAACGGCTCTGTTCGACGATGAGGTCGAAAAGCGTTTCGCGCCGCTTTTCCGTCAGTTTTTTCGAGTCGTCCAGCCCGTCAATGGATGCGCGCAGTATGACGCCCGCCATGACGAGCGGCCCCGCGATGGGGCCGCGTCCCGCCTCGTCGATACCGCAGAGGGGTAGTAGTGTTTCCATGACGTTATTTTAAGGGATTCCGACCCAAAAGGAGCTATAATCGGTGAAAAGGGGTTCTCATGCGTATACTGACATTATGGCTGATAGGCGCAATGCTGCTCTTCGCTTCGGAAGCCGAGGAGATCATCAAAAAAGTCGAGGATAACTTCCGGGGCGAGAACGTTTACATGAAGATGAAGATGGTCATCACCTCGGAGCGAAGCCAACGTACGGTCGAGGTCGAGAGCTGGGCCGAGGGGAAAAAGAAAAGCTTCATGAAGATTCTCTACCCGCCCAGGGACCAGGGCATTACCTTCCTTAAACTCGATCAACAGCTGTGGCAGTACGTTCCCAAGATCGAACGCATCGTCAAGATCCCGCCGTCGATGATGCTGCAGAGCTGGATGGGGAGCGACTTCACCAACGACGACATGGTCAAGGAGAGCTCCATCTCCGATGACTACGACGCGAAGATCCTGAAAAAAGAGGGGAGCGTCGTTACCATCGCCCTGACGCCCAAGCCCGATGCCGCCGTGGTCTGGGGCAAGATCGTCTCCGAGATCGACACGGGCAACGACACCCAGGTCCACGACGTCTTTTACGACGACTTCGGCAAGGAGGTGCGCGAGATGTTCTATGGCGAGGTCAAGACCTTCAACGGCCACCACATCCCAACCGTCATGCGGATCAAACCGCTGGAGAAGGGCAAAGGGAAAAACGAGAGCAGGGTGATACTCTCCGACGTCGTCTACGACCAGGGGGTCAGCGACAGCTACTTCACCAAGCAGGCACTCAAGCGCTACTCCCGCTGAAGGGTCAGGATGTTTTCGCTTGCGCTCAAAAACCTTCTGCATTACAAGGGACGGACCGTCGTCACCTTCGCGCTCACCTTTTTAAGCTCGCTGCTCTTCATCGTCTACGTCGCGTTTATGGACGGGTGGCACGAACACATGCTCAAAAGTTCGCTGGACGTCTACAACAATGCTTTGCACGTCTATAAAAAAGGGTACCGCGAAGAGGGCGGCTACGACTACCTGATCGAGAACGTCAAAAGCGTCGACGCCGTGCTGCGTGCCACGCCGGGGATCAAAGCCTATGCCCCCCGGCTGGAAAGTTTCGCACTGCTCTCCACCGAAAAGGACTCCGCCGGGGCGATGGTCGTGGGGATCGAAGCGGAAAAAGAGCGTCTGCTCTCCAAGGCGGCCGCGTCGCTGCACGCGGGGCGCTACCTCGAGGATAACGACACCGATGCCATCTATCTCGGCGTCGAACTGGCCCACCGCCTCAAAGTGAAGCCCGGCGACGTCGTCGCGCTGATCGGGACGGCCACGGACTACTCCTTCGCCGCGGACAATTTCAAGGTGGTCGGCACCTTTAAAACAGGGCTCTTCGAGTTCGACGCCTCCTTGGCCTTCGTCAACAAAGCCTATGACGATACGCTGATGATGAGCGCGAACATGGCGTCGTACGTCGTCGCTTCCGTCGACGACCTGGACCGGCTGGATGGGGTCGTCTCCGACCTGCGAAAACGGCTCGCTTCGGACCTCGAAGCCGTCCCCTGGAGTACGCTGATGCACGCTCAGGTCGAAGCGATGGGGGTCGACAGTGTTTTCGGCTACATCTCGATGGGGGTCTTTTTCGTCGTGATCTTCTTCGTCATTATGATCTTCAGTTTCCTCAACATCGTCGGGCGCACCCGGGAGCTGGGGATGCTGCGGGCCATCGGGCTCTCTCCCCGCGACGTGACGAAACTGCTGATGCTCGAGATGCTGTTGTTGGCAACGGGCGCCGTGGCGCTCTCCATCGCCGTCGGCGCGCCGATCGCCTGGTACTACGAACTACACCCCATCGTGATCCAGGGGATCGCGGAGGCGTACAAAGAGTACGGCATCGTCAATGACCAGATCCCGATGCGGTTCAACGTGTTCACCATTCTCTGGAACGGTGGGGTAGTTTTCGCACTCAACGTCCTGGCGGTGATCTACCCCATCGCGGTGGCCAATCGCAATACTCCCATTGAGGCGATGCAGCATGTTTAAACTGGTACTCAAAATGGCATGGTTCAACCTCTGGCGCCGCTCCCGCCGCTCGGCGCTGGTGATCCTGATGATCGCGGGAAGCATGACGGCCATGCTCGCCATCGAGGGGCTGTACGACGGGATGGTCAAGACCATGCGCGAAAGCACCATCCGCAGTGACAGCGGGGAAGTGTCGGTTTACGGGGAGAAGTTCCGACTCTACGACAGTCTGGATTACGCCATGAAAGAGACACGGGCGCTGCAAAAAACGGCGGAAGAGGACCCGCGCGTCCGCGCCGTCGCCGTACGGATCGCGCAGACCGGGCTGGCGTCGACGGCGCGCAAATCCTCCATAGCGCGGTTGGTGGGGATCGATCTCGACGCCGAGGAGCGCTTCGGGCAGCTCTCCGAGTTCGTGACCGAAGGGAACATTACCTGGGGACGGCGGCAGAACGGCTGCGCCGTCGGCAAGCAGCTGGCCAAGGAGATGCATTTGGAGGTGGGACACCGCCTTGTCTTTTCGTCGCAGAACGTCCAGGGCGACATCAGTTCCGTTTCGCTCTACGTGACGGCGATCGTGCAGACCTCCAACCTGCTCATCGACAACCAAACTATCTATATCGCCCTGCCGCGCAGCCGGAGTTTCTCGGGGCTGGGCGATGCCGGCGCGACGCAGGTGGCGCTGCGGACCCGACTCCCCGCCGACACGGAGGCCGTGGCCGCAACCCTGAAAGCGACGTTTCCCGCACTGGACGTCGAGACCTGGAAACAGCTCTACCCGGTGCTGGTGCAGATGCAGGAGATGATGCGCATCTTCAACTCCATCACCTTTGCCATCGTCATGTTGGTGGTGCTTATCGGCATCTTTGGGGTGATGCTGGTCTCCATTTTGGAACGGACCCGCGAGTTCGGCATCCTCATCGCGCTGGGCACGTCCCAGAAACAGCTGCGGCTTCAGGTGACCTTCGAGGCACTCGCACTCGGCATCCTGGGATTTGCCCTGGGAGCGCTGTTCAGCTACGGGGCGCTGTGGTACCTGGTGCATTACGGGCTGGACCTGCGCGAATACGCCGCCGGGCTTGAAGCCTTCGGGTACAATGCCGTCATCTTCGCCGACATCAAGCTGCACTACTTCACCAACACGTTTTTCGCCATTGTCGCGGCGGCGCTGGTCTCGGTCCTGCTGCCGCTGTACCGGCTCAAAAAACTCCATCCCATCGAGGTGATACAGTCATGATCGAACTTGCCAAAGTCAACAAATATTTTTTTAAGGATACCGCGCGGGAGGTGCACGCCCTGCGCGACATCGACCTCGTCATCGATTCGGGGGAGTACGGGGTGATCACGGGGCCTTCGGGCTGCGGGAAAACGACCCTGCTCAACGCCATCGGCGCGCTGGACGCTATCGACAGCGGCAGCATCCGCATCGACGGGACGGAGACCTCGGGGCTGGACGAGACGGCGCGGGCCAAGCTGCGGCTGGAGCGGATCGGGTTCGTGTTCCAGGCGTATAACCTGGTACCGGTGCTGAACGTCCGTGAGAACATCGGCTTCATTATGAAGCTGCGGGGCTTTTCTCCCGACGCCATCGAGGCGCGGGTGGCCGAAGTGGCGAAGATGCTGGAGATCGGCGACAAGCTCGACGCCATGCCGACGAATCTCAGCGGCGGCCAGCAGCAGCGCGTCGCCGTGGCCCGGGCGGTGGCGGCGAAACCCAAACTGATCCTCGCCGACGAGCCGACCGCCAACCTGGACTCGAAAAATTCGGAGCATCTGATGGCAATGATGAAGCAGCTCAACGAGGTCGAAAAGATCACAATCCTCTTCTCCTCCCACGACGATTACGTCGTCGACCAGGCGCGGCGGATCATCAAGCTTGTCGACGGGACGGTCGTGAGATGACACGCCGTGGGCTGCTGCCATTTTTGGTTGCCGCCGCCCTTTCGGCGGAGTCGGAGTTCACGGTCGAGAACACCAACTTTCTGTTGAAGCAGCCGGACCTGCTTGATTCGACCGATTACATCTATGACTACGACCGGCTGCGCCTGCGGGCCGACTGGCGGGAGGATGGGTACTTTTTCACCGCCACGGGCGATGCGCTCAACTACCTGGGGTACGACTATGTCCTCAGCCCGGACTTCGCCTACCTCGACCTGATCCGTCCCGACACCCCTTTCGAGATCCGTACCGATCTTCAGCGCTACAGCTCCGGCGCGGCGCTGGCGCGCATCTACCGGCTACACGGCGGTTACGAAGGCAATGCCTGGCGGCTGGATGCGGGCATCCAAAAGATCAGCATGGGGGTGGGGCGCATCTGGACGCCGACGGACCTCTACAATCCCAAGAACAGCTACGCCCTGGAGCCTGACGAGGTCTACGGCGTCCTGGCGGCGCAGGGCGCCTACTCGCCGACAGACCTCAGCACCGTCAGCGCCGTCGTTTCCCTCCGCCGCGACCGCACCCTTAAGTACGCCGCGCGCTACAAGGGCTACCTCACCCTGGCCGACGTCGGCATCGACCTGATCAAAAGCGACGATACGACGATGGTGGGGTACGAGCTGGAGGGGAATTTCCTCGATACCGGGGCGGAGTGGCGCACGGAGGGGGGCTACTTTAAAAACGATCCGCTGGACGCCGAGTTCTTCCAGGGGATCGCCGGGTTCGACTACGGTTTCGAGAACGGCGTCACCTGGGCCGTCGAGGCGCTCTACAGCTCCGAGACCTTCACCTATGCCCAGCTGATCGCGAACTACGAGAGCGAGATCATCAACAACATGGTGCTTTCTCCTTTCTACGTGGGGACGACGCTCTCGTATGACTTCAACCTGCTCTACAGCGGGTCGCTGCTCTACATTGAGAGCTTCAACGACGAGAACAGCCACTTCGTCGTTCCGAATCTCTCTTACTACATCAATGACAATAACACGCTAAGTGTCGGAGCGATGCTCGGGCTGGGCAGCCGCGGCAGCGAATTCGAGCAGTACGGGCAGACTTACTATCTCAAGTGGGTCGCAAGCTACT
>JACXUG010000028.1 GCA_014764065.1 Campylobacterales bacterium
ATGGGACGCGCCTTCTCCTGGATTGCCGGAGAGATCGCTTCGAATTCGGGTAGTGCTATGTATGCCATCCTCTTCTTTGCGACAATTCTAATTGAAAAAGCGTAAAGTCGCACTTAACGCTTTTGGTTCTCATCGGCGGGATCATAATAATCGACGGTCGGGATCAGCAGCATCACCCCCTCCCAGGCGCCCGACGTCTCGATCAGGGCGTCTATTCGTGCGTATCGGCATCAAGGCCGAAGAGCACCTCCGAGAGGTAGACCATGCCCGTCGAGGCACCGATCGGCCGTCCCGCTCCCCATTCGGAAAAGCTAAAAAAGAAGAGCAGACTCATCAGGATGCCGCCGGCCCACCATGGTATTTTACGAGGCATCACAACCCCCCCTATTTTATAAATCGTCAAGTTATACTTTACGTTTTTAATTCTATGCTATAATGCTTAAACTTTCTTGAACAAGGAACACGGTGGAGTACAAGATCTCGGAAGTTGTCGCCAAGACCGGAGTGCCAAAATCGACCATCCTCTACTACATCAAAGAGGGATTGCTGCCCGAGGCCCGGAAGCTCAAACCCAACGTTCACCGCTACAACGACGAACATGTGGAGCGGCTGCGCTACATCCGGTACATGAAAGAGGAGGTGGGGAGCAGTATCGAGCAGATCAAAGCGGCACTGGGGAACCCAAACCGCTCGCTTTCAAGCTCGCTCTCGATGATTGAACCGCTGATGAACACGCTCAGCCGCGTCCCTGCCGAGGCGGAGCACTATACGCAATCGGAGTTTATCGAAGCATTCGGGCTGGACGCTGCCGTCGTCGCGCGGCTGATAGAGATGGGGATTCTCCTGCCGACGGGGGAGGCGGACTTTACCCATAAAGACGCGGCCATCGTCAACCTGGTCGCCGCCTTCGAGAGTGTCGGGGTCGCCCCCGACATCCTCAAGGCCTACGCCGAACATGCAAAAGGGCTCGCCGCCCTCGAGCGGCAGATGCAGCAGAGCCTCTGCACCGCCCGCACCGACGACAACTTCTCGACGCTGTGGAAGATCCTCTTCGAGACCCTCTTCACCGCCAAGCCCTACCTTTTCGACCGGAACACCTACAAGCTCTTCGTCTCCACCCTCAAAGAGGAGCTGAACGCGGAGGACACGCGTTCATAGGTTTTCCGCACTACGGCGGATCATAACGTGCGCCGGGTCAGTGCGACCGGACGGCCATGGAGAGCAGCAGCAACCCGGTATAGAACCAGATCATCGCCCCTGACGCGGCAAAGGCCACCAGGCGTTTGGCTGCAGAGAGCTCGTACATGCCCAGGCGGCCGTAGAGGATGACGGCGCTCCAGATGGCCCCGACATAGCCGAAGAGCGAGAAGAGGTCGTAAGACTCGGCGATGCTGTAATCGCCCTCGCCTGTCGTATAGTTGCCGTCGGCATAGTCGTAGGTCAGGTATTCCGTGCCGTCGATGTCAAACGCGAGGTGGTCATAGCGCAGTCCCACGTCGACAAGCAGTTTTTCCGCCGGCGAGAACGACTCTTGGGCATAGAAGCCGTAGAGCGTACTCGTACCCTCCTCGACCCCGGCTAAGTCCCCCTTCTCGTCCGAGGTCACCTTGATAATGCGCGTACTCGGTCCCGGGACGTCGATGTAGTCGCGGTAGGTGTACTTCTTGCTGTTATCGCGGATGTCGCTGCGCGCCGTCAGACCGAAGACCAGAGAGGCGTCGCGGTCAAAGAGCGTATGTTTCGCGTCAAAGGCAAGGTCCGTCCCGACGACGTAGTTGTCCGGCGCATCGTTGATCATCCCCGTAACCGGGTGGTAGTGTCCCCACTTCGTGAAGTAGGCCTGCGGTTTGAAAATCAGGTCGCCGAAGCTCTTCTCGTACTGGACGTTGAAGAAGTAGGTATCGGAGTAGCGGCCGCTTTTCTGCCACGCACCGTTGGTGTTGGTCGTCTCTCCCGTCTCTTTATAGGCGGCGAACTCGTCGGCGCTGAGCGACTGGGGCAGCTGCAGGTTCGCTTCGGTATAGGCGAGCTCCATCTGCAGCGTGGCGTCATCCTCGAAGATGTGGCCGTATTTCAGGCTTGCCTGGGTCGTGTCGAAGTCGTTCCAGTCCCGCCAGCTGTTGCTGGACTGGCGGCGGGAGACGCTGACGCCGACATAGTTGCTCTCATCGATCGCAAACGAGCCCTTGATGTTGGCATTGAGGGTGTCAAAGGTGGCGTACCCGAGCTTGATGCGGTTGTTGTCGGTGTCGAAAACTGATTTGGATTTGATGAAGACGACGCCCCCGCTGGCATTGGCTGCCGCAATGGCCCCCGGCCCCTTGAAGACCTCGACGCTCTCCATGTCGTCCACGTCGATGAAGTCCATCCGCGTAAAGCTGTCCGGGTTCGTCATCAAGACCCCGTCGCGCATGACCATGATCTCCCGGATGCCGTAACGCGCTTTGAGCCCTGCGCCGCGGATGATGAGCCGGCTGTCGTAGCCGTTGTTCTTGCTCATCGTGATCACCCCCGGGATCGTTTCGATGGCCTCTTTGACGTTGAGTACATTGCGCTCTTCGATCTCCTCGCTGTCGACAACAGCGACGCTCTGCGGTACCTCTTTGGTCTCGCGTTCAAATTTTGTCGCGGTCACGCTCACGGCATCCAGAGAGTACTCTTACGCTCCCATCAGCATCGTGAGTGCCGCCGGGATACTCAGCAAAATCCCTTTTTTCATACACACTCCTTAAATACGATATATAATATTATAAAAATAGTGTTACCTAAGTGTTAAGTGGGGGAACGCCCTGCAGCACGGCATTCAAATGGGATAATCCTTTTGAACAAAATAAATCATTCTAATGAATACCATTTCATTTTTTAAACTATTGACCTTATTCCACCCAAAAACACCCCCGGCCATACGACGGCAGATTTTTAACGCGATTCTCGCTATGATTATTGAAACCACTCACACAGGAGACGATCATGTCCAGTCATAAAAACCGCGAACACCTTGAAGTGATCCGTGACAATATTGCCGCCTCTGCGGAACTCAGCGACGCCGAAAAGAGCGACGGCGTCAAACTCGTCGAAGAGTGGATCGCCGAAGACAAAGGTTTCGGCCTGTTGTATGACGCCCTCGTAGGCCTCTCCTCCAAGTTCGACCCGCTGCTCAAGGAGCTGGGGCTCGACTAGCCCCTGCCGCCGCTTTACCCCCAGACGCTATACTGTCGTCACCAAAAGGGGGATACGTATGAAACATTTTTTGGTTCTGATACTGCTTGGTCTGCAACTGATTGCGGCCGAACCGTTCTGGCAGCAGGCCGTTGCCGTCGAAGCAGCGTTCTACACACCGCGCGGCGACGCGAATGCTTCAGAAGCGGCAGGGGTCGATGCAAAGCTCGACGCCTTTGCCGCGTTAATCACTGCCCTGAAGGCCGCCCCCTACAGCGTTGAAAACCCCGTCAACCCCTTTTTCCACCCTTTCGATGCGGACGCGCAGCTCTACCGGCTCTCTGCCAAGATCCGCATCAACCGCAAACAGGGGAACAGCCTGGCCGAAACCCGCGACCGTCTCGCCGTACAGACGCTGAAACTGCAGCAGCGCATCTATGTCTTTTTCGCCTCCCTCGCGGCGGAGTGGACCATCCTCGACAGCGAGGCACTCTCCAAACGGGTCCAGGATGAAATCGACCAACTCCACGAGAGCGACATTGAGGAGAACCTCCGCGCAGCCGCCGAAGTAACGGAAAAGGGGGAGGTTGCCGATGCCCTGCGCCAAAACGCCGCAGCGCTGCAGGCGCACTACCTTTTCTACAAGGAGCTGCTGGACTACGTCCTGCTCAATCCCCAGAGCCTGCAGTACCGCTCGCTGCTGCAGCGCATCAGGCTCGACAGCCTGCTGACGCTACTCAATGACAACGCCATTGCCGCCGAGCTCAACACGGGCCTGCGCTACGTCAACACCGACGTCGGCCGCCTGTCGCTCTTCGCCGCCAGCCTGCTGCTCGCGTGGCTCGTCGCCGCACTGCTTTACTACCGCGTCTACCGTTTGATGCAGCACCTCATCACCCGCAAGGAGGGCCTCACGGACGAGATGATGCTCAACAACATCGAGAGCATCCGGCGGCCACTCTTTGTTATCATTCTCGCCTACGGCCTGCAGGTGGGGCTGGAGATTCTCAAACACCCGAGCAGCTCACAGGAGGAGAGCACCCTCTTCTTCTTTGTCTACCTGAGCGCGTTCAGTTACATCGCTATCCGCCTGGTCGACAACTTCTTCTACTACCTCCTGCATCAGCGCGCCGCCCTCAAGAACCAGCAGATGCGCAGCGAACTGGTCAACCTCATTCTCTCGATCATCAAGATCGTCATCATCATCACCGCCCTGCTCTTCTTCCTGGTGCATATCGGCGTCAATATCACCGGACTCGTCGCCTCGCTCGGTATCGGGGGACTGGCGGTCGCCCTGGCGGCCAAGGATACGCTGAGCAACTTCTTCGGCCTGCTCAAGATCCTCTCGGACAACGCCTTCTCCCAAGGCGACTGGATCCAGGGGGGGGGCGTCGAAGGGACCGTCGTCGAGATCGGCTTCATCAGTACCAATATCCGCACCTTCGACAACGCCCTCATCACCGTGCCGAACGAAAAGCTGGCTAACGTCCCGCTCAAGAACTACAACCGCCGCAAAGTCGGCCGCCGCATCAAGATGCATATCGGCGTGACCTACGGTTCGGACAGGGAAGCGCTGGCCAAGGCCATCGAAGCGATCCGGCAGATGCTGCTCGAGCACCCCGATACCGTCGTGCCGGGCGAATATGACACCGAAATGTACAACCGCCTCAAAAAGCGCGAAAAACGCCTCATCTCCGTCGAGGACAAATTCGGCATCAAGACAAGCCTCATGGTCTACCTTGACCAGCTCTCCGCCTCGTCGATGGACATCCTCATCTACACCTTCACCAACACCATCGACTGGGAGGAGTGGCTCCGGATCAAACAGGACATCATCTTCAAGATCTGGGAGATCCTCGACGCGCACGGCCTCGCATTCGCCTTCCCGTCGCAGTCGCTCTACTTTGACAAAGCGAATATCCGCGATACCGTGGAGCCGATGTTTAAAAATCAACCGGAAAAATAACCCCCGCCAACAAAAAAAGGGACTATAATATGGGCAATCATGTATGAGGAGAACCCATGGCTCATCCCGATGCCGGCACCCAGGCCACCGATGCAGAGTTGATCGACCTGACCGATCTGATCGCCCGATACTACGAGCTAAAACCCGACCCGTCCGACGCGACGCAGCGGGTCGCTTTCGGGACCTCCGGCCACCGTGGAAGCTCCCTCAAGTCCAGTTTCAACGAAGAACACATCCTCGCCATCACCCAGGCCGTCTGCGAATACCGCAAAAGCGCGGGCATCACCGGGCCGCTCTTTATCGGCCGCGACACCCACGCCCTCTCCGACCCGGCGCAGATGACCGCCATCCGAGTCTGCGCCGCCAATAAAGTCGACGTGCGCATCGCCGGAGAGGATCTCTTTACCCCGACCCCGGTGCTCTCCTTCACCATCCTCGAATACAACAAGACCCACGCGGATAAGGCCGACGGCATCGTCATCACTCCGTCGCACAACCCCCCCACCGACGGCGGCTTCAAGTACAACACGCCCAACGGCGGTCCCGCGGACACCGACGTCACCGCCGTGATCGAGAAACGGGCCAACGAGATCCTCGAACACCGTCTCGAAGCGGTACATGCCCTCAGCCTGGAGACGGCGATGGCCAGCGAGTACGTCGAAACCTACGACTTCATCACCCCCTATGTCCAGGCCCTGCCGCAGATCGTCAACATCGACGCCATCAAGGCGGCGAAACTGCGCATCGGCGTCGACCCGATGGGCGGGACGGCCCTGCCGGTCTACCGCAAGATCAACAAGCTGCTCGACCTGAACCTCCTCATCGTCAACGAGAAGGTCGATCCGAGCTTTGCATTCATGACCCTCGACCACGACGGCAAAATCCGCATGGACTGTTCGTCGCCCTACGCCATGGCCTCCATGATCAAACTGCGCGACAAGTACGACATCGCCTTCGGCAACGACGCCGACGCCGACCGCCACGGCATCGTTACGCCCCACAGCGGGCTCATGAACCCCAACCACTACCTCAGCGTGGCCATCTGGTACCTCTTCACCCACCGCCGCAAAAAAGGGGTGCTGAAGTTCACCCCCCTCCTCGAAGGCAAAGCGTGGAAGGACACCGACATGAGCATCGGCAAAACAGCCGTCTCAAGCTCGATGATCGACCGCATTGCGGGCAGCCTCGGCGCGAAACTCTATGAGGTCCCCGTCGGCTTCAAGTGGTTCGTCGGCGGCCTCTACGGCGGCGACCTCGCCTTCGGCGGCGAAGAGAGTGCGGGGGCGAGCTTTTTGCGGATGGATTCGACCCCGTGGAGCACGGACAAGGACGGCATCATCATGAACCTCCTGGCCGCCGAAATCCGCGCCGTCACGGGCAAAGACCCGGGAGCCATCTACGAGGGCTTTGAGGCGGAGTTCGGGAAATCCTACTACGCCCGCATCGACGCCGTCGCGGACCCGGCACAGAAAGCCAAACTCAAAGCGATCAAACCCGAGGACATCACCGCCGAGTCCCTCGCCGGCGAACCGATCGTGCAGCGCTTCAGCAACGCCCCCGGCAACGGTGCCGCTCTGGGCGGGCTGAAGCTCGTCACCGAGAACGGATGGGCCGCCATGCGCCCGTCGGGTACGGAGGATATCTACAAGATCTACGCCGAGAGCTTCATCTCCGAAACGCACCTCCAGAGGATCCAGGAGGAGGCTCAGGCGATCCTCTCGGACTTCTTCGCCAGATAGATGCCGCGCTACGACCGCCTGAAAGCCATCGCCCAGGAAGCGGGGAGCCTCTTTCTTGAGGGGTACCACGCCCCCAAAGAGGTCAGCTACAAGAGCGACATCGACCTTGTCACCCAGTACGACGTCGCCGTCGAGGAGCTGCTCAAAACGAAGCTCGCCGAGGCCTTCCCCGGCCACACCCTCGTCGGCGAAGAGAGCAGTGACGACCACACCTTCCCCGAAAAAGCGATCTACATTGACCCCATCGACGGCACGACGAACTTTGTGCACGGCATCCCCTTCTGCGCCATCTCCATCGGGATCTGGGAAGATCAACAGCCCGTGGCCGGCTGCGTCTACAACCCCGTCCTCGAAGAGCTCTTCTTTGCCGAAAAGGGCAAGGGTGCCACGCTCAACGGCGAACCGATCCGTGTCGGCGATGCCGAAACGCTGACCGCATCCCTGGTCGCAACGGGATTCCCCTACACCAAGATCGAAAAAGGGGTGGATTACCACTGGGTCATGCAGTCGATGGAACGGCTGCTGCCCTGCACGCGCGATATCCGCCGTCTCGGTTCGGCGGCCATCGACCTCTGCTACACGGCACAAGGAACGTTCGCGGGCTTTTACGAGATCAACCTCAAACCGTGGGACGTCGCGGCGGGGATCCTCATCGTCCTCGAAGCCGGTGGGGCGGTCAGCGGCTGCGACGGCTCCCCCTACACGCTCGATCAGCGCATTATCGTCGCCTCGAACGGCACGATCCATGCCGAACTCGTCGCGCACCTGGGGGAAGCGCCCGCATCGTAGCCGCCTTTACGCTATAATGACGCTATACCAACCCAGGAGCCGGCCATGGAGGGCATCAGCGTCACCATCAACCCGTTGCACCTCGAAGACCTGCGCAACGAACGCCACTCCTCCCTGTTCGACATCAACCCGGACTACGACATGCTGATCGTACGCCTGCCGGTGCTCGACGAGGGCGTTCAGATCCTCTCGATCGGTTTTATCCTGACGGAGGCGGCCAGCTACCGGTTCGACAGGGAACACAACAGTTTCGAAGCCCTCGACAGCCGTTTTGAGGGCCCTCATCGCATCATCGACCTGATCATCGACCGCCTGCTCAAAGGGTTTAACGGCTATCTGGAGCGCGTCGCGGACATGGAAGAGCGGCTCTATGCCGACAGGGCAGAGTCCGATTTCATGACCCAGTGGCTGGGGCTGAAACGGGACATCCTCCGGGTCGAACGCGTCCTGGCGCGCACCACCACCGTCCTGGCGGAGGTGACGCAGCACTACAAGCCGCTGGAACGCTTTCCCGTCGACCACTATGCCGACCTGCACGAGCACACCGACCGCCTGCTGCGCTCGGCCGTGCACCAGCTCTCCAAGCTCGACTACATCTACAACTTTCACAACGCCCGCACCAACGAGAAGATGAACCGGCTTATCTATATGCTCACCATCATTTCTGCCACCTTCCTGCCGCTGAACCTCGTTGTTGGCTTTTTCGGGATGAATACGGGAGGGCTGCCCTTTGCGGAAAATCCGACAGGCACGCTCAATGCCGTGATGCTGATGGTTCTGCTCTTCCTCCTTACCTCCGCCATGCTGCTGTTATGGCACCTGCGACGGGGCACCCAACGCCACTGACAGGGGCCTGACAATGCGAACGCTTCTCCTCTACTTCTTGCTGATCGGCGCCCTTCAGGCCGCCGACGTCAACGCCACCCTCTACGAGAGCAGTGACAAACCCGCCCTCTACAAGGCCCTTGCGCCTGCAGATCGATTCGGCACAGGCTGCAGGGACGCTGACGCAGGCTCAGGCCGACGCTGAGCGGGCCGAACTGGATGAGGATGCGCGCAGCGAACGCCTGGCGGCGGCCCTGAAAAAGGCCGGTGAGGAGTACAGTAAAGCGCTGCAGGCCAAACTGGAATCGGCCGCCAAGCTGGCGCTCTGCATGCTTATCGGAGAGAAAAACGACACCTTTTTGCCCTGCTCGATACGATGGATGCGGATGCCACGCGGCTCTCGGGGGAGGTCCGCAGCCGTTTCCGCGCCCAGAATGTGCAGCTGCGCAGCCTCGCCAAGGCGCACTTCGGGGTGACGGCTCTCGTGGTCGGCGACACCCTCCACGAAATGAAAGTACTGCTGCAGCGCGCCGGCAAAAACCTGACCGCCCCGCTTATCATCTTTAATGAACGCCCCATCAGCATCCTCAGCCTGATCAAGGCGCTCACCATCCTCATCGCGGGCTTCTTTTTGGGCGGCTTCTACAAACGCCGGCTCACGCGGCTGACACGCCGCTGGCCGGACATGAGCCAAATGTCGATACGCCTGGCCTCGAACATCGGCTACTACCTCATCGTCTTTATCGCCGTCATCATCGCCATGAGCAGCCTCGGCATCGACATCTCCTCCGTTTCCCTTATCGCGGGGGCCCACTCCATCGGGGTTGGTTTCGGTCTGCAGACGGTCGTCTCCAACTTTATCGCGGGGATCATCCTGATGTTCGAGCGCACCATCCGCATCGGGGATACCATCGAGATCAGCGACGTCCTGCGCGGCCGCGTCACCGATATGCGCATCCGCTCCACGACGGTCAAGACCTTCGACAACATCGACATCGTCATCCCCAACTCCTCCTTTATCCAGAACAACGTTATCAACTGGACCCTGGAGGACGTGACGCGGCGTATCCACATCCCTTTCGGGGTCGCCTACGGCACGGAAGTTGATGCGGTAAAAAAGGCGGTGCTTGAAGAGCTGAAAGAGAGCGGACTGACCTACATCCGGCACGACCCGCAAAAGCAGCCCGAGGTGTGGATGGTCAATATGAACAGCAGCAGCGTCGATTTTGAGCTGATCGTCTGGGTCGAGTGGGCGAACAAAAACCGCCCCAGCGCGCTGCGTTCGGACTTCCTCATCCTCATCTACAACGCCCTGAACAAACACGGCATCCAGATCCCCTTCCCGCAGCTCGACCTCTATCTCAAACAGCTGCCCAAAGACGGTTTGTAGCGCGTTAGCGGCGCAGGGTGGCGATCAGCCGCTTCTCGTTGAGCAGCAGCCCAAGTGCATCTTCGATATGCCTGCAGACGATATCGCCCGCCAGCAGGGTTTCGGTCGCGCACCCTTCGTCTCCGACAAGGGCTATGCCCAGCGCGGCCGCTTTGAGCATCTGCGCGTCGTTGCCGCCGTTGCCGACCGCCGCGCAGTGTGAAGCGCCAAGTTCCCAGATGTAAGCGGCCTTCTCCCCCGCATGGTCGCTGCTGCGCAGCACCTTGACCGTGACGTCGTGGGACGCGACCGCTTCGGCCACGCTCCCGAAGGTGTCGGAGGTGATAACATGGACACTGTAACGTTCGCAAAGCGGCCCCAGCAGGGCTGCCGCCGCCTCCGTCAGCGTGCCGTCCAAGGCAAGGGTCCCGTTGTAATCGAGGACGACGTGGCGCAGGGCGAGCGTCGCATAATGGGGGATGTCGATCTGAACTTGTTTGGGCATAGCGGCTCCTTTGGCAGCATCATACCATGACAGCTCTAAAGTGCATTCTTATCGAAAGAGGACTATGATTCGAAAAAAGCGGAAAGGCTTGCGCATGAACGACATCCGACTGACCCAATACAGCCACGGCGCCGGCTGCGGCTGCAAGATCTCCCCCAAGCAGCTCGACAACATCCTCCAGAGCGCCCGCGAAAACATCAGCTACCCCGCCCTGCTGGTGGGCAACGCCAGCAACGACGATGCGGCGGCCTTCGATCTCGGTAACGGCACCTCGGTTCTCTCCACGACGGACTTCTTCATGCCCATCGTCGACGACCCCTTTACCTTCGGGCGCATCGCCGCGACCAACGCCATCAGCGACATCTACGCCATGGGCGGCAAACCGCTGATGGCCATCTCCATCTTCGGCTGGCCCATTGCCAAACTCCCCGACGAGGTCGCCCGCGAGGTGATCGAAGGGGGGCGCTCCGTCTGCGAAGCGGCGGGCATTCCGCTTGCGGGAGGCCACAGCATCGACTCCCCCGAACCCATCTTCGGCCTGGCCGTCACCGGCATCGTCGATAACGAGCACCTCAAGCGCAACAACACTGCCGAAGCTGGCTGCGAGCTCTTCCTGACCAAGCCGATCGGCATCGGGATCCTCACGACGGCGCAGAAGCAGGGCAAGATCGCACCGGGCGACATCGACCCGGCGGTCGAGGCGATGACGACGCTCAACGCCATCGGCGCCGCTATCGCCCACATGGAGGGCGTCACCGCCGTCACCGACGTCACCGGTTTCGGGCTGCTGGGCCACCTCGCCGAGATGGTTGAGGGGAGCGGCATCGGTGCCGTCATCCGCTTTGACGACGTCCCCCTGCTGCCGAAAGTCAAGGAGTACCTCGCCATGGAGTGCGTCCCGGGCGGCACCCGCCGCAACTTCCAGAGCTACGGCCACAAGATCGGCCCGATGACCCCGGAGCAGCAGGATATCCTCTGCGACGCCCAGACCTCCGGCGGCCTGCTCTGCGCCGTACGCAGGGATGCCGTCGCCGATTTTCTCGCGCTTGCCGAAGCGGAGGGAGTGCACCTTAACAGTATCGGCGAAACCGTCGAGCGCGGCGCACACCTGATCGATGTTGTCTGACCTCCCGATCGGCTCCCTCGACGAGATCGAGGCGATAAAACGCAGGAACCTCCCGCTCACCGACGCCTTCCGCAGCATCGTCCTGGAGAACCGCCCTCTCATCGACGTCCGCGCCCCCGTCGAGTTTGAAAAGGGCGCCTTCCCGGGGGCCGTCAACCTGCCGCTGATGACCGACGAGGAGCGCCACCTTATCGGCATCCGCTATAAAGAGGCGGGCAATGCGGCGGCCGTGGCCCTGGGCAGGCAGCTCGTCGGCCCGCACAAGCACGAACGCATCGAAGCCTGGGCTGATTTCGTTAAGGCGCACCCCGACGCCTGGCTCTACTGCTTCCGGGGCGGCCAGCGCTCCCAGATCGCCCAGGCCTGGCTGGAGGAGGCGGGCGTCACCCTGCCCCGCCTCAAGGGGGGCTACAAGGCATTCCGCCACTTCCTGATGGCTGAAAGCGAACGCATCAGCGGCGAAGCCGATACCCTCATCATCAGCGGCCGGACCGGTACGGGCAAGACCCTGCTGATCCACCGGCTGGAAAATGCCGTCGACCTTGAAGGCATCGCCAACCACCGCGGCTCCTCCTTCGGGCGGCACATCACGCCTCAACCCTCCCAGATCAACTTCGAGGACCGCCTCGCCTACGCACTAATCCGCCACGAGTCAGCACACCACCGCCACCTCGTCATCGAACACGAAAGCCGCAACGTCGGGCGGGTCTACATCCCGAAGCCGATCTATGACAACTTCCTCGAAGGGGGGCTTATCATCCTGACGGCCACGCTGGACGAACGGGTGGAAGTCACCTTCGACGAGTATGTCACCCACGCCATGGAGGAGTACCGGATCATGTTCTCCGATCAGCCCGAACGCCACTGGTTCGAAGACGCCAACGCGGGCATCGACCGCATCAAACGGCGGCTCGGCGACGAGCGCTTCCGGCAGATCAAACAGCTCTTCGCCGCCGCCTTCGCCGAGCAGCTGAGCAGCGGGGAGACCGAACAGCACAAACCGTGGATCAGGATGCTGCTGCGCGACTACTACGACCCCATGTATGACTACCAGATCGCCAAAAGCCCCGTGCCCGTCCTCTTCCGCGGCAATGCCGATGAAGTGATCGACTATATCCGCAGCCGTGAAGATCGACGCTGACATCAAACGTTTCGGCAAACGCCTCCAGGACGCCGCCGCCGAGGTCACTCCGTCGTAAAAAGGGTCCCCGACGTCTGTTTGCCGTACAGCAGATAGTTGCGGGCGGCGGTCAGGTCGAAGCCCTCCTCGGTCAGAAGGATCTGCGCCGTGTCGATATCATAGATGTCGAACTTCTTTTTATAGCTGGTCATCAAAATGGGCTGCCCCGCCGCCGCCAGCGCCTTTTACCGATCTGCTTGCGCTTGTCGAGCTTGAGGGCGGAGTAGCCCGCCGCAACGGCGCCGGAACTGACCAGAACGACATCATATTTTTCTTCAACACCGCTGCCCGGTGCGGTAGACACAGGAGAGCAGCATCTGCGCCTCGGTCGTGATGTCGCGTTTGTCATACTCGGGCTCCAAACAGTTGTCGCAGTGCGTCTTGCAAGGCTCGATGCGGTCGCCGAAATACTCGGCGAGCTGCTGATGCCGACAGGTCTCGGCCGAAGCGTAGCGGTGTATGGCGCCGAGCTTCTGCATCAGGTGCGCCTTGTAGGTTTCATCCTCGTTCATCTCGACGAACCGCTTCTGCTGGATCAGGTCTTGGACCCCAAAGAGCATGACGACGTCGGCATGGTCGCCGTCACGCCCGGCCCGGCCGATCTCCTGGTAGTAGTTCTCCACCGTCTTGGGGAGGCTCATGTGAAAAACGTAGCGGATATTGCTCTTGTCGATGCCCATCCCGAAGGCGATCGTCGCGACGATGATCCGGACCCGGTCGTGGACGAAGTCATCAAAAACGGCATTGCGCTGTTCCGTCGGCATTCCGGCATGGTAGGCCGCCGCCGCGTACCCTTTCTGCTGAAGGAAGTGCGCGACGGCCTCGACGCTCTTGCGGGAGAAGGCATAGACGATCCCACTCTCCGTTTTATGGTCGTCGAGGAAATCGCGGAGCTGGTCATACCCGTCCTTGATCCGGTGGCGGACGGTGATCTGGAGGTTGTCGCGGTAGATCTGCCCCTGAAGGACGTTGGGGCCGTTCAGGCGCAACAGGTGCAGGATATCCTCGCGCACATGCGCCGTCGCCGTCGCGGTAAAGGCGGCGATGGCGATCCCGGGAAAGAAATCCCGCAGCTGCGAGAGGGCACGGTAGTCGGCCCGAAATTCATGCCCCCATTCACTGATACAGTGCGCTTCGTCAATGACGAAGTAGTTAAGCCGGATATTCGAGAGGATCGTGCGCATCCCCTGGGCTTTGAGACTCTGGACCTGGTCGTGCATGAGGGCAAGCAGCGGGGAGATGACGACGGTCGTGCCTTCCATCAGCAGGGCGGGCAGCTGGTAGGAGAGCGATTTCCCGCCGCCGGTGGGCAGGATCATCAGCAGGTCACGGCCAGAGAGGATGGTATCGACGGCTTCCTCCTGCAGCGGACGGAAGGCGTTATGGCCGAAGCGGTCCTTGAGGACGGAATATTTATCGGTAGCGTAATCGGGCATGTCAAAACTTTTTCACATCATAGCCAAATCGCGGCGGCAACGTGAAAAAACGGCAGAAGTGTCATCCACGCAGGGCGGACGGCGGCTTACATATCGTGGGTAGAAGCGTATTCGGGGGTACAGAAGATCCCGCAGTGGCACTTGCCCTCTTCCGGGACTTCGTGATCGATGGCGGGTTTGCAGGGACAGATACGGTCATCGGCACTTTTGTGCTTGCCGTTTTCATCCTCGAGGACCATGAAACAGGGGCAGAAGCGCTTTCCGTAGAGCATCTTGTGACGGGCAAGCCCCATCAGGACCCCCTCGTTGACATCTTGATTGGGGTTGTAGACCCATCCGAACTGGGCGTTGACTTTGTCGGTGAATTTTTTCGTTTTTTCGAGCTCCGCGAGGAACTCCGGGGAACTCATATCGACCATCTGCATCATCGTTTCCTTGTTGCTTGGGGAGTGTATGACCCTCTTTTTTCGTTGCCACAAGTATAGGAAGAGGCGACTTAAAGGCACCAAATCCTTTTCCCAAATCACGAATCCGTAAGGTTGATGTGTCACCGTTTGAAATAGTTAACCGGTTCGCAGAGGCAAAAAAGGTGCCGCATGGCAGGCGCGTTTCGGGTGTGCGGGGCGGGTAAAAACGAAGAGCGACAACTATAGGCCGAGCCCCACAAGCACTCCTCCGCCGATAGCCGTGAGCGTATCGCCGAGCGCGCTGAGCGTGCTGTTGATATCCTCAAGAATCCCCGCCAGGTCGTTGAGTAGGCTGACATTGACCGCGCGCGCCGCGGTGGCTGGTGGCAAATCCGCTCAGTCCCCGCTCCCGCCAGAAGGGTTCGGCATAGGTGACGATGCACTTGGAGGAAAAGCCCATCCAGGTCGGGATGGCGAGCATCTTTTCACGCACCGCTGCGGCCAGTGGCGGTTCAAAGCCGATGGTGTCGGCACAAAGCGCGGGGCCCTCCTACACTCTGGGCGGCCATACCGCCGCGTTCGACTATAAACGTATCGCCTGGAGCGACGCCACAGGGTACAAGGATTTCGGCTGGGAAGATCAGGACGTCTTTATGGTCGGCTACCAGTTCACGTCTGACCTGAGGCAGCTCAGAGCGGGATACAACTACGCAAAGAGCCCGATCAAAGAGCTCGACTGGATGAGCAACGGCGGCGCGGCGCTGAACATGTTCAACCTGCTCGGTTTCCCGGCCACCGTGGAACAGCACTTCACCCTCGGGGGGACCCATAACCTCAATGAAACGCTCGCGTGCGACCTCGTCTTCGCCTATGCGCCGGAAACGGGAGAGCGGTTTACCTCCGCCAATCTCTCCGGTCCCTACGAAATCGGATCGAAACAGAGCCAGACCAGCGTCAGCCTGCAGGTAGCGTACACTTTTGATCCCCCGCCGCCATTGAGAGCCCGCGGCGCTCCACACTTACGGCAGCGTGGCCTTCTCGATAAAGGTGATCACCTTCTCCGCGGGCATCTCGCAGGGTTTGAGCAGGGGGGCGGAGGCAGTCTCATAGTAGTTCAGGCTCACGAAGTCATTGCCCCCGAGCTCCTCGGCGTAGAGTTTGATGAGCCTGCCGCCCAGGTGCGTCTCCTTGCGCATGAGCCAGCGCTTCCCCTCGAAGAGAACTTCCTGCGCCCCGTCGGGAAAGGCGCGTAGTTTTTCACGGTAGGACATAAAGAGCATCCCCTTCACTGATCGTCCCGCCCGTTTCGATCACGGCGCGGATACCGCCTATCCCCTTGAGACCATCCATCATGTCCTCGCCCGTGAGCCGCGATAGGTAGCGGCAGGGCGGCGCGCTCCGCACCCACCGCAGCGTCACCTCCCCGATACGGAACCGCTTCCCCTCAAGCGGGACCAGGTCGACCCCCTCCGTGACGATATTTCGCCGGAAGTCGGCAGGCGAAAGGGTCGTACCGAGCCTCTTGTTGCACTCGGCGATCGCTTCGGCGGCGATCAGCGTCACCTCCCGCACGCTTGGGTCGAACTGGGGCGCATTGAAACTGCCGCAGCCCAAATAGTAGCGGTCGCCGACGAGTCCCCTGCCGGCAACGGCGGTGACGGAGGAGACACGTGTAAGCGGCTGTTTTGCTTCGGGACCGATAAGAAGGGTTGTGGCCCTGCCCTCTATTTCATTCATCACTGAAATCATACCCTAGTAGGGCCGGGCGGGGGTGGAAGAAGGTAAAAGTGTTACGCGGAGGGTCAGCTCTGAGCGGCGTGCTTACCTTGTACTGTTTGAGCTTGGCGATGTGCGGGAAAACTTGCGTTTGAGTGCATCGCTGTGCATCTTGATCTTGGAAAAATCCATTGCCTCGTCTATGTTGAAACGTATCGTATTTTCAGAACCTTGCTCGACAATGCAGCTGATCGGTGAACTCGTGCGCAGTCATTCGCAGAGGCGGTCCACCAGCTCTTTTCCAATGACGTTTTCAACCTCTTTTGACGTGATGAACATCTGGTAATTCCTTAATGATAAAATGCGTAAGTCTACTGCGCTTCCGACTCAACAGCGTCTCAGGCTTGTCACACAATTATTATAAAAATTCATTTTTGATACGTAGTAAAACTGCGCTAAATTTCATCACTCTCGTTCACAATTTCAATATTGTTACTGTTCAATACACCGGGGAAGCCGGCAAGGAGTGCCATGGGAGCAATATATTCAAAAATATAATAAAAAAGAAAGAATAAAGTATAGGTATCAATAATAATGTCATCTGCCCGCCATCGTTAGTGAACGGCGGAAGGAAAACGGCGCTCGGAAAAGCGCAGCGTTATTCACAATGTGGACGAATCGTCAGCTCCGTACACTGCCAAGCGCCTCTTTGCAAAGCGCCGTGATCTTTTCGAACGCACCCGCGCCCACTTCCGCTTTCGGAACGATCCAGCTGCCGCCGACGCAGGAGACGTTAGGGAGGGAGAGAAAGTCGTTCATATTCGCCAGACTGACACCGCCGGTGGGGCAGAAACGCATTTCCGGGAAAGGTCCGGCGAACCCTTTGAGCAGCTCGACGCCGCCGACGGCGGTGGCGGGGAAGAGTTTACACCCGCTGATGCCGGCATTGATGGCCGCCATCAGCTCGCTGGCCGTCGCGACACCGGGGATGAAAGTGATCCCCTCTTGCGCACTCGCCGACAGCAGCTCCGGGCTGATGCCGGGGCTGAACGAAAAGCGCCCCCCCGCATCGCGGACCCGCAACAAGTCACCGGCGTTGATGACGGCGCAGTTGACCTTTTGCGCCAGCAGGTCGACCGCGCCGGAATGCGGGTGCCGCACGACCAGCAGGTCGGGGTGCATCGCGTTCAGCGTCAGCGCGGTGTGCAGCGGGTCGGACAGGTCGACCTGCCTGACGGTGTGGCGCAGCGCGATCTCGGGGATGGTGGCGTCGGCCGCCACGGGCGGCACCATGAACGGGA
>JACXUG010000029.1 GCA_014764065.1 Campylobacterales bacterium
GATACCATACCCCGCCACAAGGAACATTCCAAGCGCAACGATACCGGCCAGCAGAGCGTAGGGAAGCTGCGTCCGTACATGATCGATATGATCACACCCCGCGGCCAGGGAGGAGATAATCGTCGTATCCGAGATCGGGGAGCAGTGGTCGCCGAAGACCCCGCCAGAGATCACGGCACCGATGAGCAGCGGCATATAACTCTCTCCGGCAGCCCCCATTGCCACAGCAATCGGCAGCATGACACTGAACGTTCCCCAGCTTGTCCCCGTTGCAAAGGCCATGATAGAGGCCAGGACAAAAACAGCAGCGGGAAGCCAGACATGCGCCATCCCCGCTTCCAGGAAACCGGCAAGGTAACTGCCGGTACCGACCAGGTCGATCACCTTCCCGATAGCAAAGGCAAAGAGCAGGATCGTCGCGATCGGGAAGAGCGCACGTGCGCCGCCAAGGGCAGCCGCCCCGTACTCCGTCCATGACATTACCCGCTTCAGACGGTACTGCAGGGCGATCCCGCCCAGCGTCAGCAGCATCGTATAGAAAACGGCACTGCTCCCACTTCCCTTGAGCAGCTCCCCGCCGCCCGAGATCCACAGAAAAAGGAAAACGCCTGACACCATCAGCAGCAGCGGCAGAATCATCAACGATGCGTCTGCGTGCTTCATCTTCGGCTCATAAGCCACATGCGGGGCGCTGCATCGTTTCATCGGCCCGATATCCCACTCAAACCAGATCACGGCAAACGTCAGCAGCAATGCGATGACGGCATAAAAGTTGAAGACGACCGAATGCACGAGAATGCTGACCGCGTCACCCTGAAGGTAGCCGGCTGCGATCTGCGTCGTAATCAGTCCCAACAAGAGCGCCCCCCATCCGTTGATCACCAGCAGGGAGCAGACCGGAGCGGCCGTGGAGTCGCAGACATAGGCCAGTTTTTCGCGGCTGAACCCGAAACGCCCCGCAAGGGGTCTGCCGATGGCACCGGCAATCAGGGAGGTGATGGAAGATTCGATAAAGATGACAAGTCCCGTCGCGTACACCAGTAGCAGTGCCCCCCGGCGCGAACGCAGCATCCCGTAGCGCTCCTGCAGCAGATGAACAAACCCGTCGATCCCGCCCGAACGGCGGACCAGTTCCATTACCGATCCCACCAGCACGGCGAAACCGATGGTTTTCAATATCCACGGCGTACTGAAGAGTGCCGCAAAAAGCGTCCACGCCTCCATCATCGTCGCGACCGGGTCGAATCGGGTATAGACAAGAAGACCGGTCAATGTCCCAAGGGCAAGGGAGAGCAGCACCCGACGCGTCAGCAGTGACAGAATGATCGCCGCAGCCGGCGGCAGCAGCGAGAGTAAGTCAGGCGTATAGGTCACAGCGCCATTTGAAGCCGTTTGATCCCGGCGCGGCCGAACTGGTCGGCATACAGCTCGCTGCGTTTCTCGTCGATCACTTCAAAGCCGAGTTTTTCATAGAGGATCTGCGCATCCGATGAACCTATCTCTACCATCGTCTGCGCTTTGCGGTACCCCTTCAGCCGTGCGGAAAGGAGGCTCTTTTTGATCAATTCCGCGAAAACGGGCAGCGGTTCATAACCCTCGATCACGGTCATAAAATCCACGACCCAGGTCTGGCGGTCAATTTCCGGTTTGACCAGCAGGTAGGTAGCGATGTGTTCCTGGTACCCTTCCTCGACCCCGATTTCCGCCAGCGCCTGCGTGAAGACATCATGCGTCGCTACCCGCGGTTCATAACCGCAGATTGTTCCCGCGACCTCACTCCCCGAGACCGCCAGAAGAAAATTGCTGTAGTGGCAGTAGCTTTTGGTCGCCGTCCGCACCAGGGCACCGAGGTGCTCGAGCAAAAGCGCATTATCCGACGTCTCGAAGATCAGGTCGAAGATACCGATCTTCTTCCCCGCCCTCGAACTCGTGAGTATTGCCTCTGCCACGATACCGGCATCACTTTCCGTCGCTTTTCTGACACTCGGATCCATCTGCTTCCCTGCCGTCTATGTTATGATGTAGCCACCATTTTTATCACTATGAGGTAAGTGTACCACGAGATGTTACGTTTTGCAAATATGATTTATCTGTTTTCTTATGTGATAGGTGTGACGCTCCACGCACACGATCAGCTGCTCCTTGTCGTCGCGGATGACATAAACCGTTCCAGCGCCCTGCTACAGCGATATGAACGGACTCAAAGAGGCTGGGAAACGGTCGGCGAGCGGGTACACGTCAATGTCGGCCGTAACGGCCTGGGCTGGGGAATCGGCATCATGGATCTTCCTCATCCAGATACGGACCCGGTCAAACACGAAGGCGACGGTAGGGCACCGGCCGGTGTCTTTGCCCTGGGGCCCGTCTTCGGCTACGCCGCTTCAATATCCACACGGATGCCCTACCTGCAGGCCACCCAGGACCTCGTCTGCGTCGACGACAGCCTCTCGGCAGCCTATAACCGCATCGTGCCCGTCCGCCCCGAGCTCTCTATCGGCAGCTTCGAATGGATGCGCCGGGAAGACTCCCTCTACCGGATAGGGGTCGTCGTCGGGCATAACGGGAGTGCCGTGGCAGGGCGAGGGTCATGTATCTTTTTGCATATTGAAAAAGCCCCCGGTGCCGGAACGGCCGGATGCACGTCGATGGCTCCGGATCCCCTGGCGACCATTATCCGCTGGCTGGATCCCGAAAAAGCGCCGCTCCTCGTACAGATCCCCCGCCAGAGAGTGCCGGAGGCTCAAAAACGCTTCGAAGGTATCGGCGAATATCAGAGCATGCCTGAGAGGTGAAACCAGCCCTCTTTCCAGCCCAAAAATACGCTGCTTCCTTCTAGCCCTTTTCCGCCAGATACTGTAACACCGTGCTGCGCGACACGGTATCGCCACGCAGCAGCGCACGAGCAAACCCGTCGGGCTCGCCGACGATGAAACAGTGCTCTTTTGCACGGGTGATCGCCGTGTAAAGCAGTTTTCGGTCCAGCATGGCGTAATGGCTGAAGGTCAGCGGCATGGCGATACTGCGGTACTCCATCCCCTGGACTTTGTGCACGGTCAGGGCGTAGGCAAGCATCAGGTGCGAGGTCAGCTGCGTATAGTCATAGCAGGCGACCATCTCCTCAAGGGGATAGACAACATAGACCTGCTCCGCCTCTTCGTCGATCCGGAAAAGCAGCCCCAGCATCCCGTTGAAAATACGGCGTTTTTCCGAAGGTGCCTCCGCTTTGTACTCCTGAAGGCTCCAAGAAGGCAGGTTGTCGTTTTTCGTATGGACCACCTTGTCCATCAGTGCGAAGCGGCGCTCGCCGCGCTGGAGAGTCTGGCGGGGAGAGGGGTTGAAATAGCCCTGCAGTACCCGGTTGAGGTTCTCGGTACCAAGCGTCCCTCCCTTCATCGGGCTGATCACCTGGAAGGCCGTCAGGTAGGCATACAGCTCTTTTTGTTTCAGATGCTCGCGGCACGCCGGGATCGCTTTCACCGCCTGCTCCGCCAACGCCGCCAGCAGCGCCTCGGCATGGGTTTCACGGTCGGGAAAGTCGCGTGAAGCGATCGGCAGGAAGTGGAAGTCTTCATACTCCCCGTAAAGTGCGGGGATCTCGCTGTGGCGCACCGCATCGGCGATGGCCGGGATCGCCTGTGTCTCGCTTTGGCGGTAGATCTTCGTCAGGGTCACCACCGGCATCAGGCCAAAACGGATGATGTCACCGAGCACGTCCCCGGCGCCGATCGGCGGCAGCTGTGCGTCGTCGCCGACAATGATGAGTGTTGCATCCCGGTGGCATTTACTGAGTAGTCGGGCAAAGAGCGGTGCATTTATCATGGAGGCTTCGTCGATGAGCACGACTTTGTAGGGGATGGTGTCGCGCTCTTCAAAACGCACCAGCAGGCTTTGGATCGTCGCACTCTCGTACCCGCTCACCTCCCCGATGCGCTGGGATGCGATACCGCTGAGCGCACAGGTGATCACCTGTTCACGTCCGTGCCGCAGAGCCAGGAGGTCCAGCAACAGTTTTGCCGTCGTGCTCTTACCCGTCCCGGCATAACCGACCAGACATAAGAGCCGTTTCCCCCGGTTGAGCGTCTCGAGCGCTTCGCGCTGCTGCTCTCCCGGTATGAATGCCGCATCCATCAAAAAAGCATCGAGATCTTCGGTCAAAGGGGTGTCATCGCGTTTCGCTCTGCGCCGAAACTCCTCGTAGAGAAAACGCTCCGCCTCATAAAGCCGCACCGGCGAGAGCAGCTCCCCGTTCAGCGCACGGATCGACTCCTCCGCGACATGTTCCGCCAGTGCCGCCTCATAACGCTGCGGTACGGCACCTTCCTGCAATAGGGTATCTAGTTCCGCGAACAGCTCCCCTTTGCCCAGGCAGCTGTTGCCGTCGCGTTCGCAGCGCTGTGCGATCGCATACTCCATGGCGCAGGCCAGACGCCGCTCATCCCCTATATCGACCCCCATCTTAAGCGCCAGTTCATCGGCACGCCGGAAACCGATCCCCTCCACTTTGGTCAGGATATAGGGATTTTTCCGGATCGCCGCGACAGGGTCCCTGACCTCTTTCATCGCACCGGCGATTGTCGTCAGCATGGCGGGGGTGACATCAAAGGGGGCCAGAAGCCCCCCCAGTTCACGCATGGAACGGAACTGTTTCCAGCGCCCCTGGATCCGCTCCAGCCGTTTTTGTTTTATACCCGCAAATTCCGTCAATTTTTCGATGTCGTTGTCGAGGATGTCGATTAGTCCCGCTTCGCCGAAACGCTCGATCAGTTCGGCGGTCACCTTTTTCGGGAAGCCTTTGACGACACGGTTGAGGAAAAAGAAAAGTTCATGTTGGTTGACGTTGAGGGTGTGGAATTTGAAGGTACGCCCGTATTTGGGGTGTTCGACATACTCGCCTTCAAGAGTGACGGCCGCGTTTTCGATGCTCGCGACACTGCTCTCAAAGTAGTGGCCGCTGATCTTTTCGCCCGAATCGAGGACGCCGACGAAGAAGCCTTCGTCCTCGAAAAAGATCTTCTCGATCTGGCCGATCAGTTTCATGAAAGAAAAGTTACGCCTTTACCCGTGAAAGCCGCTCCGCTTCCTGGGCTTTGTAAAGCTCCGCGCACCCCTTGGCCAGTTCACGGATCTTGAGAATATAGTTGGCGCGTTCGGTCTGGGAGATCGCCTTGCGCGCATCAAGGGTGTTGAAGGTATGGCTGGCCGCCATACAGAGATCATAGGCCGGCAGGGGGAGCTCCGCGTCGAGGGCACGTTTGCACTCGGCGGCCTTGGCTTCGAAGTCGGCGAAGAGCATCGCCGTATCCGCCACTTCGAAGTTGTACTTGGAGAACTCGATCTCCCCCTCTTTGTGAATGTCGCGGTAGAGGGTTTTGCCGAATGCATTCTCGTTCCAGACAATATCGAACACGGTATCGACGCCCTGGAGGTACATGGCCAGGCGCTCCGTACCGTAGGTGATTTCGACGGCAACCGGGTCACAGGCAACACCGCCGACCTGCTGGAAATAGGTGAACTGCGTCACTTCCATCCCGTTGAGCCATACTTCCCAGCCCAGGCCCCATGCACCCAGCGTCGGGGATTCCCAGTTATCCTCGACGAAACGGATATCGTGCTCTTTGAGGTTGAGGCCGAGGTACTCCAGGCTTTTAAGGTAGAGCTCCTGGATATTGTCCGGGCTCGGCTTGATCAGGACCTGGAACTGGTAGTAGCTCCCCAGACGGTTGGGGTTCTCGCCGTAGCGTCCGTCCGTCGGACGGCGGCTCGGGGCGACATAGGCTACCGACCACGGCGTCGAATCAAGCGAACGGAGGAATGTCGCGGGGTGAAAGGTCCCCGCACCGGCCGGGATATCGTAGGGTTGGACGATATTACAGCCTTGATCCTTCCAAAATTGCTGCAGTTTGAGCAGCAGGTCACTAAATGTCAACATCGCTATCGCCTTGAAAAAAATTACGCAATTATAACCACACCTTTCTGAGGGGTCGGTGTCCGCGGCTCAGCAGGTCACGCACTGCTTCCCACTGATGTAGTCATCCAGAATCCACCGGTGGTCGAAAACCAGCGGCGTTTTCGCCGCTTCTTCGGGTGTAACGACCCAGAGTTTTTTTGCATCGTCGGCCGCGACGGGAAACCCGGTTGCACGGCAGACGAATACCGCCGAGACGGTATGGAAGCGCGGATCGCGGGAGGGATCGGAGTAGATACCCAGCAGACGTTCCACCCGGACATCCAGGCTGATCTCCTCTTTCATCTCCCGGCGCACTGCCTGTTCGACCGTTTCGCCGATATCGACAAATCCGCCCGGCAGCGCCCAGCTGTGAGGCGGATTTTTGCGTTCGATCAGTACGATACCGAGGAAGCTGCCTTTGGCATCGAAAAGTTCGACAATACCGTCGACGCTGACATGGGGTGTTTTGATCATGACTAAGGGTTCTCCATCCTATGCATTAAAACTATCTATTCCGCCGTTCCTAAAACGTTATAGCCCGTATCAATGTAACCGGGTTTTACACCTAATAAACCGATGAGAATGTGTTTGCTTCGGAAAAAAACAGGTAAAGCAACTGTTAGTAAAATCCCCAAAGCTATTTTCATGATCATTCCGGGCCCTCTATGGCGAAAAGATTGGTCAGTTAAAGGTCAGTCGGACTGTATCGAATGCTGTTTTTGAAGCTTACCGTTTGCAGAGTGTAGAGCGGAGTTTCCGCTGCACAAAGGGCGAATTAATAATCGCTGGTAAATTTGAAGATGGCAGAAATGTATCCCTGGACCAAGTCATTAATTACGAGAGCTGCATTGGGGTCTGCAACGTCACAATAACGTGCACCCAGTTCGATACCGAAATCTTCGCTCACGCTAAGATTGACCCCGAGGTCCGCGCCGTAGTAAGGATCAACATCTGTATCGTTGATCGAGTTGATAACACCGCCGTTAAGACCCATAAAAATGTTGAACACATCGCCGAGGGGAACAAGGTACTGCAGTAAAGCGCCAATTTTCCCCGCTTTCTTGTATTGGTCCGTATACCAGAAGCTGCTATCGATGAAAACACGGTAGTTCCGGCTTTCCGCCCCCAGTTTCAAACCGAGCGTCGCCGTTCCTACTTCACTGGTTTCACCGATTGCCGTGTTCTCAGTGTTGTATTTCGTGTTAACATATCCGGCTTCGACCCCGATAAGCCCTTTGGCACTCTCTTCTTCGGCATAGGCGTTCATTCCCAGAACCAACAATGCAAGCAGCATGATTTTTTTCAACATAGTACACCTTTAGTACAGTATAACACCTGCTGTGTTTCCCTGATTATACCCACTGCGATTTTAACGCAACTTTAAACCGCCGTAATGTGATCCGCCGCACACCGCCCGCTCGCAAAGGCCCACTGGAAATTATAACCGCCGAGTTCGCCCGTGACGTCGACGACCTCCCCGACAAAATAGAGTCCCCGCACATCCCTGCTCTCGCATGAATAGGCTTGCAGTGCGCTGCAGGCAACGCCCCCTTTGCTCACCTCCGCTTTCGTAAACCCGAAGGTTCCGGCCGGGGCAAACGTATAGGCGTTCAATGTTTTCAACATTACTTTTTCTTCTGCTGTCACTGCACTGCAGGGCTTGTCCGATACCCCCAGAGCATCAAGGAACTGTGTTACAAAACGCTTCGGCAACGGAATAGCGGTGGCAATTTTTTTGTTCCCGCCCCGTTTCAACACCCCTTCGACAGAAAGGCCGTCAAGGAAATCGATCGTGATCATCCCCTTCTCCCAGTAGAGCGACGCGGACAGGACGGCCGGACCGCTGATACCGCGGTGGGCAAAAAGCATATCCTCCCTGAGACGTTTTTCGCCGACATGTATCGTCACCGGAAAACTGATCCCGGTAAGGGCCTTCATCCAGAACTGCTCTTTTTGCAGCGTCATCCCCGCCAGTGCCGGACGGAACGGCACCGTCTCGATCCCGAAACTTTCGGCGATCTTCAGGCCGATGTCCGTCGCACCGACGGAGGCGTAACTGACTCCGCCCGTGGCGACGATCACGTTGCGTGCCTTGAGCGTCCTTTTGTCCGTCGTAACGATAAAGCCTTCATCATCCTGCTGGACCCTCTCGATTTTGTGTCCAAGGAAGAAGCGGACCCCTTCGGCGGATTTGAGCAGGATATCGATGAGTTCCTGGGCACTGCGCGGGCAGAAGTAGTAACGCGCTTTGCGGACAACGGGCTCACAACCCCGCGCGCGTACCCATTTCAGCAGGGCACTGCCGTCAAACCGCCTCAATACGCTCCGCACCAGTGCCGCATCACCAAGGTAGTTGTGCTCGGTGACCGAAACATTGGTAAGGTTACACTTTCCTCCTCCGCTGATACGGATCTTGGCCCCAGGTTTGGCATTGCCTTCAACGACGCAGATGGACAGACCGCCCCGTTCGTTCAGGCGGACTGCGGCCATCAGACCTGCCGCACCGCCGCCGAGAATGGCTACATCAAACTCCACGCGTCTCCTTTCGCTATAATTGCGCAATTATAATAAAGGGCAGAGTGAAAACCACTATGCCATCTCACAGGCAAAGCATGAGTACAAAAAAACTGCATATCGTCTCGTTGGGGTGTACCAAGAACCTTGTGGATACCGAAGTCATGATGGGACGGCTACAATCGTACGAACTGACCCAAGAGAGCGAAGATGCCGACGTCATCATCGTCAACACCTGCGGCTTTATCGACGCGGCCAAGGAGGAGTCCCTCAATACGGTCCTGAGCCTCAATGCTTCCCGCAAAGAGGACTCTGTCCTTGTTATGGCCGGCTGCCTCAGCGAGCGCTACAAGGAAGAACTGAGCAAAGAGCTCAGCGAGGTCGACATCTTCACCGGTGTCGGCGACTATGACAAGATCGATGAACTCCTGGCGGCAAAACAGAGCCGCTTCAGCGACGAGGTCTTCCTGATCGACGGTGCCGAGCGCGTCATCACCGGCTCTACCTACCACGCCTATGTCAAACTCTCCGAGGGGTGCAACCAGAGCTGTTCGTTCTGTGCCATCCCCTCCTTCAAAGGCAAGCTCCACTCCCGGACACTGGAGAGTATCGCCGTCGAGGTCGAGGGGCTTGTAAAGAAGGGGTATTACGACTTCAGTTTCATCTCCCAAGACTCCAGCTCCTTCCTCCGCGACCAGGGCTTCAAAGACGGGCTCATCCAGCTTATCAAACGCGTCGAGCTGATCGAAGGGGTCAGAAGTGCACGTATCCTCTACCTCTATCCGACGACGACATCGATGAAACTGCTGGAGACGATCGCGAAGTCGAAAACCTTCCACAACTACTTCGATATGCCGATCCAACATATTGATGACGGTATGCTCAAGATCATGAAACGCGGTGCCGGCCGGGAACAGACGCAGATGCTGTTCGACTTCATGCGCAAGCTGCCGGAGAGTTTCGTGCGTACCAGTTTCATCGTCGGCCACCCGGGTGAAACGGAGGAGAGCTTCCGGGCAATGTGCGATTACGCCCGGGATTTCGGTTTTGACCGCATCAACGTCTTTGCCTACTCCGACGAAGAGGGCACAAGCGCCTTCGAACGCACCGACAAGGTCGACGCTGAGACGATCGCAGAGCGGGCCGAGATTCTGGGCGCCATTGCCGAAGAGGCGAAGCTCGCCTCGCTGCAGAAAATGGTCGGGAGCGAGATCACCCTCGTCATCGACGGCGAAAGCGACGAGCACGAATACCTCCTCAGCGCCCGCGACCTGCGTTGGGCCCCGGAGATCGACGGGGAGATCTACGTCAACGACAACGCCCTCGACGAAGAGCTCTCTTTCGGCGTACCCTACCGTGCCAGGATCACCGAGCTTGTCGGGGAGACATTGACGGCGACCGTTACGGGCCATGCTTGATGCCCAGACCATTCCGCTCCTAGCGAAGGGGAAAAACCTGCTGGCGTTCTCCGCCGGCATTGACTCCACCGCCCTGTTCTACCTACTGCTGGACAAAAACATCCCTTTCGATATCGCCCACGTCAACTACCATACCCGTGAACAGAGTGATGCTGAAACCGACCATGTCCGCGCCCTCGCCGCACAGTACGGCAAACAGTGCTACATTCTTGACAGCGGCGAGATCTACGAAAACTTCGAAGCGGAGGCCCGCCGCATCCGGTACGGCTTTTTCGATACTGTGATGACGGCACACGGTTATGACGTCCTGCTGACGGCACACCAGCTCGATGACCGGCTGGAGTGGCTGCTGATGCAGCTCTGCAAAGGCGCCGGGCTTCCCGAGCTGCTGGGGATGGTGCCTGTCACTGACCGGCAAGGCTACCGGCTGGTCCGTCCCCTGCTTTCTATCAGCAAAGTCGAGCTTCAGACCTGGCTGGATGCACGCGGATACCGCTACTTTGAAGACGCTTCCAACCGCGACCCGCGCCATACGCGTAACCGTTTCCGTACGCAGCATGCCGCACCGCTTCTTGAGCAGTACCGCAGCGGCATCCGAAACTCCTTTGCATTTCTCAACCGCGATGCCGCGACCCTGCCGCCGCTGCCCGTACCTGTCATTGATTCGGACTTCCTGATGTTGACCGGGCCGCAGGAACGTGCGGCACTCATGCGTGCCGTTGACCGCTGGCTGAAGCGGCAGGGGTATCTGCTGAGACAGGGGGAAAAAGAGCGGATGCTTGCCGAAGACAGCCTGGTGCTGGGACGCCGCTACGCCCTGAGCATCACGCCGCGCTGCGCCATCGTGACGCCGACAGCAGAAGGCAGCATGCCCAAATCATTCCGGGAATCATGCCGGGTGCTGGGCATCGGGGCAGCCGTCCGCCCCTATCTTTATGCCCACCCGGATTCTTTTACTGCGGTGCAGGAGCAGCTGGCCGCTGCAGCGGGTGAAGCGAAAAGATGACCCGGACCTCATTACCCTCTGCCTGCATGGAGAGGGAGGAACCAACCTTCAGAACCCAGGGGGCGGTATCGAGACGGTCGATCAGCGCATAAAATGCCAGCGGCGTTTTCAGCCGTGCGGAAACCCCGAAACCATCCGCGGAAGCCGTCACCGTCAGCGGTGCCTCTTTCAGGACCGTCGCGATCCACGCCTGCAGCTGCACGGCATCGATACCGTTTTCAAAACGCTCCGAGAGCCGTGCATCTTCCATCGCCAGCTGCTCTTTCGTCTCATAGAGCCGGTCGTATTCCATCTGCAGCCTGTCGCTGCGTTCCACCGCACTCTGCACCTCATCCTGCAGCTGCAGATAGGCTTTAGCCTCCGGGATCAGCAACCAGACCGTCACCCCCAGGATCAGAAAAATGACGGCAAAAAGCGAAAGGGCCAGTTCAAAGCCAGTATTCTGACGTCTGAGCATCACTGCACCCCTCCCGTCACGCTGAATCGCAGGCCGAACGTTCCGGATTTGAACGTCGCCGAAGCGAGGGCATACCGTCCCGAGAGGGCCCGCTCAAGATCCGCCTTCAGGGTGCTGAAACGACGACTTGTTCCTTCAAAGAGGATCTCCTTTTCATCATACGCAAAATGCGTCAATACCGCATCATCGGGAATGAGGTCAAGCAGATCGTAAAGCTGATCGGCCAGGAGCTGATCCGTAGCAATGGTCTGCTGCCACAGCTCTTGTTTCTGCGAAAACTGCGTATGCTGTTCGCGCAGTTGCGCCGTCTGAAGCTGGATCATCTCCTGCACGTTGCGCTCTTTTTGCGCCGAGGCGCACAGCTCCTCGTTGTCCAGGTGCAGTCCCGCCGATGCTGCCAGCAGGAGTCCAACGAGGATGCCCCCGCCGACCCATACACGGCGTACGGCGGCTGAAAAGGGGCTTTTCGCCGCCTGATCAATAAAACTATAATCCATAGCCGTTCTCCTTCATAGACGTTTGGGCACAGAGTGCCGCGGCATCGACCATTCGGCTCTGCGCTTCCACCAGCAGGGTCTCTTCCAGTGCCGCGGCTAGCTCCTCGCCCGACCCAGTGGCATCGAGGATATAAACGGCCTCAACAAACTCCCCGCGGCAGCACGGTTTGCCGTAATAGGTACCGAGCGTCATGGCGATCTTTTCCACCATCGGTGCGGCGGGACCGTTTCCGTCGCAGCGGTACTGCTCCGCAAAACGCAGATGGCTCTCTTTGACAACCGCCAGACTCATTCCTCCCGGGGTAATTAGCACATAAAGCGCATGAACGCCTGCCATCGTTGCTTCGAAATAGGCATGCAAGAGGGCAAAGGGCGTATAGATGGCATCGGGGGCCAGCTCCGTGTAGCGCTCCTGGATCCCGTAGAGCACCTCTTCATCGCAGTAGTTCATCCACTCTTCATCGATGCAGAGCCTCCGGCTCCGCTCCACGATGGGTGCCATCTCTTTCGCCTTGGAGAGCGAACAGGTTGGCAGTGCGCCGCAGCGGTCACTGTCGGTCAGCACGGCGATATAGTTATAGGGCGTACGCTCGACCTGCTCCTGCAAAAACGCGAACGCTTCTTCGTCCAGTCCGGCAAAAAAGACCCGTTGCCGCACCTGGATCTCTCCGCGCCTCGTCTGCGTCACGACACCGACTTGCAATGTACTTTCGTGCGCATAGAGGCCGATGAAGACCTTGTCATAAAAACGGGCGAAAAAATCAGCCAGTGCCATCGGTCTCCTTGCATAGCGGATGGGCCGTCCGGTAATGCTTCATTTTCAGGGCGCTGCCCAGCTTCGTATAGATCTGCGTCGTTGCCATCGACGCATGGCCCAGCAGTTCGCTCACGTCGGCGATCCGGGCATCATGATTGAGCAGCTCGGTCGCATACGCATGGCGGAGCTGATGCGGGGTCACCTTCAGACCGACCCGCGCAAATGCCCTGTTGACGAGGTATCTTAAACTATTTTCGCTTAAACGCCTGCCGTTGCACTCGCAGAGGAATGTACGCGGGGAATACGCTTGTTTGTACGTTGCAATTACCTCGCCAGCCGCCTGCGTCAGCGGCACATCGCGGACCTTGTCTCCCTTCCCCCGGATGCGGACCCACTCCCGGCCGATCCGGTCAAGCCGAAGCCCGTAGAGTTCCGAGAGGCGCAGTCCAAGTGTATAGAGCAGCGTCACGACCAGCCGTTCGGTCGGCTCGGCCACAGCTAACGCTTCCATAATATGGGCATGTGAAACAGGTTTTGGAAGGGTTTTGGGGACTTTGATGCTCTCATCCGAACGGAGTTCGACTGAAAGCCCCTGTTTTTTGAGGTAGGCAACGTAACTGCGCCAGGCGCTGAGCTTTTTGGCGATCGTCCTGGGTTTCTGCGAAGCGATCAGCAGACGGTAGGGCATCAGGTCGATGACCGCGACACCGGATTCTTCCGTCCACTCCACCTTCGGGAGCGCCTCCCGCAGCGCTTCGTCGTAGCTCTTGACCGTCAGGTCCGAATAGCCCCTGATATCCAGCAGATAGTCGAGAAAATCAAGGCGGTATCGGCCGAGGTCGGCTTTGGTCATTTTTCTACTCCAGCGCGTGTTCCATCAGCTTTGATTTTACCATCTCTTTGGCCATATCCATTCCCAGCCCTTTCAGATCGATCGGTTCGGAAGCATAAAACGTCAGCCGGCCGAAGGGTTTGGGGATCACAAAGCGGTCCCAGCTTTTGAGCCGCCAGCATCGGCTCGGCACACAACTGAAGACGATCACTTGCGCCCCGGTTTTCTGCGCCATGGCGACGATCCCGTCGGCCACTTCATAGCGCGGGCCGCGGGGGCCGTCTGGGGTGATACCGATATCCGACCCCGCTTTGAGCGTACGCATCGCCGCGATCAGCACCTTGGCGGCATTGCGGTTTGAGGAGCCGTGGATCGTTCCCAGACGGAAATAGCGCATCACCCGCGCGATGATCCGGCCGTCGAAATGGTCCGAGATCAGGACATTGGCGTTGGGGGTTTCACGGAAGCGGTAGTAGAGGTAGGGCATCAGCAGCAGGTCCCCGTGCCAGAACGCGAAAATGACGGGGTCTTCGGGGACGTGCTCGGGCAGGTTGAAACGTTTTTTCGACGTATGGTAGATCACGCGGATCAACAGGGCGCCGACCGGGGGGATGAGCCAGAGGCCCAGCTTCTGAAGCAGCGCTTTTTTGAACGACTGTCGCTTCTTTTTCGCTGCCATCTTATGCGCCGACCAGCTCCCCGACCTGGCCCATGCGGTAGGTCTGGGTAATGCGCACGTCCGCGAACTGCCCGAGCAGCTCTTCACTGCCTTTGACTTTGATGAGAAGGTTGTTGTCGCTGCGGCCGGCCACAAAGCCGTCGCTGCGCAGCTCTTCGAAATAGACGGTATAGGTTCTTCCAAGGTACGCTTTACACTTTTCGTCCAGCATCGCGTCATGCATGCTCTGCAGGCGCATCAGGCGCTCCGAGGCGACTTCCGGGTCGACGACGTCCGTGTACTCCGCCGCTTCGGTCAGCGGGCGCGGGGAGTATTTGAAACTGAACATCTGTTCGAAGCCCGATTGACGGACGACGTCCATCGTCTCCTCGAAATCCGCGTCGCTCTCGCCGGGGAAAGCGACGATGACGTCCGTACTGATACTGACGCCCGGCACCATAGTGCGGAGCTTCTCGATACGGTTGAGGAACCACTCTTTGGTGTAGCCGCGCTTCATCGCCTTGAGAATCGACGTCGATCCGCTCTGCAGAGGAACGTGGATGGACTTGCAGATCTTCGGGTTGGAGGCGAACTCCCCGATAAACTCGTCATCCATATGAAAGGGGTGCGGCGACGTGAAACGGATACGCTCGATCCCTTCGACGGCGCTGACGCGGCGCAGCAGCTCCGTGAAGTTGATCTTCTCATGCTCTCCGGAGAAACGGCGCCCGTAGTTGTTGACGTTCTGCCCCAGCAAGAAGATCTCTCTGGCGCCGCTGGCCGCAGCCTTCTCCGCCTCTTTGACAATCAGGTCCGCCGGGATGGAGATCTCGTCGCCGCGCGTCTTGGGAACGATACAGAAAGTGCACTGCTTGTCGCAGCCGATGGAGATGTTAATGAACGCTTTCCACGGCGAACTGCGGAACTCGCTGAAAGCGAACTGGGACTCGTCATAGTCTATTTCTGTCTCGACGGCCTTGTCGCGGTGCAGTACATCGGTGATCTTGGAGACATTGCGCGCACCCAGGACAAAGTTGACGTAGGGCGCTTTTTTGATGATCTCCTCACCCAGGTGCGACGCGGTACAGCCGCAGACGCCAATTTTCGCATCGGCCTTTTTCTTTTTGTTAAACGCGCCCAGTTCGGAGAAGAGTTTGTGGACCGGTTTTTCGCGGACGGAACAGGTGTTGATCAGGATCAGGTCGGCCTCTTCGACATTGTCACAGAGGGCATAATCCTCTTTCTGCGACAGTTCGGCGATCATATGTTCGCTGTCGCGGACGTTCATGGCACAGCCGAGGGTTTCGATAAACAGTTTTTTCACAGGGATGCTTTGGGTGCCCGGGCGGGCTTAGAGGATATGCACTTCGTACATATATTCGTTGTCGGCGAGCCCGAAACGTACTTCGCGCATATAGACGCTTTTGCCTCCGTTTTCGAAGTGCTCCTGCAGTGCCAGCAGGTCTTTGTGCGAGTTTTCACGATCGAAATAGAGGATCACAGACCCCTCTTTTTCCACCATACCCTCGATCTTTTCGACATCAACTTTTTTCGGTTTCTTATTGGTGTGGCTGCGAGCGATTTTAAGCTCCATACTCATCCTTTCTCTCGCCTCATGTCAGCGCTATTAATAGTAACGCGATTATAGCCCGCGTTTAATTAAGCATGCATTAAGTTGCATGCCTAGTAGCAACTTTACTCTTTTTTTGGGTATAATACTACCCTTCTATAAAAAGCAATCACCCCCACATTTTTTTATGGAACGACTAGCGAATACACACAGGGATAGTTATGGAAAATATTCTGGACATTATTGAATCGATCGCACACGAAAAAGGGCTCTCCTCCGAAAACGTGAAAGAAGCGGTCAAAGCGGCATTTATCCAGACGGCCAAGCGCATGGTCAACCCGGAGTTCACCTACGATGCGGAAATCGACCCGGAGACGAAAAGCATCCGTGTCTACCAGACCATTACCGTTGTCGAGGATGACGATAAACGCCTCGAGGGCGAAGAGGCGGCTGCCTATGTCGGCCTGACACGTGCCAAAGCCGAGGTCGATCCGAACGTTGAAGTCGGCGATGAATTTCAGATCGAGCACGACATCGAATCGCACGGCCGTACGGCGGCCGCAACCCTGTTCCGCGAAATTGAGTTCCATATCCAGCGCATGGTCGAAAACGAACTGTACAACAAGTACAAAGAGAAGATCGGTACCATCGTCTCTGGGCGCGTCACCCGCGTCGACGGCAAGCAGAATACCTATATCGATATGGAAGAGGTCAAGGCCGTACTGCCGATGAAGAGCCGCATCAAGGGTGAGCACTTCAAGGTCGGCGACGTCGTCAACGCTGTTGTCCGCCGCGTCAACATCGACAAGATCAACGGCATCTCCATCGAACTCTCGCGCACCTCTCCTAAATTCCTCGAAGAGCTGCTCCGTCTCGAAGTTCCCGAGATCAACGACAAGCTCGTCATCGTCGAGAAGTGTGCCCGTATCCCAGGCGAACGCGCCAAGATCGCCCTCCTCTCGACCCATCCGCAGGTGGACCCGGTCGGCGCGACCGTCGGGGTCAAAGGCGTCCGCATCAACGCCGTCAGCGACGAACTGCTGGGCGAGAACATCGACTGTATCGAGTACACCTCCGTTGCGGAACTCTTTATCGCCCGCGCGATGAGCCCGGCGATCATCAGCTCCGTTACGATCGAAGGCGACCCGGAAGATGAAGAGAGCGAAGCAAAAGCGATCGTCACCCTCCCGAGCGACCAGAAATCCAAAGCGATCGGCAAAAGCGGTATCAACATCCGCCTCGCCTCCATGCTCACCGGCTACGCCATCGAGCTCGTCGAGCAGGGTGGTAGCACGGCGACCGCCGAAGAGAGCATGCCTGCCAAAGAGAAAAAAGAGGACCTCTCCTCCCTCGAAGCGCTGTTTGGCGAATAAGGCGACACGC
>JACXUG010000030.1 GCA_014764065.1 Campylobacterales bacterium
ATCAGGTTACGCTTAAAGTGTACCGTGCAGAGCTGCCAGCTTGAGCCTGTGAAACTACTGGCTGCAGCTTTTTTAATCCCCTTATGACCATCACTGATCGTCTCACACGGCGTTGGGAATTACTGAGGAGTGATCGTCACCGTCATGACACGTCCGAGCGGTACACTGCCGCGCTTGACGAGTTCGACGCGGTAGCAGGAGACGTAGGTCTCGTCCGTACTCGTCGCCGCCTTTTCGACCTTCCAGCCGCTGCTCCCCTCTACGGTGATCTTTGCTTGCTCTAAGACGGCCCGGTCCGCCGCGTCGACATAGAGCACCAGCCGTCCGCCGCCGTGGTCTTCGACCTTCATCAGCTTCGTCCCCGGGGCGACGTATTCGCCCTGCCGTACGTAAAGGGTCTTGAGGTACGCTCCGCGCAGCGCGATCCGTTTCTTCGCGATCATGTCCTCCAGCTGTGCAATAAGGCTTTTGAGGTCTTCGGCCTGCATCTTCAGTGACAGCAGCTCCATCTTGTACTGCTCTTTCGTAAAACGGTTCTGGCTTGCGAGGTCCCTGATGCTGTCGTACTGAGATTGCTTGACGGCGATCTGCTCCTGCAGCAGCTGCAGTTTCCGGCGGTCGTTGGCCAGCTGCACGTCATCGAGGGCATGGTCGATCTCGATCACGACCTTGTCGAGGGTCTTGAGTTCATCGCGCTGGTCGAGCTTGACAATGCGTCCCGAGACCTCCGCGCTCACCGTGTGTGCGTCATAGGGCTCCACCTTCGCCTTGTAGTTTCCCGCCGCGAGCGGCAGGACGGCCATCAGTATCATCAAAAAATATTTCATCCTTTTCTCCTGTCAAATAGTAGCACGTCTCTATGCATCATGTGCTGTTTTCGGCGTGGGGCCGATCCCGTTGACGACCGCATAGAGCGCCGGGACGTAGAGCAGGTTGAGCACCGTCCCCCAGAGCAGACCGAAACCGATGGAAACGGCAATCGGCTGCAGGATCACGGCCTGCCCCGTCGCATAGAAGATCAGCGTAAAGAGGCCGAGGAAGGTCGTGATGGAGGTGATGAGAATCGGCCGCAGACGCATCTTCGCCCGTTCATAAAAGGCGCGCGCATCATGGGTGCCGTGCAGGAAATCGAGCATGATGATGCCGTCGTTGATCACGACGCCGGCGAGTCCCAGCAGACCGATCACCCCCGGCATAGTGAGGTTCATCCCCATCAGTTTGTGGCCCACCAGCGCCCCGAGGATGGAGAGGGGGATGACCGACATGACGATCAGGGCATACTTGATCTTCGGGAAGATAAACAGCAGCGTGATCAGCATCAAGAAGAGGGCGGCACCCACGGCGCGCTTCATATCCGATGCCAGCTGCTCGTTGCGCTCCTGTTCACCGAAGAGCTCCGCTTTGACCCCCGTTTCACGTACAGCATCGAGCACCGGGGCGATCTGTTTCAGGACCTGCGACGGGGTCGTCATACGCTTGTTCACCTTCGCGAACACCGTCTTCACCACCGTGCCGTCGCGCTTTTCGATCTGGTTGAAATCACGGCGACTCTCAAAGGCGACGATATCGCCGAGATTGACGTAGGTACCGTCGGAGAGAGGGTACTGGAACCGCTCCAGCGTGCTCAGGCGGTCCTTCTCCAGGGCCCGGGTCTTGATCTCCATCACCCCGTTCTCATTGAAGGTCATCGCCCTGCGGTTATCAAGGAAATAGGCGGCCAGGGTACGGGCGACCTCCGCTTCGCTCAGTCCCAGCCGCTCCCCGTAGTCGTTGACGCGCAGCCGGATCTCCCGCATCCCCGGTTCGAGGTTGTTGCTGACGGAGACGACCCCCCTGACCTGCTCCAGCGCCGACTGCACCTGCTCCATCGCCGCGATCGTTTTCGTTTCGTCCGCCCCGGAAAAGTTGACCTGGACGTCGATGCGCACGACCCCGGCCCGCTGTTCGCGCACGCCCAGCTCCTCGAACGCGTACTGCTGCCGCAGCGGCGCGAGCAGCGCCTCGAGATCGTCGACGAGTTCATAGGTGTGCTTTGTCCGCTGTTTTTCCGGATCATCGTAGTTGAACGAGAAGTTCAGCAGCGGTGCGAGGTAGCGGTCGAAAACGTTGTCCGGCACCATGTCGTAGAGCTCCATCGTCACCAAAAACACGTGCTCCCCGCTTTCCGCGTCACCGGCCATGGAGACCCGTGACCCCGTGACCGTCGAGACTGATTTGAGCGCGAACTGCGCCCCGGCCTGGATGATACGCCGCTCGATCGCCCGAGCGACTTCGGCCGTCTCCTCGATCGGGGTATTGATGTCAAGCTTGCCCGTCACATAGAGGAAAGAGCCGTCATGTTCCGGGAAAAACTGGAACTGTATACTCTTGACGGTAAAGAAGGTCAGCAGCGGCACCATGATCAGGAAGAGAGCGAGCACGCTCTTTTTATAGCGGATCAGCCCGTGCAGAATCGTTTCGTAGCCGTCCTGGATGCACGTCCAGTCGACCATGTTCTTCTGCTTCCGGAGCACCTCTTCCGCATGCAGCGGCAAGAAGAGGAAACTCTCGATCAGCGAGCCCATCAGGATCATAATGACCGTGATGGGGATGAGGATAATGAACTTCGAGATCTCCCCGCTGAGCATGAAGAGCGGCAAAAAGGCGACCACCGTCGTCACCGTCGCCAGGGTCACCGGCAGGAGCATCTCTTTGAGCCCCGCCATCACCGCGGCGTGGCGCTCCATCCCCTCGTTGAGGTGGCGCTGGATGTTCTCCGCGACGACGATGGCGTCGTCGACGACGATCCCGATGACGATGAGCGCGCCCAGCAGGGAGACGATATTGATGGAGTACCCCAATACATAGATGAAGACGATGCCGATGGCAAAGGAAAAGGGAATCCCCATGACCACGATGGAGGCGATGCGGACGTTGATCAGCAGCGCCATGGAGAGGAAAACAAGGATCAGCCCGAACATCAGGTTTGAGAGCACCGTCTCCAGGCGGCTCTGCACCGGCTTGGAGGTATCGTGGTAGAAATCGAAAAAAATGCCGGGGTAGTCGCTCCGTAGCGATTCGGCAAAGCGCACGAGATCCCGGGAGAGGGCGATGGCATTGCCGCTGTCCCCTTTGGAAATGTTGAGTGTAATGTTCGGGCGCCCGTTAAAGGTCGAGATCGTCGTATCCTGCGGATGTTCGATCACGACACGGGCGATGTCGCCCAGGCGGACGTACTTGCCCCCGACGCCGAACATCGTCGCTTCCCACGACGCGGCGTCGGGCTTGCCGTGGACGGTGGAGAGGAAGACGAGATCCCCCTTCTGCTCGATATCGCCGATAGGGTAAATGTAGGAGAGGTTGGCGATCGCCGACGTCACGGCGCTGCGGCTGAGCCCGAGGGCCTCGATGGCCTGCGAGTCGAGGCGGACGGAGACCTCCTCGTCCGAATCCCCGTACATCACGACTTCACTGATGTTGGGGAGGCGGGCAAAACGGGTCTTGATCTCCTTGGCCGCCTCGACGAGCTGCCCATGCGTCAGCGTATCGCTGGAGAGCGAGAGGGAGACGAGGGGGCGGTTGTGCACCGCCAGCGTCGCCACCGGTTCGACCATATCCGGGGGGAGGTACTGCCGGCTCTTGGCGATGGCATCCTTGGCCTTGTTGAGCGCGTCGTTTTGGTCCGCCCCCTCCTGCAGCGTCAGGACAATCGCGAAACTGCCGGGTTTGATGACGGTTTCGATCTTGTCGATGCCGTCGATGCTGCCCAGCGCGTCCTCGATATCGCGCACGGCCATCTTGTCGAGGTTATCCGCACTGCTCCCGGCGTATCCCCCGCTGATCGTGACCTGGTCCAGCGTCACCAGAGGGAAAAGCTCCTTGGGGAGGGAGATGTAGGCGTTTACCCCCATCACCAGCACGAAGAGCAGCAGCACGTAGTTGAGCCGCTTGTTACGGATAAAATACTCGATAATTTTCAGCATACGCGATTATATCGACGCCGTTTGCCACTGGTCAAGCAATTTAGGATATAATCTTCGAAAATTAACTTTACAGCGTAAGGAGTCCCTTATGAAAGTTGCCGTCCCCGCCAAAGCCGAAGCCGTCTTGCGCAGCGTCTCCGCCCAGCTCGCCTGAATCCGGCAATCCGACAGCTGCCGATAGCGGATTCACCCTGCGCCGGGGCCGCTTCACTCAACTGATGGCGCAGAAACCTGAAAAAAGATTAATTTTTTTCATCCAACGGAAAAAGCAGGGGCAACATTGCGGCCAAAGCGCTATGATGCCTATAGCTGTATCCGGTTTTTCACGAACCCTCCTGTTTTAAGAAACTCCTTTTTACTCCCGGATACAGTGTTTTTCCTTCTTTGTCGCACCCTCGCGGTGCACCTTTGCGCTACGCTTTTATTTCACAGTGCGATTTCGGCGTCTCCCAGAATTCGACGGAGTTCACCCTGATGCCCAGCGGCGCCATCTTTTTCTGAACGATTGTCAGCATCCACGCCGTCAGCTGTTCGCTGGTGGGGACGAAATCGACGATGACCATCCCCTCGTATTTTTCGCGTATCGCCCCGATCTCACCGTCGACAACTTCCAGCCGCGGCGTCCAGTACCCTTCGTCGTGCAGGAAAAAACGGCTGTCGTCCATTTTGCCGTCCGCGCAGTAGTGCGACATCATGTCGGGGAAGAGCGGATCGTTGCGGTCGATAATGAACTTGTGGTCCAGGGTCGCGTCGAGCCACTGCTTGAACCAGTTGAGGTGTTTGAAATCGGTCACCATCCCGTTTTCCAGCGTCTCCGCGGCGAGAAAAATTTTGATCCGCCCCTGGTGCCCGTGCAGGTGGCGGCACATCAGGCAATCGTCGAGGCTGTACTCCGTCTCCAGGCTCTGCGACCAGACCCGGTGGCCGTAACAGAAGTCGAACTGTTTATCGATAATCCATGTCATCCCGCCCGCCTCACTGGAACTTCAACGGGATCAGGCTGCGGTCTTTTTCGAATGCGCCGGTCACGTAGGTCGTAGAAGTAGAGGCGTTAATGTCACACGCCCCCCGGAAGGCCGTGCAGCCGTGTTTGAGATTGAAAAGGGCGACATAGACGGAATCCGTCTCGAAGACCTGCATGATCTTCTTGCCGATGTAACGCGTCAGGTCCTCCTGCAGCCAGCCGCGGCGTGCACACCAGTTGACGAAGCGGTTGATCTTGCTGATGCCGCCGAGCTTCTCACGCGGGATGTAGCCGACGACGACCACTGAGCCCCTGTCCGCCTGGTCCTGCCCGAAACGGATGAAGTGGTGACTGCAGACGGCGTCGAGCTGCGTTGTCACAAAGACGGGTTCGTGCGTCTGCGCGTTGTTGGGGAAGGTCGCCATGCGCGGCTCGGGGTTCCAGCGGCCGCTCATCAGTTCGCGTTCGTCCTCGGGCACTGCCCCGGTGTACATCTTCGCGATGCGCCCCGCCGTACCGATGTTGCCGCAGGCGGCGTCTTCCATCACGTTGGGGTCTTCGCGGTCGATTTTGAGCGCATCGAGCACCTGCCCCATATAGAACATCGCATAGAGGCGCATGACATAGTGCCCCTCAACCGAGAGCTTCTGACCGGTTTCATGGATATTTTCGTTGACGCGGAACGCTTTCACGGCACGGTACTCCGCCACAGCACTCGCGAGTTTTATTTCATCCTCGTGGCCGAAGTGGCAGAAAAACCGTTCGCGGACGAATGCGTCAAGCTCCTCTTGTGTCGGGACCATCGCTTCTCCTCTGGAATAATGGGGACATTGTAGTAGCCAAACAGCAACATGTCCAGCTGTATTCAGACGCTGCTTTCATTTTAAGCTTTGCTTTATATGATTGTAACATGCCATTCAAGATTACCCGCTTTGAGACGATCCCCCTGGAAGCCCCGGCCTTCGTCCGTCCCGTCCGCATCCTCTATACGCAAAACGGCCGCGAGCTGAGCTGGGAGGCCGTCAAGAGCCATGACAGCGTCGCCGTCCTGCTCTACCATACCGGACGTGAGGCCTTCCTCCTCGTCAAACAGTTCCGTCCCCCGGTGCACATGAACCACCCTGAACACTTGTTCACATACGAACTCTGCGCCGGGATCGTCGACAAGAAGGCCCCCCTTCTTCAGATTGCCAAAGAGGAGATCAACGAGGAGTGCGGCTACGACGTGCCGCCGGAGAAGATCGAAAAGATCACCTCCTTCTTTACCAACGTCGGCATCTCCGGCGGTCAGCAGCACCTCTACTTTGCCGAAATCGACGAGTCGATGCGCGTCCACGACGGCGGCGGCATCCACACCGAGGAGATCATCCTGGAGTGGGTCCCGCTCACGGAGGCTAACGCCTTTGTTTTTGATGAAAACAGGGCGAAAACCCCGGGGCTGATGTTCGCGTTTTACTGGTTTTTCGCGAAGGAGTGACTACTGCAGGACGCCGAAGCGTGTGAGCGTCTCGGTGAGCTCCTTCGTCCCCGAAGGCCCGATGTGCCGGTAGACGACCTCCCCGCCCCCGTCGAGGATCAACTGGGTCGGCATCATGCGGACATCATACTGCACCGCCACGTGGCGTTCGCGCCGGATGTCGATAAAGTAGATCGCACTGCGCGGATGCTGTTTTTTGATTGTGTACAGCGTGCGCGCCATCTCTTCACAGCTTCGGCACGACGTCGATCCCAATTCAAGCAGCACGGGCTGGCCTCGGCCGATCTTCGGAGCGGCCAGGTTGTACGGCGTTACACTCAGCATCGTCTCATGGGAAGCTTTCTCCTGGCCGCAGCCGACGAGCAGCAGCGCAATTCCCACCAAAAACATTCGAAACATATCACTCCCTAAAAGACAAGATAGGCCTGGCAGGCCAGGTAGACCGCAATGGCGGCGAGCAGCAGGATGAAGAGGGCGTTAACCCCGTTTGCAATCCTCGCCAACAGCGGGCTCGACGCCATCCGCTGGGCGAACCCGAGGGAGATCCCCGCGGCCAGCAGCAGCATGCCGTGCCCCAGCGCGAAGAGCAGCACCAGGGCGTACGAGTAGGCCCAGCCGCTCTGTTCCGCCACGGTGATGATGGCCGCCAGCGGCGCCGACGCGCACGGCGTGCTGACCAAGCCGAAAACCATTCCGATAAGCAGCGCGCCCGCCAGCTTGAACTTCAGCAGCCGGCCGGCGATGAGCGCTTTGTCGATCTGCCCCAGCCACCCCATGGCATAGGCCGCGACCAGGAAAGTCGCCGCGGCGGCAAGCGCATAGGCCCAGAAGGGCGCGACGCTGAGCAACGCCCCGGCCTTGGCTACCGTCAGCATGAGCAGGGAAAAACTGATAACGAGTCCGGTGACAAAGAGCAGGGAGTAGTAGAGCGCAAAGCGCTGTTTCTGTCCAGGGGTCATCTCCGCGGACAGACCGAGCACGCTGCCGATGAGCAGCGGTAGCGTGATGATGGAACAGGGCGCCAGTGAGGTCAATACACCGATGCCGAAGGAGGCAACAAGGGCGATAAAACCGTAGTGGCCAACCAGTTCGGCCAGGCTCTGTTCAAGCATCATCCGGCGGGATCAGAAATCGTCGTCGTCGCTGAAGAAGGCGTCCTCTTCCGCCTGATCTTTGGCCGCCTCCAACGCATCGAGCTCCGCCTGGCTCATCATCAGCATTTTCATCTTTTTGACAAAGATGGTCCGGTCGGGCAGCTTGGTGAAATAGGCGTAGGTGCCGTACCCCATGGCCAGCACGGTGGCGACGAGGATAAGCTTCTGCACCGGCGAGAAGGTCTGGATGGGCTCTTTATAGTTCATTTCACAGACGCCGCCCGGACAGTATTTCGGATCTTTGCGCTTGATCCATGCGAAAATCTTGCACCCCAGGCAGATGGAGAAGGCCGCTTCAAAAAAGAGCAGGACCATACAGATGAGACACACCAGTACCTTGAGCGGGTTGGGCTGGAAATCGATAACCAAGTAGTAGAACATCGGCCAGGCCAGCAGAAAGCCCAGGATCCAGGCGAAACGCTTCTGGGCGGCCCCGACGTACTCTGGTTTCTGGTTCTGGACGAAAAAACGCCCCAGCAACAGGCTGGGTGCATAGCGAGGCTGGATGATACGCAGCGTAAAATCGACGGCGAAGAAGGTCACAAAGTATTTCGAAAAGACCGCCGTGCCCAGCATCACCCCGTTCGTCAGCCCCAGGAAAGCGCCGACAAACAGGATCGCCGCCGCCGCGCGCGCCTCTCTTTCATTGAGCATGCCCACCTCGTACCCGGGCACCTTTTCACCGTAGGCGAAAAAGCTTTTAAAATCCACGCTGTTTCCCCTCGTAAAACAGAGGCGTCATGACCGGACGCCTCTTTAATGATGGGAACTATAGCACATTCGGGACAATAAATCAATACATCTTGATATTTGTAAATTGATTGGCTACAATGCTGCTATCCAAGCGGTGAAAGGAGCCATCGTGAAACGTCTCCATATCCATATCTCCGTCGACGATCTCGACAAAAGCCGGGCGTTTTATACCGCCCTGTTCGGTGCGGAACCGACGAAGGAAAAAGCGGATTACCTCCAGTGGCTGCTCGATGACCCGGCGGTCAACTTTGCCATCTCCACTGGCAGAAGCAAGCGCGGCCTCAACCACCTGGGACTGCAGTTCGACAGTGACGAAGCCGTCGCCGAGACCGAGGCGCGTCTCGGCGCCGCAGGCATTACGGGCGAGAAACAGAGCGGCGCGCAGTGCTGCTACGCCGCGTCGAACAAGTACTGGGTCCAGGACCCCCAGGAGGTCATCTGGGAGAACTACCATACGATGGAACAGATCGAGGTGTTCGGCGGCGACGCCTTTACCGGCGGGGTGGGCTGCTGCCAGCCGACCTTCTCCGAAAACGGCAAATGGTCGACGGGCGGGGGCTGCTGAGCATGGAGGTCTTCCTCAAAAGCGTGGCGGCCCTCAACAACGAGACGCGGGTGCTAATCCTGCGTTTCCTCGACGAGCACGGGCCGCTCTGCGTCTGCGACCTGCAAAGCTCACTGGAGATGATCCAGTCGCGCCTCTCGCGCCATCTCAAGATCCTCAAAGAGGCGGGTTTCCTGAAGGTCAAGCGCAAAGGGGCCTGGGCCTACTACGCCATCCGGAGCCCCCTGGACCGTTTCCGCAGCGAAGCGCTCGAGGAGATCCGGCACCTCGGCATCGACCTGCCGAAACTGCAAAAACTCTCTGAAACTAACCAAGGATGTAAGCTATGAGCAAAAAGAAAGTACTGATCCTCTGTACCGGCAACAGCTGCCGCTCCATTATGGCCGAAGCGCTGATCAACGCCAAGCTCGGCGACTGCGTCGAGGCGTTCAGCTCCGGCGTCAAGGCCAGCGGCCAGGTCAACCCCAACGCCCAGGCCCTGCTTGAATCCAAAGGGTATTGGAAAGAGGAGTACCACTCCAAGGTGATCGAAACAGTTCTGAACAACGCTTTCGACCTTGTCGTCACCGTTTGCGATAACGCCAAAGAGAGCTGCCCGATGTTTCCCAAAGCGGTCAAGACGATCCACGTCGGCTTCGAAGACCCCTCGGGCAAAGCCGAAGCGGAATACGCCAAAACCCTCGACCTGATCGAGCAAGAGCTGCTCCCCGTCGTCAAAGCAGAGCTCTGCTAGATGTGGCATGACCTCAGCCGCGCCTTCGTCTACGAGACCCTTCAGCTCCAGGGGCGCTTCGCCGATGCGCTTCACTTTTTCCTCTACGATACGGTCAAGATCTGGTTTCTGCTGATCACCATCATCTTCGCCGTGTCGTTCCTGCGCACCTGGATGAACACCGAGATGGTGCGGGCTTACCTCGCGGGGAAAAAAGAGTTCACCGGCAACATCCTGGCCGCTCTCTTCGGGATCATCACCCCTTTTTGTACCTGTTCGGCGATCCCCCTTTTCCTGGGCTTTCTGCAGGCGCGCATCCCCGTCGGCGTCACCTTCAGCTTTCTCATCTCCGCCCCGTTGAACAACGAGATCGCCATCGCCATGCTCTTCGGGCTCTTCGGCTGGAAGATCACCGCGCTCTACATTGGCTTCGGGCTGGCCGTGGCGATCATCGGCGGGTGGCTCATCGGCCGGACCAAAGCGGAACGGTACGTACTGCTGGACGTCCCGGTGATGCAGGGCGATCTTCATGTGGCGGCGACGTCGCTGAACCTGGCCCAGCGTGCCGGCGACGCCTGGAAGGCGACCCTGGAGATCTTCAAAAAGATCTACCTCTGGGTCATGGCCGGCGTCGGTGTCGGCGCATGGTTTCACGGCTTTGTCCCGGCGGAGTTCATCGCCGACTACGCCGGCGGCGACGCCTGGTACGCCGTGCCCGTCGCGGCGGTGATGGGCATCCCGATGTACGCCTCGGCCGCCGGCGTCATGCCCTTGGTCGAGGTCCTGACGGAGAAAGGGATGCTGCTGGGCACCGCGCTGTCGTTCATGATGGCGGTGACGGCGCTGAGTCTGCCCGAAGCGATCATCCTCAAGCAGGTCCTGCACACCAGGCTCATCGCCACCTTCTTCGGCATCATCGGTGTCGGGATCATCGGCGTCGGCTATCTGTTTAACATCATCTTGTAAGGAGTCATTATGGAGAGACGAAACTTTTTAGGCTTGGGTGCGGTCATGGCCGGGACGGCCATCCTCCCCGCAACGTCGTACGCCGCAACCGCAGAGAAAAAACCCGAGGGGGCCGTGACGCTCTATTATGAGTTTCGCGTCCCGATGCCCGAGAAGAAGAGGGTACACGGCAACATCGACGGACTCTCTTCCTATCTGAAAGGGAAACAGGGCTTTTTGAGCTTCGCTTTCAAACAGATGACGGGGGAGTCGACCATGGTACGCAACTACCCCGCCCACCTCAAAGGGGTGCTCGACCGCGGGTACGCCGACGGCAACGGCCATCCCACCTCCCCGAAACTCCCGCTTTTCTATACGCTCTTCATCCGCTTCGACTCCTACGATACACTGGTCGCCTCCCAGGCGCAGGCGTGGTTTGCCGAGCAGATCGTCCCCTCGCTCTTTGCCTACAAACCGACGACGCCTCCGACCAAGACGCCAATCAAGCTTGATTACTACGAAGGGATCTACACGACCATAGCCGCAGGGGACCGCCAAAAGATCTACTCGACCCCCGATGAGATCAGGACCTTCTTGCAACACCAGTCCGACGAAGTGAAAAACCGCTACGTCACCGTTGAGAACCACGTCATGATCAAAGATGCGAACCGCGAAGTCTTCAATCAGAAAGTCGCGCGCCTTCTAAGTACCGCGCAGCAAACCTTCCGGCCCGACATTCACGATGCGGGGTATGACGACCGGTATCCCCACGGCCAGGCCGGTACGGCGCAGAACAGCTATTACCGCAAGGCGGTGACGACCGAGATCCTGCAAAACGCGTTTGCCGACGGCGATGCCCGGAGCTACATCATGCACGGCGTCTGGGAGAACATGTACGACCATGAGAATTCCCATCTCGACCCGCGCTTCCTCGCCGCGGCCGGCCCTGTAGGCGCCTACGTCATTTCCGGCCCGGTCGAGCCGTTCTACGATACGATCAAACAGAGTCATTAAAGGAGAAACATCATGAAAATCGAAATTCTGGGCACGGGTTGCAGCAAGTGCAACGAACTCGAGGCGAAAGTGAAGCAGGCGGTCGCCAAGAGCGGCAGATTCCTTCAGGTAGAGAAGGTCAGCGACCTGCAGAAGATCATGGCCTACGGGGTCATGAGCACCCCGGGGCTGGTCATCGACGGCGAGGTAAAGTCGACGGGCCGGGTGCCGAGCGTCGACGAGATCCTGGCGATGATCGCCTAAGCCGCTTCCGGCACCTCCCGTCCGGGTAGCTTCATTGCCGGACAGCCGGCGCTCACGCAGGCTAACGTCTTCATTTTAGCTGCAAAAGTGTCCGCTTGCTGCCTGTTTAGACGGCAGTAACACCTGTTTATCCAATCAGCAACCGCCTTCCACTGACGATTCGACCTGTCGCCCTATCCTTCCGCTGTTACCATCATGCATCTTTTGCAATGTTTTTTGTATAATTATCATAAACTGTTTTAATTGCGATACAATGACTTAGGAAACTTTTAATACTATAAAATAGTTATCACAAATGGAAATTATTAAAGGTTTCTTCTTTCCCGGGGCCGACACCCCGGGCCATACCGAACCATGGAGGAGGAAACATATGAACCATCGCATGAAGCAGTTAGGGTGCCTTTTGGCCGTTAGCATGTTATTCGGCGGCTGTGTCGCCACGAAGAATGCCGAGCCGGCACCGCAGCCCGCCACGGCGGAACAGCCGTCTGAAGCACCGGTAGCAACTATGGCCGAAGCACCGGAAGTCGAACCGGTCCCGCTGCCGATGGCACCGAAACCGGCCCCAGAAAAACCGAAAACCGTATCCAAAGCCAAACCGGCCCCCGTCGCCGAACCGGAGCCGGCATCGATGCCGACGCTTGCCGCCCCGGCCCCCGTTGCCGACAGCCCTTTTGAAAAATACACGGTGGAACTTGTTCCGGACAAAGAGAAAGTCGTCGTCGGTGAACCGGTCAGCCTGCGTGTCATCGTCAAGGCCAAAGACTTCCCGCTTTCGGGAAGCGACGCTCACGGTGTCCAGGTAACGTTCAGCGGCCTAGGATTTGTCACGGATGTGCCTGCCGTCGAGTGTCTGCGCGCCCATCCGAACGGTTCGGAAGTGATCTATAACGTTACCGCCATGAACAGCGGTACCTACCGTGTCACTGCCAACGTATCGGTCTACCCGACACGCGAGTGCCACATCTCAAGCGCGCATAAAACCTCTGCGCCCATAGTCGTCAGCGTCAAATAACGACACGGCGCCCCCGGCGCCGGCTCCTCTTTTTCACCCACCATCATCTATCACGATCGGCCCTACCGTTTTGCCGCGTTTCAAACACTGCCGTAGCAGTTTGCCTCTTCCGAAGAGGAAGGAAAAGAGCGGTCAGACCTCGAGTATAACCTCGGGGTACTCAGCGGAGCGGGTACCGGGAATGGGCTTAGTCGAAGCGCCCTTGACCGTATAGACAAAAGCGATCTTGGGTTCGTCGGTCTGATTGTCATAAGCGTGGTGCAGTGTCCGGCAATGAAACAAGATGACGTCGCCTTCGTGCAGGTCGTAGTGCACCTTCTGCGCGATCAGGGCGTCGTTTTCCGGCAGCCCCGTCATAAAACTAATATCGGTGTCAAACTGTTCCGGCTGGTATTCAAGTTTGTGGCTGCCATTGATAAACTCCAGCACCCCGTTCTCCATACGCTCTTCACCCAATGCCAGCCAGACGCTTACCAGGTTGTCGTTCTCAAAGTGCCAGTAGCGGCGGTCCTGGTGCCAGCGGCTCTCCGTACTCTTGGAGGGCATCTTCGTCATAATGGAGTTGTGGTGCGCCAGGGTCAGGACCGGGGTGTCGTGCAGCACCTGCGCCAGCATCGGGCGGATCTCCTTGTCCGTCATCCACTCGCGGAAAATCTCACGGCGGTCATAGACCTGGCGCAGGCGGCGCAGGGTCGAGTTGTTCGAACCCGTATACTCCCCTTCCGTCTCAATCGGCGGTGTCCGCGCCTCAATCTCCTCTTTGGCTGCCGCCAGGATCGCCTCGCAGCGCGCTTTGTCCACAAAGCCGCGCAACAGGATGTACCCGTCGCGATCGAATTGCGCCAGCTGCTCCTCACTCAGTTTCATTTGCTCTCTCCCACCAACTGGTATCGGTCGATCGTCTCGTCGTCAAGATCGATCAGGCCCCGTGCACGCAGTTCGGCAAAGACGTCCGCATCGCAGACGACGTCGCCGGGCCACTCGCGTGTAAAACCGTCCATCGGGTCCTTGTTGGTCCCGTCGACACCGATCATCTCCTCCAGCCAGACATCGCGCTGCGCATCGATGTTGTTCGTCACCCGCCACACGAGCATGTAGGGGTTGTTCACGTCGTTCTGGCGCGTGTCGACGAACACGGCGATCGCGATGTGTCCGCTAAGCGGCTTCAGCGCCTCGAAGAGTTCGCGCGCCGGGCGCCTCTTCTCGTACTGGATCACCGTCACCGGATTTGCGCTCTGCGTCATGTACTGCTTCAGGGCGACGACGTCGCTGTCGATCGTTTTCACCCTCTTCAGCAGCGCCGTGTCTTCGAGCAGGTCGATGGTGCGTTCCAAGGCGTCACCCGTCGCGTCGATGCCGAGCTTGCCGCCGATGAGGGGCCTGCTCGCGGCGTGGTCCAGGGCATCGACGATCCCCGTCGTGATCGTCACTGTCTCCGGGCTGAGGCGGTCGAGGATATGCTGTGTGAGCGCCTCGTAATCCCCCAGCTCCGGGGCGCTTTCGTCGACGAAGAGGGCGTGCTTGACGAAGCTCATCTGCCCCACGCCCCAGAGCGCGTGCATGATCTGCAGGCTGTGGCCCGGGTACTGCGGCGCGATCTTGCAGAGGATCAGGTTGTGAAACACCCCATTCTCCGGCATCTTGTAGTCTTTGAGATCCGGCGCCTGCGTCTGCAGGAGCGGCAGGAAGATCCGCTCCGTCGGCAGCCCCATGTACTTGTCCTCGAGCGGCGGCTTGCCGACGACGGTCGCATAGAACACCGGGTCGTTTTTCGCGGTGATACGGCTAACCTCGAGCACCGGGTAGGGCTCTTTGAGGGTGTAGTAACCGGTATGGTCGCCGAACATCCCCTCGATCTCCGTCACCTCCGGATCGACCCACCCCTCGATAACGATGTCCGCATCTTCGGGAACGTAGAGCGGGTTTGTCTGACACTTCACCAAACGGGCGGGTTTGTTCCGCACGAAGCCGTAGAGCATCAGCTCGAAGATACCGTGGGGCAGCGGTGCGGTGCCGCACCAGGTGTAGAGCGGGTCGCCGCCGATGGCGACGGAGACGGGCATTTTCCGTCCGGCTTTTTTGTACTGGTGGAAGAGGTGGTTTGAGTCCTTGTGGATCTGCCAGTGCATCCCCAGCCTCCGGTCGTCATAGACCTGCAGGCGGTACATGCCGATGTTGTGAATCTCGCTGTCGAGGCTCTGCGTATAGACCTGTCCCATCGTGATGAACTTTCCGCCGTCATCCGACCAGGTCTTGAGGATCGGCAGCTCGGAGAGGTCTGCTATCTCCCGGGTCTGGCAGGCCCCGGCGGATTTCAGGCGTTTGGGGAAGACGTTGCGGAGGTCAAAGAGGAACTTGAAGGTCTCCAGCTTCTCCGAGAGCGATTTTGGCGGCTTCAGTTTCAGCGCTTTCTGCACCTTCGCCGCAATGGCGTCCGGCGTCGCGCCGAAAATCGTCTCGACGACGGCGTCGTTGGCAAAGATGTTCATCACGATAGGCATATCGTAAGTTTTGCCGAGCGCCTTGTCAACGGGGCGGGTGAACACGAGAATCTTCGGCTCGGCCTTCTTGATCTCCGCATAGGCGATATGCGGGATCTCGAGGTTGACGTCAAGGGGTTCGTCGATGGTCCTGATCCAGGGGGAGAGCGTCTCAAAAATCTTCATAATTCCGTATTGTATCCCAGAGCAACTCTAAAAAACCTACATAAGAACGGGGGATGCACTTTGAAAGCAGTATGACTAATTGAAATAATTAATATTACGACCGCGCCCCCTGTGCTATAATTCCGCAAAAAAACGGAGATCTTTATGAACGTAGTCAAGATTCGCAAATTCTGCCGCCCCTTCCGTATCGTCCTCGGTACCGCCCTTATCGGCTACGGTGCCTACAGCGGCAATCCCTGGTTCTACCTCGGCGTCATTCCCCTCATCGCCGGTATCATGAACTTCTGTCCGCTCTGCAAAGTCACCGGGCAGTGCAACATCATCTAAACCCCGATGTCACCGGGGAACGGTGATCCGCTCCCCTCTCCCTCACCCCTCCGCAGAACCCGCACCCTTTTTCAAAAACGTTTTGACATAAAGCACCACCGCCGTCATGAACGACACCCCCGCGATGATCAGGAGAAGCCCTTGGATGCCGGCATAGGCCACAATGGACTGGAAAAGGATGGGCGAAAAACTGTCCCAGGAAAAAACTCATTGTCAGCATCCCCACGGCCATCCCCTACATGGACATAAAGCGGTGGCGCCCCCTTTTCATCGAAGTAGTCGCCGATCAGCGCCATCGAAGCGGTGATAATCAGCGCGACGGAGAGCCCCAGCAGGGCGCGCCCGGCGAGAATCGCTTCGAAATCCTGGAGGTAAAAACCGCAACTGCCGCCGACGATAAAGAGCACCACGCCCGTCAGCAGTGGACGCAGGCGGCCGAACCGGTCGACGATCATTCCCGCAAACGGGGCGACCGCGGCAATCACCAGCGAGGGGATGGTCAGCAGCAGCTTGGAGAGAAACGCGATATGGGGGACGTCCGCAAAGTGGTGGCTGATCAACAGCAGGGCCGCCACGATGGAGATCCCGGACATGACGCCCATCGTCGCCAGCAGGAGCAGCGAGAGTTTGACATGGCGGGCGAGGGAATCATACATAAACGGCCTTTTTATGAAGCGCATTATACGCAAGGACGGGCAACCCGTTGCGGTGCCCGACGATTTATCCGTAACATAAGACGCCCTGAGGGCTTGGCCGTGTCACCCCTCCGCCCCGCATTCATCTGAATCGGGTATTATTCTATATTTAAAATTGAACACTCTCAAGGGGAGAAGAATGCACCCACCGCTCACCCAACGGCAGGCCATCGTCGCATCGCTGCGCCAGCTGTTCGCCTTTTACCTGCTTTTCATTGCCGTTTTCTTTAGCGGAAGGGCCCTCTTGTTTGCGCTCTATTACGACCGGATCACCGATGCGGGTGTCAACCACTGGTTCAGCTTCCTCCTCGGGCTGCAGATAGATACCATCGTCACCTGCATCATCCTGGCCCTGCCGGTCCTTCTGCTCTTTACCGTCCCGCGCAT
>JACXUG010000098.1 GCA_014764065.1 Campylobacterales bacterium
ACGTCACCACGACGAGGGACAATCTCCAGCAGACGACGTCGGATCTCATCGAACTGACGAACAGCATCGCCTCGGCAGTCGTACTGGAACTGAATGCGACGCTGAGCAATCTTGACGCTTCGCGGACCCGGCAAACTACTCAACAAAGATCGGGGCAGCGAGCACTCTCCCCATCCTCGAGATGCAGGCCATCGGTGACAGCACCAAAGGCAGCGGCGACCAGCATATCCCCGCCGTCGTACCGGGCTACCCGCTGGCCGGCGGCAGCCCGTTTATCGCCTTCACCCAGGCCAAAGACCTCAATAAGAGTATGCTGCCGGGCACGGCACCGTACTACTATTTCCCCGATACGAACAGGACCGTCACCCGGGTCACCGAAGGCGAACAAAAAGCCTACTTTTCTTCCAGCGAATAAAGCAGCTTGATCTCCTCCGCCCAGATCGTCTCGTCAATCGTCTCGAGAATGAGCGGAATGTCGTCCATGCGCGGGTCGTTCATGATGTAGCGGAACGCCTCCAGGCCTATTTTGCCCTTGCCGATGCTGTCGTGGCGGTCGACGTGGCTGCCCAGATCGGGCTTGGAGTCGTTGAGGTGCATCCCGCGCAGGTACTTGAACCCAACGATATTCTCGAACTCCGCCATGGAGACGTCGTAGGCCTCCTTGGTGCGGATGTCGTAACCCGCCGTGAACATGTGGCAGGTGTCGATGCAGACGCCGACGCGTGACTTATCCTCGACCTTGTCAATAATGTGCGCGAGGTGCTCGAACTTCCAGCCGAGGTTGCTCCCCTGTCCCGCCGTGTTCTCCAGCACGAGCGTCACCCCCTCCGTACGCTCCAGCGTCCGATTCATACTCTCGGCGATCCGGTCCAGGCACGCCTCTTCGCTGATCTGCTTGAGGTGCGATCCCGGGTGGAAATTCAGGCGGTCGAGCCCCAGCTGCATACAGCGCTCGACTTCGTCGACGAAGGCATCGAAGGATTTCTGGCGCTTCTCCTCTTCGGGGTGGCCCAGGTTGATCAGGTAGGAGTCGTGCGGCAGCACGTGTCTGGGCGCGATCCCGCTCTCGTCGAGCAGGCGCTTGAAAGTGTCAATCGTCTCCGTATCCAGCTCCTTGGCCTTCCATTGGCGCTGGTTTTTCGTAAAGAGGGCGAACGCCTGTGCCCCGATCGCCTCGGCATTCGTAATGGCGTTGCAAACCCCACCCGAAGCCGACGTATGTGCACCGACAAATTTATTGCTCATGAGAAAAATTCCTGTTTTTTGGGCAGAAGCATAGCCAATCGCGCGTTAAACAAGACGAAAGGGGCACAGGTAGTATTTGCCGCTAAGCGTATTCGGTCATCTATGATTCGCGGTCACACTTCGGTCCTCCGAAGTGCATTTCATAAAATATAAAATTGGCCTTGTGCGCTCCTTGTAGGCCATCCCGAAGGCATAAAGCCAGGAGGGATGAGCGATTCGCAAAAGGCCGCTTTTTGCGCTACTTTTTTTAAAAAAGTGGCAAAGATTAACCTCCTTCATTCTTTTCTTTTTCATAAGAAAAGAACCAAAAGAAAATCGTCGTTGCGCGAATCGCTCGCTGTTCTCGGCTTTAGGCCTCCGCAGCGGCTTTCAAGGCACGCTTAACGACAGGTTGCCTATTGATGTGATGCGCTGCGGCATGCCGAAGCTGATAGCATCATCAGCCTACTGTAACCGCTTGAACTTGATCAGGATCCCGCGTTCGAAATCTTTAAAATAGATCTGCTCCGCGGTCACCCGGTAGACGATCCCGCCGACCTGCTGTTCGAAACCGTCGTTCGTGTGTATCAGGTTTTGACGCTGCAGGATCGCCTCGCCGCGCAGCAGATGGTAAAAGAGGTCGTCCGGGTAGTCGGTGCTGAGGTATTTGGCATTGAAAGCCGCCTTGGAAAGACACCCTTCCCCCTCCGTGCAGACCAGGGTATCAACCTGAAGCCTCAGGATACGCTGGCCCGCCTCGAACACTTCCAGCTCCGCCACCCCGTCACCCTTGCGGATATAGCCCGTGTCGGCAAAGCGCCACTGCGGCGTTTTAAAGACGACGACGTAGGCCTCCGTCTCCGGCGGTTTTTTCATGGCGCAGCCACCGAAGAGGGCGGCCACTAGCGCGGTGAAAAGCCATCTCCACAATATCGTCATGCTCATCTGATCCTTCTTGTCGTCCAGTAGTGCCGTTTCCAGTAGGGCTTATCCATGTTCGAGATCATCACCCCGTACCTGGTAGAGGCATGCATGAACTTCCCCGCCTCAAGATAGATGCCGACATGGCCGTCCCGCCCGCTCGTGCGGAAAAAGACGAGGTCCCCGGCCTGCAGCTCCTGTCTGTCGACGGCACTGCCGCAGTTGGCCTGCTGCCGGGTCGTCCGGGGCAGTGCAATGCCGAAAAGGTCCCGGTAGGCGCGCTGCACGAACGCGGAACAGTCAATTCCCCGCGGGCCGGCACCCCCGTAGCGGTAGGGGGTACGGTGCCACTGCTCCTGAAACGGGTAGAGCTTGGAGAGAACCGGATCTTCTGTAACAGATTGCGGCTGCGAAACCGTCTCCTCCTCCTGCAGCAGCCACACCTCCTCTGTCGGCGGCAAGTCCGCGTAGGTCCTTTCGGCAACGTGGAGGGCCGGCGCCGGTAGCGGCCTGTGGTCCGCATAGCGCGTGGAGCAGCCGCCGAACAGCAGCAATGCGATGCCCAGGCCCCCCAGTTGCCGTACTGCGCCCCACTTCATCCTCCCATCGCCCCTGTCAGCCCATCGGGTAGAGGATATCGGCGTGTACCGCGTCGCAGGCCGTCATGACCTCTGCGGAGAGGGTCAGCTCCATGGCCGCGAGCGACGCATCGAGCTGCTCGGGACGGGTCGCCCCGATGATCGTCGAGGCGACGAAATCGTGCTGCTTGCTCCAGGCCACCGCCATCGTCACGGGGTCCAGCCCCGCGTCGGCGGCGATCTTGAGATAACGCTGCGTGGAAGAGAGGGTCTTGTCGTTGACGAAGCGCGCGGCCATCACGCGCTGGCGGGCGTTGGGGGATTTAAAATAGTCCGCGAAACGCCCTTCGCCTATTTCTGCCTGGTTGTACTTACCGCTGAGTACCCCGCCGCCCAGCGGCGAGTACGGCAGCAGGGAGATCTGCTCTTTACGGCAGAGCGTAGTCAGCTCGTCCATGAAACGGCGGTTGAGCAGGGAGAAGTTGTTTTGGATCGACTCAAAGCGCGCAAGCCCTTTGTAGTGGCTGGCGGCCAGGGCCTTCCCCGTTCCGTAGGCCGTGTCGTTGGAGGTACCGATGTAGCGCACCTTGCCGCTCTGCACCAGGCGGTCGAAAGCCTCCATCGTCTCCTCGACGGGCACGACGGTATCGGGCCAGTGCATCTGGTACAGGTCGATGTAGTCCGTTCCCAGGCGCTTCAGCGAGCCTTCAACCGCCCGCTCGATATGGAAGCGGTCCATGGCCGTCAGCCCGTGGCGCACCGGGGGCACGAACCAGCCCGAGGCCGCCCCGGCGACTTTGGTGGCGAGAATGATGCTTTCGCGCGGTTTCGTTTTGAGCCAGCGGCCGACGATCTCCTCGGTCTGCCCCGCCAAGTCACTGCGCGGCGGGACCGGGTAGAGCTCGGCGGTATCATAGAAGTTCACCCCCGCCGCATACGCCTTATCCATGATGGCGAAGGCACTCTTCTCGTCACACTGCCCCGGGAAGGTCATCGTCCCCAGGCAAATGGGGCTGACCCGCAGGCCGCTCCGGCCGATATAGCGGTATTGCATCGTTGCTCCTTTTTAATGATGGGTATTTGGTTTTAGGTGTTAGGTGTTAGGCAAGCCCCCAACACCCAGTACCTAAACCCTAATCCCTACCCCCCTATTCAATCAGTTCCTTCATCTCTTCCGCGCAGACAAGTACCAGCGTATCGCTGCGCATCGCCTCGAGCTCGTTAGAAAAGCCCCGTTTCGCAAAGAGCCAGATCTGCTCCGGCTCGAGCCCGACGAGGGCGCACTTCTCCTGCAGCTTCTGCAGTTCGCCTTTGTTAACGTTGCTATTGGTCCATTTGCACTCGCCAACGATGAACCCGCCGCCGGGGGCGCGGGCCAGAATGTCGAGCTCGATCACCCGGTCCCAGTAACTGCCGCAGCGCAGAAAGGGGTCGTCGCCCAGCTGCCGCCGCAGGTAGAGCTGGGAAATCTCTTCGAAAACCAGTCCCGTAAACGCCGTATCCTGCTCTGCGAAACGTGAAAGGACGCTTTCATAATCCCCCCGCTCGATGCGACGGTGCTGCGGCGAGACGAAGCGGAACCAGAAGCGCAGGAAAGGCGATCGGAAGCGCAACTTGTGGGAAATGCGGTGACGGGCAATCTCGCGCTTGAGCTTCTGTTTCGGATACTCTTTCTTCGGGGGCGCTTCGCGGGACGCCTCCAGGTCGAGGATGCCGAGGGTACGCAGGTGGTCGACGAACTCGCCCCCTTTCGCTTCGCTGATGTGCGCCCGGCGGCAGGCGGAGTGGATACGGCGATCTCCCTTGGCCACGGCCTGCAGCAGTGCGATGACCTGCCGGTCCTCGAGAAAACCCGTATGAATGCGGTTGTAGTGTTCGCCGTAGTGGTCCAGGATCTTCGTTTCGATCAGTTCGGGAAGCGGTACGGTCGTATCGATCTCGATGCCGCTCTCGCCGAAAACGGCGAAATACACAATGAGAATCTCCATCGATTCGGGAAACGTCTCGTTGTAGAAACGGCGCAGTTGATTCAGCAGCAATTCAAGGCCTCGGTCAGCATGGGGAGATTATAACACATACGCATGCCGTGTGCCATGATTGGTTATTCATAAAAAAAAATCAGTGCCTAGGAGATATACGGTAGTTTATTCTTTTCTTTTTCATAAGAAAAGAACCAAAGAAAATCGTGATTGCGCTCAATACTACTCCCCGCAGATCCGCCCATACATCTCCGGACGCCGGTCGGCGAAGAGTGCCCAGTAGTCGCGCTG
>JACXUG010000031.1 GCA_014764065.1 Campylobacterales bacterium
ATACTCCAGTGCGTAATCGAAAAAACTTAGCTGCATTCTGACCTTCCTGCGTCTTCTATATCTCTTATATTATCTAATTGGTGCTTATGGATATTTTTTGGGTTTATTCAGAGGGTTCGATTAGCCATACGGTATCCGAGCTAAGCCCGGATACCTGCGCTAACGCTTTGTTCGCTTTGACAGCGGGCCCACGTGCAGATTAACCGCACTCGGCAATTATTGAAAATCAAACGGTAGTACGACCCGATGCATTCCGCCTCATAGGCTTCTATGCTACAATCACAAAAACGCTCTTTCAAGGAACATTCATGTGTCTTTTCTGCAAAATCGCCAACAATGAACTGAGTGCCAACACGGTGCATGAAAACGACAATTTTATCGCCTTCCACGACATCAATCCCAAGGCCCCGGTCCATGTGCTCGCCATTCCCAAAACCCACGTTGACAGCTTCAATGACGTGACGCCGGAGATGATGGCCGCTATGACTGCATTTATCCAGGAAGTGGTCGAAAAGGTCGATGTGAAAGAGAGCGGTTACCGTGTCATTACCAATATCGGGGAGAACGGCGGCCAGGAGGTGAAACACCTCCATTTCCACATCCTCGGCGGTGCCAGACTGCGCTGGGGCCACTTCGCAGACGCGGACCCGAAAGACTTTTTATAAACCATACGCCGCAGGGGCCAAGCTCCTGCGACTACGTTAACACTGGGTTTGTCCTCGCATAGCTGCGAAATTCCGCTCTGCTACATCTTCAGCAGAGAGCTCACGCACAGACGCACTGCGCTTTCACCTCTCCCTATAAACAAACATTACAAAAATTTTCGGCTTGGCACGTCCACGTAATAGTGAAGATGAAGTGGGTGTGAGTCTATTACATGCGGCAGCCGCTTTGTCCTTTTTTCTTCCCGGTTCGGCTTCTTTTTTTGGACAAGCAAAAAAGAAGGGGGAACAAAGGACCTAAAGAAGGGTTTACAGCGTGTTAAGGAGCTGTGGCTTAGCTAGGGCAGGCTTTGATTTCACCGAAGTCGATATTGCCGCCCTGCCCGCTGATAATCTCTTCGTTTTCACGAAGCACATTACCGTTATGCGTGACGGAGTAGCTGATCTTCGTCGTGTCGCGAACGGTGTTGATCGTCGAGCAGTAGGTCTCGATGCTCCCCATAACCCAGCGCAGCGCCGTCATATCGTCGGCATCGGAGTCAAAACGGTAGTCGAGGTGCAGGGTGTTGAACTTGCACGGCGGTGTTTCGTTGCGCACGACCTCGCCCTCGACACTAAGGTTCGTGACCGTCTTGCCCTGTTTTTTCGGGATGGCAATGAGGTCGCTCGTCGTACAGGCGACAAGGCCGGAAAGGAAATATTCGATCGGCGAGATCACCGGGCAGTCGATAACAAAGCTCTGCCCGCGGTCCGTTTTTGCTTCGAAACGCATCTCGTCCAGGTGGGAAATCGTTACTTTCATAAATCAAGCTCCTTGAGGTAATTTTCGAAGTGCACGATCTGTTCGAGCGTGCGTACCGTCGCCGTCCCCCCGGAGGAGGTACGGGCGTTCATGGAGTGTGCCAGCTGAAGATGCTGGATCACATCTTCGCCGATGCGATCGTCAATGGCCTTGAGCTCGCCAAAGGCGATCTCGCTCAGGTCTATTCCAAGGACTTCGGCGCGGGCGACGGCCTTGCCCGTGATGAAGTGCGCTTCGCGGAACGGCACCCCGCAGCGCTCGACGAGGTAGTCGGCCAGGTCGGTGGCGCTCAGATGCCCTTTCTTCGAAGCGGCAAGCATGTTCTCTGGCTTGACGGTCATCGTCTTGAGCGCTTCGTTGAGGATTTCCAGGGAGATATGTGCCGTAGCCACGGCATCGAAGACCCCCTCTTTGTCCTCCTGGGTATCTTTGTTGTAGGCAAGCGGCAGCCCCTTCATCACCGTGAGCAGTCCCATCAGCGCGCCGTAAACGCGGCCCGTTTTTCCCCGCAGCAGTTCCGGGACGTCCGGGTTCTTCTTCTGGGGCATAATCGAGGAGCCCGTCGAGTATTCGTCGGAGAGTTCGACAAAACCGAATTCATAGCTCGACCAGAGGATCAGCTCTTCGCTCAGGCGGGAGACGTGCATCATCATCGTCGAGATGTTAAAGAGGATCTCCAGGGCGAAATCGCGGTCGCTGACCGTATCGAGGCAGTTGACGCTGACGCTGTCAAAGCCCAGTTCATGCGCGGTAAAGCTGCGGTCGATATTGTGCGGAGTGCCGGCCAGTGCGGCGCAGCCCAGCGGGGAGACGTTGTTGCGCTCGCGGCTGGAAAGGAGGCGGTCGATGTCGCGTTTGAACATGCTCGCGTACGCCAGCAGGTGGAAACCGAAGTTGATCGGCTGGGCATGCTGCAGGTGCGTCATCCCTGGCAGAAGCGTCTCCGCATGCCTGCCGGCGATGTCAATGAGGGTCTGCATCAGGGTTTTGAGCTGACCGGCGATCTCGAGGTCCTTGCGCAGGACGTAGCGGCGGAAGTCGACGGCCACCTGGTCGTTGCGGCTGCGGGCCGTATGCAGTTTCTTGCCGGCGTCGCCGATGAGCGCGGTGAGGCGCTTCTCAATGGCCATGTGCAGGTCTTCGTCGCTGATATTCCACTCGAATACGCCTGCTTCGATCTCTTCGCATACCTGTGCCAGTCCCCCGCGGATCGCTTCAAGTTCTTCTGCGCTAAGGATGCCGCGGCTCTGCAGCATGGCGGCGTGTGCCAATGAACCTTCGATGTCTTCGCGGTACAGTTCGCGGTCGAACATGATCGAGGCGTTAAACTGGTCTAGAAGCGAAGAGGCTGAGGCGCTGAAACGGCCGGACCACATTTTTTCCATAGCTCTGTCTCCAAAATAAATTACGGTATTTTAGCAAATAGGGTTTAAAGTGCATAAAGGGCCCTCTGGCCCGGAGGTTTTAGTTACAGGCGGGAACGTTCCCGCTCTCCTTGGCGTATTCGACCATGAAGTCCTTGAGATGTTTCGAATTCTTCTGGAACTTCTTGCTCTTGAAGTATTTCCATGATTTCTTCGCTTTCTCGTTGTTAAGATGAAGCTCGGCCAACCCTTCGCCGCTGTTCTGCATCATCTTCTTCCATGTCCTTCTTTTGAAGGTGGAGGCAATATCCTGCCCGTCATCATGACAAACTTTACACTGCTTGTGAAACTCGCGCTCCCCTTTGTAAACGGCGGCCTCGCTGACAACACCGGTCATCAGTGCCGCTAAAAGAACAGGAAAACGACCTACTTCATCCGCATCCTTTCTCCATGGGAGGTGTCACATAAGAATGCATTATATATTATTTTGCGAGCCTTAACTGTGACAATATTGTCACACTCTATTTGAAGGCCATCTCTTCGGCCCTGGCAAGCAGTTCCCGGGCACCCTGTTCGATAAAGGTCTCCGCCATCTGCCGGCCGAGATTGCCGACGGACGTTTTGGGCACTTCAACCGTTTTGGCAATCACTTCCATTCCGTCCGGGAGTCCGACAATCGCCCGGGTGAGCACCCGGCCGTTCTCGAGTACCGTAGCATTGACGCCGATCGGCACCTGGCAGCCGCCCTGCAGCGTATCGACGAATTCGCGCTCGATCGTCGTCTCGATGCGCGTATTTTCGTCTTCGAGTCCGCGTGCGATGGCGAGAACCTCCGGGTCATCGACCGCCTCGATCCCCAGCGCACCCTGCCCCATCGCCGGGACCATGTCGGCCAGCGCGATCGGGTAGACGTACTCGACGCTGTCGAGCAGTCCCAGGCGGTTGATCCCCGCAGAGGCGAGAATGATCGCGTCGTATTCGCCCTCTTTGAGCTTGCGGATACGGGTATCGACGTTCCCGCGGAGATCTTTGATAGTCAGGTCCGGGCGCAGGGCAAGGATCTGCATCCGGCGGCGCAGCGAGGAGGTACCGACGACGGCCCCCTGCGGCAGGGCGTCGATGCTGGCATACTTTTCGCTCAGCATCGCGTCACGGTCGTCTTCGCGTTCCGTGATCGCCGCGAGTAGGAGCCCGTCGGGCATCTGTGTCGGAACGTCTTTGAGCGAGTGGACGGCGAGCTGGGCTTCGCCCGCCAGCATCGTCTCTTCGATCTCCTTGAGAAAGAGCCCCTTGCCGCCGATCTTTGCGAGCGGGACGTCGAGGATCTTGTCGCCGCTCGTTACGACGATTTTAAGCGACACTTCCAGTCCCGGGTTCTGCTCTTCAAGAACAGCCTTGATGTGTTCGGACTGCCAGAGTGCCAGCTTGCTTCCGCGGGTTGCAATGACGAGTTTCTTCATTTAACGCTGACTTCCTTATAACGGTTTTTGGTCGCATCTTTTTCGCCGTCGAAATAGACTGTCGGCGTCCCGCTGACCATCAGGGATTCGATGATAGCATTGTCCGCATCCACATGGGCGTTGACGGCCGCCGAGTGCAGGTCGCTGACTTTGAGGTTCGTATTGACGGCTTTATTGAAGGCATCGAGAATCTTCTGCTCGTCCGTTTCACGCGTAATGGTCGTCGGTACATTGTAGAGCGCCAGCGCTACATCCTTGCGTCCCTGCAGCTCTGCGGCCACCGCCGCGTGCGTCAGCGTCGAAGCTGCCGGGTGCAGCCGCTCCAGCGGGAAATGGTAGTAGTAGACAGCAAAGATGTCCGGGTACTGTTTCATATACTCCAGTGCTTTGGGCACGTAGCTGCGGCAGAAGGGGCAGAGCGGATCGGAGAAGATCGCCACTTTGTGCTTGGCGTTCGCGTTGCCGTAAATGAGATTCGCCTCGGTGTAGTAGTCTGCTTTGAACTGCGGCGCCACGCTGTCGCGCAGGCTTTTGCCCGTCTTCATATTCGTCAGTTCGCCTGTGATCACCGTGTCGTTGGCAAAATAGATCACGCGCTGCTTGACTTCGCGCTCCTCTTTGCCCTGCTTGACTTTGGCATCCAGCGCCACGATAAAACTATCCCATCCCTTCATCCCATCAATCGGGTTGCGTTCAATCACTTTGACGGTCAGTGACGAAATCGCCGGATTTTTGGAGAGGTTGTTTGTAAGAAAGGTTTCGACTTCGCTGTTGGTTGCGGCAAAAACGCTAGCGCTTATCAGTATCGTCGCTGACAATTTCGACATCAATGACATGGTTATCCTTTTGTGTGAAGTGAGTTGATGAATCGTGCTTGGATTGTGGCACAAATCGGTTAACCAACATCTTCGTAATTACGCTGAACTGCAGCAGCACGCCGAGGATATCGGTAAGGAAACCGGGGGCGATCAGCAAAAAAGCACCCAGAATGGTAAAGAGGTTGAGTTGCTGGAACTCGAAGGGGTCGATACGCGCCTGGTTCAGCGCGTTGATGTTCTCCGCCAGCGTTCCCCGGAAGTTTGCCAGGATCACGATACCAGCCAGGGCGCTCGCGATCAGTTCGACAAAGGTCCAGATGCCGCCGATCGCCGAAGCGATATTGACGGAAACGACCACTTCTAGGAAAAGATAGAGGAGAAAGTAGATCATCCGATCCACTCCATGATGCGCGCAAAGGCCTCGGAAGAGGGCACATCGGTTTTTGTATCTTCAGCACGGTCAAAGAACTGTACAATACCGTTCGCCAGCTCCTTGCCGATGATGACGGTGAGCGGGTAACCGACCAGCTCCGCATCTTTCGCCTTGAAACCGAATCGCTCTTTGCGGTCATCCATGATGACGTCAACGCCTGCCGCCTGCAGCGACGCGTAGAGGCTCTCCGCCAGGGCCACCTGTTCCTCGTCTTTGATGTTCGAGATCATCAGGTTGACCAGGTACGGTGCCGTCGCCTTCGTCCAGACACACCCCTTCTCATCATGGTGCTGTTCGATCACGGCGGCGATGAGACGGCTCACGCCCATCCCGTAGGTGCCCATCACGAACGGCTCGGCCTTGCCGTTTTCGTTGAGGAACTGCGCCCCCAGCGGTGCCGAGTAGACCGTGCCGAGCTTGAAGATGTGCCCGACCTCGATCCCTTTCGTATAGGAGAGCTTACCGTCGCAGACCGGACAGCCGTCGCCCTCTTTGACCTCGTACAGCGCGGCATACTGCGCCGCTTCGGGCAGCACGGAAAGATCGACGCCGACAAAGTGGTAATCCGTTTCGTTGGCGCCGCAGATCATGTTCGCCGCCCCTTTGACGTCCGCATCAAAGATCGTGCGTACGGTGTCGAGGTCCAGCGGCCCGATAAAGCCTGGCACGAGCCCCAGCGCGGAGAGCTCTTCCTCGCTGACATCGACCAGGTCGAGCGCACCGCAGGCGTTCACCGCTTTGACCTCCTGCAGGTCGTCGCAGCCGCGCAGGAAGAAGACGACGACCTCATCGCCCTCTTCATAGATCGCCCGCTTCGCCACGGCCTTGAGCGTGTAGTAGGGGTCGACGTGGAAGAAACTGCCGAGATCTTCGATGCTCTTGATGCCCGGCGTCGCGAACTTGTTGAAATCCGCTTCCGGCGCTTCGGGAATCTCCCTGCGTTCCGAACGTCTGGCCGCCTCGATGTTCGCGCCGTATTCGCAGCGATCACAAACGGCCAGGGTGTCTTCGCCGCTGTCGGCGAGGACCATCAGCTCTTTCGAGCCCGAGCCGCCGATCGCGCCGCTGTCCGCCTCGACGATACGGAAATCGAGTCCCAGACGCTCCAGGACGCGCTTGTAGGCCGCTTCCATCGCGTCGAACTCGCGGTCCAGGTCCTCGTAGGAGGTGTGGAAGCTGTAACCGTCTTTCATGACGAATTCGCGGGCGCGCATCAGGCCGAAACGCGGGCGCGCCTCGTCGCGGAACTTTGTTTTGATCTGGTAGAGGTTCAGCGGCAGCTGCTTGTAGCTGTTGACGCGGTTGCGTACAAGGTTGACCATCATCTCTTCATGGGTCGGTCCCAGGACAAAGAGGTTCTCCTTGCGGTCGCGGAAGCGCAGGAGTTCCTTGCCGAACTTCTCGATCCTGCCGCTCTCTTCCCACAGCTCAGCCGGGGTGACGAAACTGAGTTCCACCTCCTGTGCGCCGGCACGGGCCATCTCTTCGTTGATGATCGTTTCGATCTTTTTCAGTACCCGTTTGCCCAGCGGCATCAGGTTGTACAGTCCGCTGGCGACCTGGGCGATAAACCCGGCCCGGGTCAGATAGATGTGGCTTGGGAGCACCGCGTCTTTGGGTGCCTCCTTCTCCGTCGGGATAAAAGCCTGGGACATACGCATTGTCGGTTACTCCTCACTCATGTCTAAAATAAATGCCATCGAATCGATCATGGCGTCGATGTCACCTTCGTCTGCAGCCTTGCGGAGCTGCTGTACCTGCGGGTGCAGGAAGCGCTTGATCGCCTGCAGGGCCATCTTCTTCGCCTGGGCTTCATACGTGTCGGGCAGATACCCCTTGCCCACCACGCGGGCCGCCTCCGTCGCCGCCGCCGCATCCGCGCGGCGGTAGAGCTCCTTGATCAGCGGTTCGATGTTGAGCGATTTCAGCCAGGCGTAGAACTCCGCCGTGTAGCGGCCGACGATGGCGAAGGAGGCCTTTGCCTCCTCTTCGCGCAGCATAATGTTCTCGTCGACCGTGTTTTTCAGGTCGTCCACCCGGTGTACCGTCACCATCGCGTGGTCGATGTCGCCGATGTCCCGCGGGACTGCCATGTCGAACCAGTGGCGCTCCCGCTCTTTTTTCAGTCCGAGCCTGCCGTCGATGATGGGATTTTCTGCGCTCGTGGCCGTAAAGATCATGTCGTATTCGCCCAGCACATCCTTGAGGCGTGTAAAGGGGACCAGCGTCCCGTTGACCTCTTCGGCCAGCGCTTCCACCTTCGCCATCGTGCGGTTCATCAGGCTGACCTCCGCCCCGTGGTTCTTGAGGGTACGTGCGGCGATCACGGACATTTCACCCGAACCAATGACCAGCGCCCGTTTGCCCGCAAGCGTCCCGAACGCCCGGCGGGCCGCAGCCACGGCAACGCTGGCGACGGAGACCGGCTTGGAGGAGATGTTGGTACGATTGCGGACTTCGGCCGCACATTTGAAGGCGTAGTTGACCGCCCGGGTCAGTTTGTCACCGCAGTAGCCGCGTTCCAGGGCAAAACGGTAGGCCTCTTTGAGCTGGCCGGAGATCTGGGTTTCACCGACGATGAGCGAATCCAGCGAACTGGCGACGCTGAAGAGGTGGTGGATCGCCCCCTGATCTTCAAAGAGCTCTGCACGCCCCTCCAGCTCGTTGAGGCTGATGCCGGAGTGCTCATGCAGCAGCATAAAGAGGTGTTTGGCCGCTTCGCCTGGGTTGCTGCAGCTGCTGATCAGTTCGATACGGTTGCAGGTGGAGAGGACGAAGGCTTCGTTCAGGTAGGGGACATCCAGGGTACGGGCAAGAAACGTCTCTTTGGTGTCATCATCATTGAACGCCAGCTTGTCCCGGATGGGGAGCGTCGTGTTTTTATGCGTAAAACTGAGAATGAGGTAGTGCATCAGAAAGTTCTTTGCATCATGGATTCTATGACCGCTTCGAGCGGCGTATCGCCGCTGACCGCCTGTTTTGCCTCGTCACTGAGGCGGCGGGCCTGCGCGTAGGCGGCTTTGACCGCACCGCTTGCCTCCAGCTGCTCCTTAAGCCAGCGGGTCTCTTCGCCCGACGCGGTTTTGCCGTGAAGGGCGAGAAGGCGTTCTCTCGCCTCCCCTTCAAGGGTACGGTAGAGGTGGATATACGGCAGGGTGCATTTGCCCTCGACAAAGTCGTTCATCGCCGGTTTGCCCAGCGTCGCCTCGTCGGAAACGATATCGAGGATGTCGTCGATGATCTGGAAGGCGACCCCGAGGTTCTTGCCGTAGAGCGCATACGCCTCGGCATTCTTGCCGGCCAGCATCGCCGCGCTCTTTGCCGCGGCTTCGATCAGGACCCCCGTTTTGAGATAGAGCATCTGCAGATAGCGGGTATCATCCTCGTTGAATGATTTCGCCATCTGCACATCCATCATCTCGCCGACCGAGAGAGAGGTGACGGCATCCGCGACGGTCTTTTCGATCTGCGCGTCGAACTGTGTCAGTTCGCTGAACGCCTTGGAGTAGAGGATATCGCCGAGCATCACCGCCTGCTTGCTCCCCTCGGTCGCATTGACCGAAGGGGTACCGCGGCGCAGCTGGGCCTCGTCGATGACGTCGTCATGCAGCAGGCTGGCGGCGTGGATCAGTTCGATCACCGCGGCCAGTGTCACGGAAGCGTCGCTCTCGCCTGCGATCATCATGATCAACCGGGCGCGGAGGTGCTTCCCGCCGGACAGTGTTTCAAAAAGCTCGGTCGCGTAGGGGTATCCCACCGCTGCGACCATCTCCTGCATTCTGCGCGCTACCGCTTCGACCATCTCGGCGCCTTCCCCCTATTCGCTTTGACTGAGGACGTTGCCCATCGACTCGATATAGAGTTCCTTCGCCATGTCATTGACGGCATCCGCTTCTTCGAACTGAAGCTGTTTGATCGTCCGGTCAATCGTCGCATCGTCCATGGTCTGGCCGAGCAGTTTCTCCATCGCCGCCAGGCGCTCGATGAGGCGCTGGAGCTCCCCTTCGGCGACGGAACGGTTGGCGTTGAAGATCACGTCCATGAATTTACTGCGGGGCGAACCGCCGAAGATATCGCCTTCGTCTTCAAAAAGTGCTTCGTACATTTTGCATTACCTTGAAAATAATTCGTGATTATACCCCTTTTGGGCTTAAGTGCATCTCCTCGGCTCATAATCACCGTCCGGACTTTGCCCATCGCTACTTTACAATCCTAATAAAAAATAAAGCTAGAAAAAATCAAATTTTAATGAAACTGTAAGCTGCAACTTATAACAATTTGCTGTTGCTTAATTATGTAGATAATGCCAAACTCGTTGCGAAACGGGGACGGAAAGCCTACGGGTCTCACTGAGACGGCCGGGTTGCCTAAACATAAAAATAAGGTCTTCTACTCCTCGAATGTCTTGCCACACGCTCTACTAATTAGCACACATTTTTTCTCGGTTCAACCGCACTTCCTTTTCTCCTCTCATTTCAAAGCACGTCTTTACCGCTTGATGCGGTAGACGACGGCATAAAGCAGCGGTACGTAGAACAAGTTCAGTACCGTTGCACATAAAATCCCGTATCCCAGAGACACCGCCATCGGCTGAAGAATCTGTGCCTGGCCGGAAGCAAAAAAGATCAGTGTCATCAGCCCGAGTACCGTGGTAATGGATGTCATCAGGATCGGACGCAGACGGGTCCGCGCACGCTGCATCAGAACTTCGCTCTCCTTCGCATTGCGGATAAAACTCACCATGATCAGCCCGTCGTTCACGACAACCCCCGCCAGACCGACCGCACCGATGAGGCTCGGCATCGTGATCGTCAGTCCCATGATCCAGTGGCCGACATAGACCCCGACGAGCACCAGCGGAATCGTGCTAAGCACGATCAGGGCCAGGACGAGCGAATCGAAGAGCCAGACGAGCGTAATAAAGATGAGAAAGATCGCGACGGCCGCCGCCTGGGACATCTCCCGGACCGTTTTGGCGTTCTCTTTCTCCTCACCCTTGACCTCGATATGGAACCCCTCGCCGCCCAGCTTCGCCATGACCGGAGCGATCGCCGCCATCACCTCCGACGACGTCCGGAGATCCTTGTCCAACGAGGCATAGACGCTGCGGATACGGACGCCGTCCCCCTTCTTGATGGTCACATACCCCTGGGTATAGATAAAATCGGCGATATCGCGAAGTGCGACCGTCTGCGTGCTGCCCGGGAGCTGGATCCGAAACCTCTCCAGGCTCTCAGGATCGTCTTTTTGCACGCTCTCAATACGGATGCGCACCAGGCCGCTGTCACTGAACATCTTGCCGTATTCGCCTTTGAGGTAGTGGGCGCGCAGCTGGCGGCTGATTTCCGCTTCGCTCAGCCCCAGGTCGTATCCGTAGTCGTTGATACGCAGTTTCAGCTCCCGTTCGCCGAGATCGGCGTCGTCAGAGATATTATAGACACCCGTCACCCCAGCCAGTGCCTTCTCCAGCGCACTGACGGCCGTAGCCAGCTCCGCATCGTCCTTGCCGCTGAGTGCGAGCTCGATATCGTGCGCGACGACCCCAGTTCCAGGGACGGTGACGTTGAAGTTCTCGAACGTTTTCGTCCCGTCCGCTTCCCTGCACTGCGCGAGCGGTTCGAGCCACTGCTTGACATCTTCGCTGATCCGCTTGGCATCGCGCTGCCGTTTGAGCACTTCGGCGTTGTATTCGATGGAGAAAATGGGGTTGATGTAGCGGTTGTACCAGTTGTCGGGCGCGCGCTCGTGCAGGTCGATGAAGACTTGGAAAAGGTTCTCCCCGATCTCCGCCTTGTTCTTCGCGTCCAGGCGCATCCCGATCACCGCCGTCACCGAGGAGTACTCTTCGGGGTCGAGCTTGGAAAGCAGCACACGCTCGATGGCCGCGACCCGCTCCTCCGTATCTTCAAGTTCGTTATTGATATTGACTTTCCCCGTCACATAGACCTGGGTGACGTCGAACGCGGGGAAGAGCTGGAAACGGCTCTGCGATACCATCACCGCCGTCAACGCCGCGATGGAAACGACGATCAGCAGCAAGGAGAGCGTACGGCGCCGGAAGAGCCGGTGAAGCGTCTTGTCGTACCAGCGGTAGAGGTGTTCCCAGATGCTGTGGCTGACATGGCTCTCCCGGCGCAGGCGCAGCAGGTCGTGCGAATGCAGCGGCAGGAAGAAGAAGGCTTCGAAGAGGGAGCTGAGCAGCAGGATCGTGATCATGACCGGCAAAATTTTGATAAAGGTCCCCATCTCCCCGCTGATGAGGAGCATCGGCAAAAAAGCGAAGACGGTCGTCAGCGTCGCCGTCAGTACTGCGGGGAACATCTCCACCGCCCCCTGGACCGCCGCCTGACGCCGTGGCATCCCCTCCTCCATGTGGCGGTAGATGTTCTCCGCCACGACGATCGCCTCGTCGACGAGCATCCCCAGGGCGATCAGAGCGCCAAGCAGGGAGAGCATGTTGAGCGAATAGCCAATCATCTCCGTCGCGATCAGCCCGATCATGAAACTCATCGGGATCCCCATCGCCACCACGAGCGCGATGCCGCGGTTGACGAAGATGAGCATAGCTGAAAAGACGAGAATGAGCCCGACGATGATGTTGGAAACGACGGTGTTGAGGCGGTTCTTGATCCAGACGGAAGTGTCGGTGTAGACGGCGAACTTCAAGGCCGGGTAGCGCGCCTCGAATTCCTTGAGGGTTTCACGGATCTGTTTGGCCAGCGCGATGGCGTTGCCCGATTTGGACTTCGTGATGTTGACGGAGACATTGCGCACCCCGTTGTAGTGTGACAGCTCCGTCGCGTCCCCCAGCTCGAAGCTGGCGGTGGCGATCTGGCCTATTTTCACGCGCTTGCCGCCGACGCCGATGACCGTGTTCTCGATCGCCGCCGCATCCTTTTCGCCGTTGTAGGTGCTGATATAGAGGTGTCCGCCCCGCCGTTTGATGGTCCCGACGGGAAAGATGGAGCTGAGGTTCTGCAGCGCCGCGACGACGGCATCAGTGGAGAGGCCGTAGGCGTCCAGTTTGTCCGGGTCGATGCGGAAGACGAGCTCGTCGTCGGAGTCGCCGCGGATCGTGATGTCGCTGAGCTCCTTGAAGCGCGACAGCGTGCTTTTGAGTTCATCGGCACGTTCGAGCAGCTCGCTCATCGGGACATCTCCCGCGATGGCCACCAGCACCAGCGGGATCGTCTCCTCATGGATCTGCGCGACGGGTTCGTCCATGTCGGAGGGGAGGTCCCGCTTCGTCTGGGCGATGATATCCTTGACGTCGTTGAGCACGTTGATATTCTGCGACCCCGGCTTGATATCGCCCGTGATGGTGAAGGCACCGTTCTTGATCGTCGTCGTCACCGTCTCCAGCTCGCTGATGTTACCCAGTTCATCCTCGATGGTCGTCACGACCATCTTGTCGAGGAGATCCGCGCTCGCCCCGGCGTAGCCGCCGGTGATCGTGATCTTGTCCATCTGGATCGGCGGGAAGATCTCTTTGGGAATGTTGATGTAGGCAAAAACGGAGAGGAGCAGGACGAAGAGCAGGAGCATGTGGTTGAGCAGCGGCTTGTTCAGCGCGAACTCGATCAGGCGTGCGATCACGGCTGCTCCTCGGCAAAGAGGGTGTCGAGCACCTGGTTTTTAAACTTCATCGCCTCCACCCGCCGTTTGATGACGAGGTTCTCCTCTTTGAGGGTCTCGTATTCGCGCTGCAGCGTTGCGATGTCGCGGCTCTTGTAGTAGATGCTGTTTTGCAGGTAGATCTTGGGGAAAAGCACCATCCAGCCAATCCCGAAGACCATCAGCATGCTGAGCAGGAAACGTAGGCCTATTCCCTTGCGGGTCACAATGGCGCTGCCGGTCTCCTCCAGGAGATTCGCTTTGTCATTCATGACAGATCATCTCGAAAAGCCTCAGCTTCGCGCTGCGGCTGCGTGGGTTCTGTTTGAGTTCATCAGAGAGGGCCGTGATCGGCTTTTTCGGCCGCGGCCCTCCAAGAGCGTGGTTGTTGCCGCAGGTACAGCGCATCGCGTCGCTGGGGCAGATGCAGTTGCGGCTCCACTGCGCGAAACGCTGTTTGACGATCCGGTCCTCGAGCGAATGAAACGAAATGATCCCGATGACCGCACCAGGGAAACAGGCGCGTTCGCAGACGTCGAGCAGACGGTTCAGCTCCCCCAGTTCGTCGTTCACCTCGATGCGGATCGCCTGCATCACCAGTGTCGCCGGGTGGATCTTCTTGCCGCGCGGGGCGTAGGGGCGGACCGCGTCGGCAAGCGCCCTGGCGGAGGTGAAAGGGCGCTGCGTAGCGATCACCTGGGCGACTTTTCTTGCATTGGGGATTTCGCCGAAGTCACGCAAAATGCGCTCAAGCTCCGCCTCGGCATAGGTGTTGACGACCGTTGCGGCATCGAGCGGTGCCGAAGGGTCCATCCGCATGTCGAGGGTCTCGCTCTCAAAAGAGAAGCCGCGATCCTTTTCGTCGAACTGCAGCGAAGAGACGCCGATATCCGCGAGCACCCCGCGGATCTGCTCGGCACCGTAATCCTGCACGATCGTCTCGAGTACGGTCGAAAAGCGCCCCTTCCGGATCTCGACACGGTCGCCGAACGGGGCGAGCCGTTCCGTGGAGAAACGGATCGCCGTTTCGTCCTGGTCGATGCCGATCAGACGGATATTTGGGTTCGCTTCGAGCAGCAGGCTGCTGTGCCCGCCGTACCCCATGGTACAGTCGACGACAATGCCGGCGTCGCATCCGGAAAAAGCATCGGTAACTTCGCGGTAAAGCACCGGGATATGGGGGATATTCTGCATGCGCTATTGTAACCCGATGGAACTTAAGAGGTACTCCTGGAAATGGGCCTGCAGCGGCAGCAGGGTCTGCTGGCTGCGGGCGATCATCGTAAAGTCGCGCTCGAAGTGGTGCGCCTTGACGGATACCTCGAACAGGTGCCCCTCTTCGAGCTCCCTTCTGACGGAAATGCGCGGCAGAACACTGAGGTAATCGGACTTTGCGAGCAGGAAGTTCTTGATCGACTCGATATGCTCCAGCTCCATCACCATGTTGAGCTCCTGGTCGACGGGGCTGATGGCGTTGAGAAAGACGGCCCGGGTCCCGGAGCCCTTTTCGCGCATGATCCACGGACGCGACGCCAGCTGGTCGATGAACCACGGGCCCTGCTGTGCCAATTTTTTGTCGCTGCTGAGGACGACCAGTTCGTCGCGCATCAGCACCCGGCTCTCGACCTCTTCAAGAATCCCCTCCCCCTCGATGAAGCCGATGTCCACCTCGCCCGAGGTGACCTTCTGGATGACGTCGGCGGTATTGGCGCTTTTGAGGGAGATTGTGACACGTTCGTTCTGCTCCATGTAGTTGCAGACCAGCGTCGGGATAAAGTACTCCGCGATCGTCACGCTGGCCGCCAGACGGAGCTCCCCGCGCAGCGAATCGCTGCGCATCTGGTCGTAGAGGGCATGCAGGGCATCGACATGGGGGGAGGCGCTGCGCATCAGCATCGCCCCCCGCCCGTTGAGCACCAGCCGCTTGCCGATCCGTTCAAAAAGCGGTCCGTCGAGCAGCCGCTCGAGCTCCTTGATCGCCATCGATACGGCCGACTGGCTCAGCCCGAATTTTTTGGCCGTATCGATGATCTTTTCACTCCGTCCCAGATCGAGAAAAAGTTCCAGCTGCTTCAACGTATACATTCTGCCTCCTCCTGTACCTTCAAAGCCCCTGCCAGCAGGGATGGAGGGCACCCATCTAAGTACAGTTTTATTGCACATTGTATCATTTTTGTTTTATTTTTCTGAACCATATATTTTTGATAAAATTCGGACATAATTTTTATCAAACGATTTTATATCGTCTCAAGGTCCTAAAATCATGAAACGCAGATCTTTCCTTAAAGGCGCGCTGGCCGGTGCCGGCGTGACCGCGCTGGGCCCCGATGCCTTTGCCGCGGGCCAGCCCATCGATAACCGCAAAATCTCCTCCATTCCGTTCCCGCAGAAACGTCCGATGATCACCTACTCCGACCGTCCGCCGCTGCTCGAATCTCCGCGTTATGTCTTTGCCCACCCGGTGACGCCGAACGACATGTTCTTCGTACGCTGGCACATGCCGGACATCCCGACACATATCGACCTGGGAACCTTCCGCATCAAGGTCAACGGCCTCGTTGAGCGCGAGCTCTCCCTCTCCGTCGACCAGCTGAAGCATGACTTCGAGCCGGTCGAGGTCTATGCCGTCCTGCAGTGCGGCGGTAACAGCCGCTCCGCGTTCAAACCGACGGCCGGCGGTATCCAGTGGGGCAGCGGCGCCATGGGGTGTGCACGCTGGAAAGGCGTGCGTCTGCGCGACATCCTCGAACGTGCCGGTCTGAAAAAAGAGGCGGAGTGGGTCGGCTTCAACGGCACCGAAACGGCTGCCTACTACGAAACGCCGAACTTTGTCCGTGAACTGCACCTTGAGGAGATCGGTGACCACGTCATCGTTGCCTACGAAATGAACGGTGAGGATCTGCCGTACCTCAACGGCTATCCGGTCCGCCTCGTCATCCCGGGCACCTACTCCGACAGCTGGGTCAAAATGCTGAGCAACCTGACCGTCACCAGCGACTACCAGCACCTCTTCTTCATG
>JACXUG010000002.1 GCA_014764065.1 Campylobacterales bacterium
AATACTACAACAGTGACGTAATTGCCTCATAAGCCGTATCCATCACGTAGGTGAGCTCCTCTTCATTAATGATATAGGGGGGCATAAAGTAGACGACCGGCCCCAGGGGGCGCAGCAGCACCCCTCTGGTCAGTGCGAAATCAAAGACCTTCAACCCAATACGCTCCTCGGGAGCGTACCCCTGCAGTTCCACCGCAGCGACCATCCCCGTCTGCCGCACCGACTTGACGTTCGGCAGGCTTTCAAAACGTTTGAGTCCCTCCGCCATCATCGCAGAGAGTTTGCGGTTGGCTTCGATGACATTGTCGAGTTCAAAGATATCGAGCGTGGCATTGGCCGCGGCGCAGGCAAGCGCATTGCCCGTATAGCTGTGCGAATGCAAAAAAGCTTTATAGAGGTTGTAGTCGCAGTAGAACGCCTCGTATACTTTTTCCGTGGTCATCGTAACAGAAAGCGGCAGATAACCACCGGTCAATCCCTTGGAAAGGGTCATCAGATCTGGGGTAATTCCCGCCTGTTCGCAGGCAAACATCGTTCCTGTTCGTCCAAATCCCGTCATAATTTCATCGGCGATCAACATAATGTCATAGTCATCGCAAAGTTTTCGCGCCTCTTTCAGGTAGCGCGGATGGTACATATGCATGTTCCCCGCCCCCTGGATCAGCGGCTCGACGATGAGGGCCGCGACCTCCTCCCCGCGGGCTTTGAGCAGGGCTTCCAGTTCCGCCGCGGCAGCAACCGCGGCCTTCTCGCTCTGATCGGCCGGTACCGGTGTCTGGATCGTGTGCAGCAGAAGCGGTCCGTATGTCTCTTTGTAAAGCGACACGTCCCCGACGGAAAGAGCCCCGATCGTCTCGCCGTGGTAACTGTTCGTCAGCGAGATGAAAAGCGGCCGCTCTTTTCCGATATTCTTATAATAGTGATAGGCCATCTTCAGGGCAACTTCGATGGCGCTCGAGCCGTTGTCCGCGTAAAAACAGCGCGTTAGCCCATCCGGCGTCAGCGCCGCCAGGCGTTCGGAAAGACGAACAACAGGCTCGTGGGTGAAGCCGGCCATAATAACGTGCTCTAACGTTTCGGCCTGGGTTTTGACCGCCGAGGAGATGATCGGGTTCGCATGGCCGAAAAGGTTGACCCACCAGCTGCTCACCGCGTCGATATAGCAGTTGCCGTCGAAATCCTCAAGATAGATACCGTTCCCCTTTTTGATCGGCGTGAGCGGCAGAAATTCGTGATCTTTCATCTGCGTGCACGGATGCCAGATGTGGCGCAGGTCCCTCTCGGAAATTTCGCGGTTGTTCATCTTGTACCATTCCTACGGTAGAATTTTGAAAATCTTATCGAAAAATATTGAACTCACAGTGAAAAAACATGCGGAAAACAGGGAGTTTAAGGCAATTATTAAGCTTTAAACTTATAAAATTGACAACTACGACGCAAGAAGGCAAACAACACAGATGATTACATGGATGCAACGACACCGAAAATACCTCGTCATAACGATCTGGATCTCAACGATCGCGTTTATCGGGGCCGGATTTGTCGGATGGGGACAGTACAGCTACGGCGACAAATCGGGGGCCGTGGCCAAAGTCGGTGACGTCAGCATCACCAGCCGGGAGCTCCAAAAGACCTACGCACAGCTTTTCAACCGCTACAGCCAGATCTTCCAGGGCCAGTTCGACGAAGAGCAGGCTAAAAAACTCGGACTCGACAAACAGGCGTTACAACAGCTCGTCAACCAGGCCCTGCTCGTCAACCTGGCTAACAGCTATAACCTCGCAGCGACCGACAAAGAGGTGGCGACCGTACTGCAGTCCCAGCAGGCCTTCATCGAGAACGGGGCCTTCAGCAAAGAGCTCTACCAGAAAGTGCTCAAACAGAACCGTTTGACCCCGGTCGACTACGAAGCGGATATCCGCCGCGCGCTGCTGATCCAGAAGCTTTTTGCCCTTTTCCCTGCCACGGCGAACCGTGTCGAAAAGACGGCGTTCGAAACCGCCCTCGGCATTGCCGACAAGTTCGAGTACAAAGTGCTTGACGGTGCCATGGTCACTGTCGACACCTCCGACGCAGCACTCAAAGCGTTCTGGGAGAACCATAAAAACGACTACATGACACCGCGGGCGTTCAAGATCGCCTACATCACCCAGGAAGCGGTTGATGCCGGTGCCAGCGACGAAGAGCTGCAGGCATACTACGACGCACACAAATACGACTTTGTAGGACCGGACGGCAAGATCATGGCCTTTGAAAACGCCAAAAGCGCCGTCACCGCCGCCGTCAACGACAAAGCGACCAACAAAGAGGCCCTGAAAACCTACATCGCCTTCAAAAAAGAGAAACTCGACGAGGGCGCCAGGATCGTCGAGACGACCGTCCGCGAAGGCGACGGCAGCTTCAGCGCAGAGACGATGCAGGCCATCGCTGCCGCCGATGCGGCCAGCCCTTACCTCAAACCGAAAAAAGAGCACGGGGCCTACGTGGTCATCAAACGCCTCGAGACCATCGCGCCGATGCCGAAAACCTTCGAAGCAGCGAAAGAAGAGCTCCTCGCTGCCTACACCAGCCAGATGCGCGGTCAGAAACTGATGGAACTGGCACGCTCCTCACTCACGTCTTTCCGCGGCACTACGACGGAAGGCTACCTCAAGCGTGATGCGACAGCCGGTGTCGAAGGCCTGAATGAACAGGAGACACAGTCACTGCTCGCCAGCCTCTTCCGCTCTAACAAAGCCGAAAACATGGCGCAGCTCTCTTCCGGCAAAATCGTGCTCTACCGCATCGTCGACCAGAAGATCGACGCTGCAAGCGCGCCGAATGAAACCGAGGCCGTTGCCCAGGTCAAAGAGACCCTCCTCAGCCACTCCCTGATCGCCGACCTTGCCGAGCGGTATGAAACGCAGATCTTCCTCAAAGGATTCGGGCAGTGAAAAAAAGCGTCCTCGCGATCGATATCGGCTCCAGCAAAATCTGCGCCATCATCGCGGACATCTCCCCTGACGGGGCGATCCAGATCTCGGGGGCCGGCATCGTCCGCTCCCAGGGGATCAAAAAGGGCTCCATCACCAATATCGAGCTCGCTTCCAAAGCGATCAAGGCCGCCCTGGCGGATGCAAGACGCGTCGCCGGCACCGAAATCAAACGGGCCATCGTCTCCATCTCCAGCGCCTACACCAAGAGCCTGAACTCCAGCGGGATCGTCAATATCCCCAACCGCGAGATCACGTTCAAAGAGATCAGTCGTGTCATGCACACGTCGCTCTACAACGCCAACATTCCCAATGAGTACGAAGTGCTGCATACCCTGCCGTACAACTTCATCGTCGACGACCAGGATTTCATCGAGGACCCGCTGGGGATGAATGCGTCACGGCTCGAGGTCGAGACGCACATCATCACGACGCAGAAGTCCAACCTGAACAACCTTAAAAAAGCCGTACGCGGCGCAGGGGTTGAAGTCGATACCGTCGTCCTCAGCGGCTATGCCTCCGCCATCGCCGTGCTCAACGAGGATGAGAAAGAGCTCGGCGCGGCCGTGATCGACATGGGCGGGCATACCTGCGACACCGTGATCCACTCAGGTACCGCCATCCGCTACAACGATTTTCTGGGGGTCGGTTCGCACCACATCACAAGCGACCTCTCCATGGCGTTGCACACGCCACTCAACGTCGCCGAGAACGTGAAGATCAAATTCGGCTCGCTGAACACCCCGAGCGACGACCTGATCGAGCTCCCCATTATCGGGGACGAAGAGTCCACCCATGAAGTCTCCCTGGGGGTCGTGCACAACGTCATCTACGCCAGGGTAGAAGAGACGCTAATGATCCTCGCCCAGTCCATTGACAAAAGCAACCTCAAGGATCAGCTGGGGGCCGGAGTTGTCCTTACAGGCGGCTTTACCAAACTCGACGGTCTGCGCGACCTTGCCGTCGCGATCTTTGACAACGTCCCGGTACGCCTGGCCAAACCGAGCAATGTCGACGGGCTTTTTGAAGCCCTCAAAGACCCGGCAACCGCCACGGCGGTCGGTCTTGTCAAATACGCGGCGGGAGGCTACGCGCCTTATGAAATCGACGTCAACCGGCAGGTGCGCTACCGCAGCGAGGAGCCACTGGAGAAACCGGATCTGACCGAACATTCCGTTCAGGAGCCAGCAGAGGAAGAGATTCCGCTGCCCCCCTCCGAGGAAGCTGGTACGATCAGAATCAAATCCTTCGATACAAAGAAGGGTGCGGAAAAAACAGCCGGCATCGGCAGCAAGTTTTGGAACTGGATTACGCAGTTATTTTAACAGGGGAGTGACAGATGGGATCTGACAATATGTTCAAAATCGAAGAGACGACGGCCAACAACGGTGCGCGCATCGTTGCCATCGGCGTCGGCGGCGGCGGCGGCAATATGATCGGTCATATGATCAACGAGGGGGTTGAGGGCATCGAGATGGTCGTCGCCAATACGGATGCCCAGGTGCTTCAGACCTCTTTCGCACCGGTCAAAATCCAGATGGGAAGCCGTCTGACGAAGGGGCTCGGCGCCGGGATGAAGCCGAGCGTCGGCAAAGATTCCGCCATCGAGAACTATGACGATATCCGCGCCGCTATCGAAGGGGCCGACATCGTCTTTATCGCCGCCGGTCTCGGCGGGGGTACCGGTACCGGTGCGGCGCCGGTCATTGCCCAGATCGCACGCGACATCGGTGCGCTGACGATCTCCGTCGTCACCAAGCCTTTCGCCTTCGAAGGGCGCAAACGTCTCAAGATCGCTGAGCAGGGGCTGGCCGAACTGAAAAAAGAGAGCGATTCCATCGTCGTCATCCCCAATGACAAGCTCCTCTCCATTATCGACAAGAACCTGGGCCTCAAGGAGTCCTTCAAGATCGTCGACAGCATTCTCGCGCAGGCCGTCAGCGGGACGTCCGGGGTCATCCTCTCCTCCGGTGACAACGACATCAACCTCGACTTCGCCGACCTTAAAACCGTTATGTGCCACCACGGCATGGCCCTGATGGGTGTCGGGGAGTATCAGGGCGAAAACGCCGCCTATGAAGCAATCCGCGCGGCGATCGAATCGCCGCTGCTTGATAACATGAGCATCAACGGCGCCATGGGCGTCCTCGTCCACTTTACGATGCACCCCGACTTCCCGATGGTCGCCATCGGCGAAGCCATGGGTATCGTCGAGGAGAGCGCGGACGAGAATGCTGATGTCATCTTCGGGACCACGACGGATGCGACCCTGGCGATCGACTACATCAAGATCACCCTGGTCGCCACGGGTTTCGACCATGAAGAGACAGCGAAAAAAGCCTCCTCCGTCAACAACGACACTTATGAAACACCGGCACAGGAAGCCCCTGCTGCCGGCCGTACCGTGACGCGCCCGAGAATGGTCGTCGGCGGTGACCTGAGCGACGATTACCTCGACGTACCAACCTATATGCGCCAGCAGAAAGACTGACGCCCCCCAATGCCCCCCTATGAGAGCGCTCTGAAGGCCAAGACCCTGCTTGGCCTTCACGACAAAGCGACCCTGTCCGAAATCAAAACACGCTATAAGAGCATGATGCACCGCTGGCACCCTGACAAACACCCCGACGACCCGGACACGGCCAACGCCATGAGTGCGCGGATCAACGACGCCTACAAAACGCTGCTCGAATTTGTCAAACATTACGAATACCGCCTGGACGAACCCTACCTCAAAGAGACCTGCCTCACCCCCCAGGAGTGGTGGGAACAGAAGTTCGGCGGACGCTAAGGAGCCCCTATGTTCAGAAACGATGATCTTGCCCGATTGTTGCTGCGCCTCTCTGTCGGCACGCTTATGCTCTTTCACGGCGTCCACAAACTGCTGCACGGCATCTCACACATCAAGGGGATGCTACAGGCGAACGGACTGCCGGGCTGGCTCGGTTACGGTGTCTTTGTCGGCGAAGTAATCGCCCCGGTGATGATCATTCTGGGATTGTACGCGCGGATCGGTGCGGCGCTGATGGCCGTGAATATGGCAGTCGCCATTGCCCTTGTCGGGGGGCTCTTCCCGCTGGAACTCACCAAGACCGGCGGTCCGGTAAGCGAGATGGCCCTGCTCTATCTTTTTGCAGCGCTGGCCCTCTTCTTCTGCGGGCCGGGACGTTACGGCATCAACCGCTCCTGAGGGGGCGGCCTCCTCCAAAAGGGAACGTTCTCAGCGCCCTGCGGCGGGCAGAAACATCAGCTGCATCCGCCGGACGAACAGCACGATCAGCGCAACGGCCAGCAGTTTGAAGTCAAATTCGCTGGCACTGTGCAACGAGGCGAAGGCTTCCGTTGCCGTGGCATCGGCCCCCTCCGCCTGCATGGCAAGGATCATCGGCACATAGACCGCGGCGAACATCAACAGTGTCGCGACCCCGAGCAGCGCGCTCATAATGGCCCACTTGTCACGGCGCTGGCGCCGGTATTCGTTTCCTTCGAATACGAGCATGATCACGGCCATCACGTAAGCCCAGTAACTGAAACGGCGGAAGATCTCCCCCATCAGCATTCCCTCTTCATAACGGCTCAGCAGATCCGTCGGCAGGAGCGCCGCCGAATGGAAGATCACCGGGGCGACCACGATGCCCAGGATCAGCACCGCTCCGAGCGTGACCGCCACGGCGAGCAGGTAAAGCGTGACGCTTAACTGTTTTGTATTCATATGTCATCCTTTCGTGTCATTACGAACCCGCGGTCAAGCCCCGCAAGGTCCTTGTAGAATTCAACCCCATACCCCTCCGGGACGATGGCCGAGACGCCCTCGCGCTGGTCATAACCCATTTCGCAGCAAAAGAGCGGGATCTGCCTCTCGGCGACCGCGTCGATCAGGCGGACGATGATGTCCATCCCCGTCACGCCGCCGAAAAGGGCCAGGTCGGGTTCATAATTGAGGTTGCGTTCGAGTGCCGCACCGGCGGCGACATAGGGGGGATTGGAAACCAGGACGTCGATCGTTTCCGGCACATTTTCAAGCAGATCGCTCTTGCGCAGGTCGATCCGCGATTCGAGTCCGAAGTCCGCGACGTTCTTGGCCGCGACCCCCAGGGCATCCTCGCTGATATCGACCCCGATCATCGTCGCATGCTCCAGGTGGAGTGCCAGGGTCACGCTAACCGCGCCGCTGCCGACCCCTACCTCGCAGAGCGTGAAGCTTCCGTCGCGCTCCACCGCTTCGAGGACTCGGTCGATCAGGAGTTCCGTCTCCGGGCGCGGGATCAGGGCACCCGGTGCGACATAGAAGAGCTGCGAATAGAAACTGACGCGGTTGAAAATGTATTCCAGCGGCTCATGCGCTTTGCGCCGTGCCACCCACTCCCAGAGCCGCTCGTCGCAGGAGAGCGGTTCATCCTGGTGGGTGATCAGCCAGAGGCCGTCACGCTCCAGATACTCCATCAGCATCCGTTCCGCCTCCCGCCGCGGACGCTCTGCGCTCCCGGCGATTTCGGCGGCGATCACATCGAGGCATTCGCGCAGCGGACGAACATGCCCGCCCATCAGGAGCGTACCCCTTCATCGTCGAGCTCTCGTTCGACACTGTCGGCATCGCAGTCGGAACGCATCGCCCCCTTGCCGCTCCCCCGCTCTTCGAATCCGAGGGCCTGCAGGCGTTCGATCACCGGCGGATGAGTATAGTAGAAGAAGATATAGAGCGGGTGTGACAGAGGAAAGGATCGGTTCTCCGTCACCAGTTTGCGCAGGGCGTTGGCCAGGTAGAGCTTGCCGACGAGTTCGCCCCCGCTCCGGTCCGCCTCGTACTCGTTTTGGCGGCTGACAAGTCCCATGAGCGGCATGATGAAGAAACTGACCAGCGGCATGAAAAGCAGGAAAAGGATGACGGTCACTGCCGGTGTATTGCCGACCCCAAGATGCATGAAGAGCGATGTGGGCAGGTTCCCAAACAAGGCGAGCATGAAAAAGAGCATCCCACCGACGATCCCGATGTTCTTGTAGAGGTCGCCGTGGGCGAAGTGCCCCAGTTCATGCCCGAGTACCGCCAGGAGTTCGCGGTCTTCGAGCTTTTCGAGCAGCGTATCGTAGAGGACGACACGCTTGCTCTTGCCCAGGCCGCCGAAATAGGCGTTGAGCCGGGTGTCCCGTTTGCTGGCGTCGCTGACAAAGACCCCACTGCTGACAAAGCCCGTCTTCTGCATCAGCGTATCGATCTCACCCGCCAGTGTTTCATCCTCGAGGGGGGTAAGCTTGTCGAAAAAGAGCGCCCGAAGCGTCGGAAAGAGCATATTGAGCGCGACGACGACGGCGAAGAGGAACAGGAACGTCCAGAACCACCACAGCGCCGTCGACGCGATGATCGCCGTCACGCCCCAGATGACCGCACCGCCTAGCAGTGCGACCAGTGTCATCGTAATCAGCGTATCTTTGATGTAGAGACCGACGGACGTACGGTTGAACCCGAATTTCGCATCGAGCACGAATTTTTCGTAGAGCGACAGCGGCAGCTCCACCAGCATGTTGATCAGCAGAAATGCCAGCACCATGCTGATGCTCTTCATCGGTTCGTCCATCCCCCCGGTTATGCTCTCGAGCCAGCGGATGCCGCCGTCGAGCCAGACAAAGAACATGATATATTCGATGAGCATCCCCGTCATCTGCAGCTTCTCTTTGGCCACGGCGTAATTGCCGGCTTTAAGATAATCCGTGCTCCCCATCATCACCGGGGCCATCCGCTTGGCGCGGTTGATGAAACCGACCTGCATCACGCTGATATAGAGCTTGACGATAAAATAGAGGCTGATCACAACCATCAGTGCTGTCACCATGAAGAAACCTTGTGAGAGTATGTCGGTAATTGTAGCATCGCGACCCTAAAACGGGTCAGCGACGGGCAAAGAAGTTCAACGGTTGAAGGGAACGTCAGTGATGCCGTCACTGACTGGCAGCCGGTCATGCACGTCGCCGACGTAGCTGTTCGACACGATGACATAGAGTGCCCCCAGCAACAGGCCCGAAAGCAGCACACCCCGGACCACCCATTTCTTCTCGCCTTTAAGACCGTTGTAATCGCCAATGCTCTGCAGTGTCGGTTCACCCATAATTTTTCCTTTTAATTTTTATTTGTCAAAATCATACATATTCTTCATGACGCTGCCAAACGGTTTGCAGATTAATCTGACGATTTAAGTCTATTTTTTTATTTATTTTATCGTCACTTTTTCTTCGCTCACCCAAATGGCTATAATCATGCCATGAAAACCGATATCCCGCTGCTCGAACCGACACCCGAACCGACAAAACCCTTCTGCCGTGCCGCGGCACTGCTGCTGGGATGGCTCTTCTCCTATGGCACCTACCTCCTCGCCGTGGCGGCCTGGTTCTTCTATGACTGGTTCTACGCCATTGCGGCGCTGCCGTTTGGCTTCGTGGCCTTCGGCATCCTACGTGCCAAGATACGTAACATCTCCATCCCCCCTTCCCAGCAGGAGTACCAGTACACCGACCAGGCCATCGCCAAATGGTTCATCGTCCGGCGCATGCTCTGCGATCTCTGAGCTTCCAAGCCCTGCTCTTTTAGTCACTCAACAGCGTCGTAGCCTCGAATCTGCTGTGCCCAGGTTTATCCTTGATTAATAAACCATGAATAATAATGGGTTTATGCGATTGAACCCTCCGGCGGTGCTTACCTCGCCTGGTTCGGCAGACGCTATGAAGAGGCGGAAGTCATCCAGGCCATTCACCGTAACCAGACGGCACCTTCCTACTAGCACACCCATACGGCTGAACAGATCGAGGCCTGTTTCGAGGTGTGCCGGGTGCTCAAAAGCAGCTACGGTATCCAGACGATCGTCGGCCACAAGGAGATCGCCCCCGGCCGAAAGATCGACCCCGGTCCGGCCTTCCCCCCTGGAGCGTCTGCGCGACAGGATCCTGACAGGACGCCATGCGGATGCCGAGCCCTCAGAGGATGAAACGGCTACAGCGGCAAACGCGACGGTCACCGCCAGCCTCCTCAATGTCCGGTCCCAGCCCTCGGGAAGCACCCCGCTCGCGGGCGATCCGATCGAGAAAGGGAGCAGGGTCGAAGTTGTCGAACGCAACGGGGTGTGGCAAAAGGTCCGCATCTGTCACGAGGGGTGGGTGCACAGCGACTACCTGCAGACGGACACGCCCGTCGGCTGATATCACGAAAAAGAGACATTTTCCTGTTACAATAAGCCATCAGATTTAGGAGTGTAAACCATGACATTTAAAACCAAATCACTTTCACTCGTCCTTGCCGCCGCATTGATCGGCGGCTGTGCCAGCACACAGCCCAATGCCGACGGTACGCAGACAGATGAATACGACAAGACGAAAAAAGGGGCGCTCATCGGTGCGGCGGTCGGCGCGGTCGGCGGCCTGCTTCTCGGCGGCAAGAACAGAGGCCAGGGCGCGCTCATCGGTGCAGCGGTCGGCGCCGCGGCCGGCGGCGGGATCGGTTACGCGATGGACCAGCAGGCCAAGGACGTCGCCAAGTCCCTCAACACGACCGTCAGCCAGAGCGACGTCGGTGCGGAGAACATCATCGTCACCCAGCATGAGAAATTTGTCAAAGTTACTTTCAAGAGCGCTATGATGTTCGCGACGAACTCCGACAGGCCCACCCCGACGGCCCTCACCAAGATCGACCAGCTGACGACGGCGCTGAAAAAATACCCCAGCTCCATCGTCCAGGTCGTCGGCCATACCGACCCGCGCGGTTCCTATGACTACAACCTGCAGCTCTCCGAGCGCCGGGCGCGCAACGTGGCCACGGCGATGATCAACCAGGGGCTCTCCAACGCCGTCTATTCCCGCGGCTGCTCCTTCGACAAACCGCTCGTCCCCAACAACAGCGAAGCCAATATGGCGCAAAACCGCCGCGTCGAGATCTTCCTCTACCAGACACAGGAGAACGTTGTCGACCAGTGCCTCTAGGCTTTCCGGTAACGCCCGCATCAGGCGGCGTACCGGCACCGAATAAGGGCATTTCCCTTCAAGCCCTATCCACTTTCATGTCACCATACGCGAAAGCATTATCCCCCGACACCTGACTTTCAACCCGTTATAGTAAAATACGAAGAAAAAAAGAGCATTATGGCCCTCATCGATCTGCACGGCATCTGCAAAAACTACGAAGCGCAAAAAATCCTCGAGAACGTCGATTTCCACGTAGAGGAGGGGGAGCGCGTCGTTATCGTCGGCAAGAACGGAAGTGGAAAGTCGACGCTGATGAAAATCATCGGCGGCACCCTGGAGTACGACGAGGGCGAGCGCATCATCCGCCAGAACCTGCAGGTAAAGATGCTCGCCCAGGTGCCGCATTTCGAGCAGGGGCACACCGTCCGCGAAGCGATCGAACACGGCCTCGTCGAACTCAAACAGGCGCTGGCGCGTTTCGACCTCCTTTCAGCGCAGATGGGCGAGAAGTTCGACGACCTGCAGCTCATCAAGGAGCACACGGAACTCTCCGCCTACCTCGACCACCACAGCGCCTGGAACCTCGATGACAAGATCGAGCGGGTGCTGCAGCACTTCCAGCTGAAAAAGTACGAAGAGAAGAACGTCAACCTGCTCAGCGGGGGCGAGCAGCGCCGGGTCGCGCTGGCGTCACTGTTGCTACAGAAACCCGACGTCCTGCTGCTCGACGAACCGACCAACCACCTCGACGTCTACATGGTCGAATTCCTCGAAGAGCTTATTCTCAAAGAGAAGTTCACCCTCGTCTTCATCTCCCACGACCGCTACTTCATCGACCAGATCGCAACGAAGACCGTCGAGGTGGAAGATGCCTCTTTGCGGGAGTTCAAAGGGGGCTACAGCAGCTACCTGACGCAAAAAGAGGAGCTGCTGCGCACCATGCAGAAGCAGCACGACAACCTCCTGCGCCTGCTGCGCTCGGAGAACGAGTGGTATTCACGCGGCGTGCGCGCCCGTCTCAAGCGCAACGAGGGGCGCAAAGAAAGGTTGATGAAGTTGCGCGAGCAGGCAAAAACGAACCCGGCGCAGATCCGCAAGATGAAAGTCGAACTCGACCGCGAAGCGAAGCACTTCAACCGTGACAAAAGCGTCAACAAGCAGAAGATGCTCTTCGAGATCGAACACCTCGACATCATCCTGGGCGGCAAAATGCTCATCAAAGACTTCTCGACGCGCATCCTCCAAAAAGACGTCATCGCCGTCGTCGGCCCCAACGGCAGCGGAAAGTCGACCCTGCTCAAAGCCCTGCTGGGGCGCCTCAAGCCGACAGCGGGCAAGATCAAGCAGGGGGAGTTCTCCATCGGCTACTTCGACCAGCACCGCGAAATGCTCGATGACGAAAAGAACCTCATAGAGACCTTCTGCCCCCACGGCGGCGACCGGGTCGAGGTACAGGGCAAGAACATGCACGTCTACGGCTACCTCAAGAACTTCCTCTTCCCGCGCGAATTCCTCGACAAGAAGATCGGCATCCTCAGCGGCGGGGAGAAGAACCGCGTGGCCCTGGCGCTGCTCTTTACGAAACAGGTCGACTGCCTCATCCTTGACGAACCGACCAACGACCTCGACATCCCGACCATCAACATCCTCGAAGAGAAGCTGCAGGCCTTCCCCGGCGCGGTGATCATCGTCAGCCACGACCGCTACTTTGTCGACAAGATCGCCAAGAAGCTCTTCGTCTTCAAAGGCGACGGCGAGGTCGAGGAGCGCTACCAGCTCTACAGCGAATACCTCGAACAGGAGAAAGAGTTCCGCGAAATGGAAGCGATGGAGCGCGACGCCGAAGCGGCCACTGCCAGACCGGCCGTGCAGGAGAAGCCGAAAAAAGAGAAACCGCTGCGCCTGACATACAAGGAGAAGATGGCCCTCGAATCCCTCCCCGGAGAGATCGAAGCGCTGGAAGCGCAGATCGAAAAGCTCAATGCCTGTCTCGCCGACCCGGGCTGCTACGCCGAAAAGGGGATCTCCGTCCTGGCCAAGGAGCTCGAAGCCCTCGAAGCCGACTACGAAGCGAAGGTCGACGAACTTCTCACCATCGAGGAAAAAGCGGAGCAGATCGAAGGGCAATGAAACAGTGTCCCCTCTGCCAGACCCCCTCCCCCTCTTTCCGCGACCGGCAGCTGGACCACCTCGTCCACCACTGCCCACGCTGCGAACTGATCTTCAAAGAGGAAGCGGCCCGTCCCACTGCGTCGCAGGAGCTGAAAAAGTACAACGAGCACAACAACTCGCTCGAGAACGAAGGGTACGTGGCCATGTTCGAGCAGTTTATCCATGCCACTCTTGCGCACACCGGTCATCCCGTCAAACGGGTACTCGATTTCGGTTCCGGCCCGACGCCCGTGCTCGCCGAACTGCTGCGGCGGCGCGGCTTCGAAGTGACGATCTACGACAAGTTTTTCGCGCCGGACGCGCCGGACGCGGCGGCGCGTTTCGACCTGATCACCGCGACCGAGGTGATCGAGCACATCGCCGACCCGATGCGGGCCCTGGAGGAGCTCAAAAGACGTCTGGTGCCGGGCGGCACCCTGGCGCTGATGACGCAGTTCCACCAGAACAGCGAGGCCTTCTACCGGGACTGGTGGTACCGCCGCGATCCGACGCACCTCGTTTTCTTCACGCCGAAGAGCTTCGAAATCGCTGCGGAACTGCTGGAGATGCGGCTCGTTTTCCACGATAGCAGGAAAACCGTTCTGCTCTCGAAACGCCCGTAAGAGGGCATCATAAAACTATCACATCTAAAGGACAATTTAATAAATTGTTATATCTTCATGGTCATTTAAGGCAACCATCCGATATAATCAATCCTAATATCTTTAGGAGGATAGCTTTATGCGAAGAGGATTTGCGTTTCTTGTTTCTTCAGTTGCGGCCGCAGCCCTGATGACCGGCTGTACCAAACTGAACACGTTGACGAATGTGCTGGTACCGAGCCATGTGGATTTGGAAAGCGCGAAAAAAATGAAGATGCCGGTCGTCATCTACGATGTTGATGTCGAAACCGATGATAAAGGCGACAGCCGACCCGTCGTCTACTTCGTCAATACGTCACCAAAGCCGGTGGACATGGCTACTTTCTACGTCGAGGGTGTGACCGAAGATGGCAAAACCGTCACCCTCTGGGCCGATGACTATGAGCGTGTCGCCCCTGACAAAAGCAGCCAGAAAGGTGTCCTGGGCGGCAAATGGTCCAAAACGAAGGTCAAATGTATCGAGATCAAGAAAGCGGGACTGCACATCGACGGTGTCGACTACCGCTTCATCGAAGAGAACATCAACCAGCTCTTCCAGAACCCGTCTCTGAACGTGTGTGACTGACACGCAGGCCGGAGCAGCTCCGGCTGTCTGCGCCCACTCCCCCCCTTAACGGATGTAATCGACCACCTTTGACATCTCCGTCACTTCCTTGATGAATGCCACGACCTCCAGATGCGCTGGATGCGTCGCATAGGTTGAAAGCCCCTCTTTCGTTTCGAAGGTCGACGTCAGCACCAGATCCATCGCCCGCTCGCTGCCGTTGAAGTCGACGCCGACTTCCATGCTGATCAGCGGATCGATTTTCTCCGTCAGCGCTTCGAGCATCGCCTTGGCTTTGGCGACGTTCGCCGCTTGGTTCTCCTCTTTGAATTTAAACATGACGATATGGACGATCATCTCTTCTCTCCTCTGTTTTTCCCGCCGTGACGGGCATATTTTTGATGCCATTTTAACCTATGTAGGTTATGATTGAACTATGCGACACTACCGATCGGAAGCGGCGGGCAACCCCCTGCCGGATACCTTTTCACTGCTGAGCTAAAACATCCACAAAGAGATGGGACGCCCCCCCCTTTGACAAAACGCTCCAGTCGCTCCTGGCCACCGGCACTCCCGAACTGATCCTCTTTCAGGAGGCCCTCCTTGATGCACGTACGGCGGACCATTTTCCGGGCTACAACGTCTCCGCCGCCATCAACATCGACCTCCGGCACCGCCAATATGGTGTTCTGACCGCGGCCCGGTGCCCCATTCACGATACCGTCGGCCTCAAAACCAACCGCCGCGAGATGCACATTGCCACCTGCAAAAGTATGCTCATTACGACCCACCCGTTTGAAGACGGGAGCGAACTCACGGCCGTCAACCTTCACGCCATCAATTTCGTCTCCGCAGCCCTCTTCGTCGAAGAGATCGAGCGGCTGCGCGTCGCGCTGCAGCGGCGAACGGAAGCGCTGATCGTCACGGGCGATCTCAAACCTGGAGCCGCAAACGGATGGAGTACCTTGAGCGCTTTGCCGCGGCCGTCGGCCTCCTGCCCGCCGCCTACCTCAACGGCCATCATATCAAGCGCTAGCCTACTACCCCCAGTACCGGCCGCCAGAAGAGATAGGCGATCAGCACGATCAGGATGATGCCGACAAGGTTGAAGAGCAGACCGTACAGGGCCATCGTCCGTATCGGGATGACCCCACTCGACATCGCAATGGCATTGGGCGGAGTCGCGATGGGCAGCATAAAGGCGTAGCTCGAACAGATCGTCGCGACCATCATGAAAAGGGTCGCATCCAGCCCCGTTTGCTGCGTCACCGCATAGATGACCGGAAGCATGATGGAGATGAGCGCCGTATTGGAGGTGATCTCCGTCGTAAAGGTGATCAGCGCCGCAACGATCAGCATGAGGTAGAGCGGTGCCAGGTAGCTGTAGTCGACAAGGTACTCCGCCACCCTTCCCGCCAGGCCTGTTTCGGAGAAGGCCTTGGCGATGGCGAACCCCGCCCCGAACAGGAACATGATGCGGTAGGGGATCTTCGCCTTGTCCTCCTGCCAGACCAGCAGGTTGAACGGGGGCGCGAAGAGCAGCAGACCCGCACTGAGCAGAATCACCGGTTCGCTCATTCCGAGCCCGTTCCACCAGGGACGGATGGGGGCGTTTACGAGCAGCAGTACCACGAGCCCGCCCAGCAGCGCAAGGAGCTTCTTCTGCTCCGGCGTCAGCGGCTTCTCCACATCCGGGAGTTCCAGGCGCACATCACGGATCCCCAGCGCCAGGACCAGGGAGATGATGATGACCATCACGAGGGCCAGAGGGGCGACCATCCACATCCACTGTACGAAGGGGATCATCGCCATGCCGTGTTCTTCCATGACGCCCAGCAGGATCAGGTTCGGCGGGGTGCCGATGGGGGTCAGTATCCCCCCGATGCTGGCGCCGTAGGCGATGGCCAGCGCGAAGCGCATCTTCAGCCGGGGGTCGTCGGAAAGGAAAAGCGCGATGGTCATCAGCAGCAGGGCCGTCGTCGTGTTAGAGAGAATGGAGCTCATCACCCCCGAGGTGAGCGCCAGGGAGATGATGATCCCCCGCCCCGTTGCCGGGAAGATCCCCAGTATTTTGCGTGCGATCCAGATGTGCAGGCCGCTCTTCTCCACGGCGATGGCGAGCATAAAGCCCCCTAGGAAAAGGTAGATGATGGGGTGGGCGTAGTTGACGGTCGTCGCCTTTGTCGGCAGAATGTGCAGGGCAGGAAAAAGGAGGATGGGCAGGAGGGAGACGACGCCGAGCGGCAGCCCCTCATTCGTCCAGAGCGCCACCAGAAGCGTCACCACCCCGACCAGGGCCGCCTGCACCGGTGAAAGCAGCAGGAGCGCTGCGGTGTAAAAAAGCAGTGCCGTACCTACGGCCCAGAAAATCTTGACCGCCGACGCTTCCATGCGCTACCTCGTGAGCAGATCGTTGAGGCTCTCCCGGGGGGCTTTGCCCTCCAGGATTTCATACACCTCCGTCGCGATCGGCAGGTAGACCCCGCTGCGCTGCGCGATGCCGTGCAGGGCGTAGGCCGTCCCGATCCCCTCGGCCACCTCGCCGAGTTCCTCGACGATCTGCTCTTTCACTTTGCCTTCGGCCAGTCCCAGGCCGACACGGTAGTTGCGCGACAGTACGGAACTGGCCGTCAAAAAAAGGTCCCCGGCGCCGCTGAGGCCGAGGAAGGTCTCATCCCTCGCCCCGTAGGAGAGGCCGAAGCGCCGCATCTCGATCAGGCCGCGGGAGATGAGCGCCGCCGCGGCGTTGTTGCCGAGCTTCAGCCCCGCACAGATCCCTGCGGCGATCGCGATCACGTTTTTGTAGCTGCCGCACACTTCCGCCCCGGCGATGTCGTCGTCGGTATAGGTGCGGATGAATTCGGGAAACGCTTCGGCGAACCCCATGGCCGTTTGGGCATCCGTGCTGCTGACGACCAGTGCGGTCGGCAGTCCCTGGATCACCTCGGTCGCAAAAGAGGGGCCAGAAAGGAATGCAATGTTCTGATCGGGGACGTAGGGGGCGAAGATTTCATTGAGGAAACGGCCGCTCTCGGCCTCGATCCCCTTCGCGGCGACCAGCACCTTCTGGTCGTTATAGCGGAAGTGCTCCTTAAGCCACGCGCCGACCTGCTGTGCCGGGATCGCCATGACGAGGTATTCGCGCTGAAGCGCCGTCTCCAGGTCGACGAAATTGGAAACATCCCTCGGATGCCGCGACGTGATGACTACGTCGTTTTCCTTATTCTCTCCCAGTGCGAACGCCAGGGCCGAGCCCCACTTACCCGCTCCGATGACTGCGATCCGTTTCACATACCCCTCCGACTTCCTCTTTAAATGCCTTGATCTCCTTATCGTAGCCTATCACGACTAAAACATCCCCCGCATTCAGCAAGTGGTTGTAGCCTTTGGCCGTAAAAATAAACGACTCGCTCATGCGCTGGTCAACGACAGCCAGGATGATGATATCCCGCTGCGTTGATTCCAGCAACTCGTTAATGTGTTTGTCGAGCGCGGATGACTGCTCCGAGAGGACAATCTGGGCGACCTTGAGGTCCATCTGCGTATCCATGAGCGCTTCAAACAGCCGTGTGGTCACCGGCTTCTCCAGCCGCTCGATGATCAGGTGCGCTGTCGTCTGCAGTTCCGCGATCACTTTGTTGGCACCGGCCAGGCGGAGCTTGGAGGCGTTCTCCTGCGTCGTGGCCAGGGCGACGATCACGGCTTCGGGAAAACGGTCCCGCAGGGAGAGGGTCAGGAAGACGTTTTCCGCCTCGCTCTCAAGGGCGCAGATGATCCGCGTCACGGCGAGGTCAAAGGAGAGCAGATCCTCCCAGTTATCCTCGAGGTCCGCGAGGTGTGCCTCGAAACCGTCGGCCTGTGCCTGTTCGACATCGCCGTTATTGAGCGCGTAGATGACGACCCGCTGATAGCTGTACCGGATCTGCCGGGCGGTCTCCCGCGCAAATTCGTTATACCCGAAAAGGATGATGGATTCGACGCTCATCAATGCACCGCCTTGTGAAGATCGATGCGGTACTCATGCAGCATCGCATTCTCCCCTATCACGACCAGCATGTCCCCCTCGCCGAGGGCGAAATCGGATGCAGGATTGAAAACGAACCGCTGTTCGCGGCGCGACTCGACACCGAGCAGGATAATGCGCCCTCCCCTGATTTTCAGATCCTGCACGCTCTGGATAAAACGGGCCATCCGCTCGTCAACGAGGATCTCGTCGATCACGACACCGGATTGCTCGGCACGCAGCGCGTGCAGCGCCTCGAACGCAATGGGCTGGTCGCTGTATTCGCGCGACAGTTTCCCGATCAGCTCCTGGGCGTAGACGATGTCGTTCACCCCGGCACTCTCCAGTTTCCGGCGGTGTTTTTTGTCATGGAGCAAAGAGAGTATCCGCAGCTCTTTGTTTATCGAACGCAATGTGAGCGCCGTATAGACGTTTTCGACATCGGTGTCGCCGAGCAGGATGACGGCCCGGATCTGCCGTACGGGGTTGATGCCAAGCTGCCCGATCGATTCCAGGCTGGCGGGGTCGAACGCCAGGGCGAGGTCATGATGGCGGCGCGCTTCGGCGATCTTTGATGCATCCGCATCCAGGATGACCACCTCCCGCCCCATCCGGCGGAGCTTGGATGCCGTCTGCTGCGCCACAGTGCCGTAGCCGCAGATCAGGTAGATGTGCTTCAGTTTCTGCAGCTCCTGGATCAGCTTCCCGTCGCGGATATCATCGAGCTTCTCGGTAAAGGCCGACACGACGATCGAGGTCGCGAAGGCGAGGACGGCCACCCCGGAGACGATGACGATCAGTGCAACGATCTTCCCTTCGCCGCTGACGGGGACGACATCGCCGTATCCCACGGTCGAGATCGTCACGACCGACCAGTAGAGCGCGTCAAAGAGCGTATTGACCTTGGAGTCGGGGTTGAGCGCCTCCATGACGTAGATCATCACCGACGCAACGAAAATGGTGAGGCCGACAAAGGTAAAGAGTGTCAGGAGTTCGAACTTCTTGCTGGCCAGAATCGCCCCGAAATGGTGCATGTTCTGGGCGTAGCGGAAAAGCTTGAAGACCCTGAAGATGATAAAGAGGCGCAGCAGCCGCAGCTCATGGAAAAACGGCATGATCGCCAGCAGGTCGATGATGGCCGCCAGGGAGCTCATGTAGCGCCATTTGGCGTAGAGTACCTTCATCACGGCCCTGCCGACACGGAAATTCCGCTGCAGCAGCACATCCTTCTCGTACTGGTCAATTATGATCCGCGCACTGTCGCTGCTGACCCAGAAGCGCATCAGGTATTCGATCAGGAAGATAAAGGAGATGATGTAGTTGTTGAAAACGGCCAGGAAATCGTTCTGCTGGAACTTGACGTCGCGGATAAGGATGAAGACGCTCGAGAGGATCAGCACCATCATAAAGAGGTCGAAGTAACGCTTGTAGCGGTACCCGGCGTTGTTCATCAGGTTGTCGACATGGTGGCGCGTGCCGCGCAGGCCTTCGGAGGACTCCAGAGCATAGGCACCGTCGACGAGTGCCCTGGAGAAGAGGTTCACGGTATCAGCCCAGCTTCTGCTTGAGGATCTCGTTCACCGCCTGAGGATTCGCACTGCCTTTGCTGGCTTTCATCACCTGGCCGACGAAGAAACCGAAGAGCTTCTCCTTGCCGCCGCGGTACTCCTCGACCTTGGCGGGGTTCGCCGCGAGGATCTCGTCGACCATCGCTTCGATGGCCCCCGTATCGCTGACCTGTTTGAGGCCGAGTTTTTCGATCGTCGCATCGACGCTCTCGTCATTTTCCATCAGGTAGTCAAGCACCTCTTTAGCCGCTTTGCCGCTGATGGTGTTGTCTTCGATACGCTTGACGATGAGGCCCAGTTTGTCAGCATCGACCGGCGAAGTGGCAACCGTCATGCCGCCTTTGAGACGCCCCAGGAGCTCTACGGTGAGCCAGGTGACGGCACTCTTGGCGCTGATGCCATGGGAGAGCATCTTCTCGAAGAAGTTTGCCATCTCCAGCTCGGCGGTAATGACACTCGCATCATACTCGCGCAGGCCGTGCTCTTTGACGAGGCGCTCGCGCTTCTCGTCCGGCAGTTCAGGGATCTGCGTCGCGGTCTCATACATCGCATCGTCAACGACGACCTTGAGGAGGTCAGGTTCCGGGAAGTAGCGGTAATCCGCCGCCTCTTCCTTGCCGCGCATGGAGCGGGTCTCCTGTTTCGTCTGGTCGAAGAGGCGGGTCTCCTGGACGATCTCCTCGTCATAGACGCCGTCTTCCCAGGCATCGATCTGGCGTTCGACCTCCATCTCGATCGCCTTCTGGATGAAGCGGAAGCTGTTGATGTTCTTGATCTCGACACGGGTGTAGAGCTTCTCGTCCCCTTTGGGGCGGATGGAGACGTTGACGTCGACGCGGAAGGAGCCCTCTTGCATGTTCGCGTCCGAGATATCGAGGTAGCGAACGATGGAGTGCAGCTTTTTGAGGTAGAGGATCGCCTCGTCCGCCGAACGCATGTCCGGTTCGGAGACGATCTCGATCAGCGGCGTTCCCGCACGGTTGAGGTCGACCTTGGAGACGGCGCCGTCGTGGACGTTTTTCCCGGCATCGGCCTCGATATGGGCGCGGTTGATACGGATCGTTTTGTGGGAGCCGTCTTCGAAGTCGATCTCGAGCTTCCCGTGCTCGACGATGGGCGTATAGAGCTGCGTGATCTGGTACGCGCTCGGGCTGTCGGGGTAGAAGTAGCTCTTGCGGTCGAAGTAGCTGGTACGGTTGATCGTCGCGCCGATCGCGGTACCGAACATCACCGCCTTGTGCAGTGCCGCCTTGTTGAAAACCGGGAGCGCCCCCGGCAGTGCCAGACAGGTCGGGCAGGTGTTGACGTTCGGGCGGTCGTTGAAACTGGTGGGACACGAACAAAAAAGTTTGGTTTTCGTATTGAGCTGGACGTGGACTTCGAGTCCGATAATCACTTCGAACAAAAGGATTCCTTGACTGTATTTATAAAGTATCTGATCGATGCAAAACCGGCGGCACCGGCGGCGCGGACCGCGCTGATCTGGGCGGGGCTGACGATGCCCCCCAGCGCGATAACAGGTAGGTCAATTTTACCCGCTGTTTCATTTAAATCGTCTAAACCTTTCGGCGCCCCTTTGCCCGGGCTCTCGAAGATCGGGCTGTAGGTCGCGGCATCGGCCCCCTCGGCCGCCGCATGCGCCAGTTCGACGGGGCTGTGCGCGGAGATCACGGTAAAGAGCCCCTCGGCTTTCGCCCCTTTGATCGCCTCGAACTGCGTCGACGTCAGGTGCACGCCGTCCGCCCCCAGCAAGAGCGCCAGCGCCGTGTCGCGGTGCAGGACCGCTTTGACCCCGCACGTCCGGCATGTATCGACGAAGACGGCCGCGAAGCGCGCGTAGTCCGGGTTCGCTTTGTCCCGGTAGAGTGCATAATCGACGCTATGGGCCTCAAAGAGCATTTCAAGCCGTTTGGCGAAGGCACCCGGTGTCGCGGCGCCGTAGCAGCCGTCGGTGATCAGGTAGGCGAAAAAAGGCATGTGATCACGCCTCCTTTTCAAGCAGCTCCGCGATCCGCTGCAGCAGTTCGGTCTGGCGGCGCTGGTTTTCGACCCGGTCTTTATAGAGGTTGAGCCCTTCGAGCATCAAAACGGCGCAGAGTATCAGAAAGACAAACAAGATGGTGGCGAGAAGCGCGATGGGGAAACCGAAGATGGCGGTAATATTGAAGACAAGCCAGGAGCCCGGCAGCAGCAGGGCCCAGGCAAAGCCGAGCAGGAAACTCAGAAGCGTATCGAACGTACTGCGTTTCATGCGGCGTCCCAAAAATCGTTAAAGGGATTCTTCGTGAAGGGTAACGGCTCCGCCGAGGTAAACGTAGGTCAGCATCATGAAGATGAACGCCTGCAACAGCGCCATGAATGACAGCAGCGCGAACGGGATCATCGGCAGCAGCCACGGGGCGAGCATCAGCATGACCATCAGGAACATGTCATCCCCTTTGACGTTACCAAAAAGACGGAAGCTGAGTGAAACGATACGGGAGATGTGCGAAACGATCTCGATCGGGAACATCAGCCATGCGAGCCACCATACCGGCCCCATGAAGTGTTTGAAGTACTCAACGACACCGTTGCGGCGGATACCCTCGAAGTTGTAGTAGATGAAGACGATCAGTGCCAGTGCCAGGGTAAAGTCAAGGAACGCGGACGGTGCTTCAAAGCCCGGGATAACCCCGATCAGGTTGGCAATACCGATAAAGAGACCCTGCGTCGCGACGAGCGGAAGGTAACGCATCGCTTTTTCGCGGCCCATAACGTCCGAACCCATTGCAACGACACCCTGGAGGTACGCTTCCATCAGGTTCTGTGTGCCGGCCGGAACGACTTTGAGGTTCTTGGTCGCCATTTTGGCAAGCATGATGACGATCAGTGCCGTCAGGAGCATATGCGACATGAAGAGGTAGGTGTGATTTTCGCTGATCACACCGAAGAAAGTAAAGAGTTCACCCACGAGAATTCCTTCGATCAAAATAGTTTTGCGATTATAGCCCTCTTCGCATTAAAAGAGCCTAAGCCAATCCCCGAAGCGGCGGGTCGTCACCGTAAAAAGCCGCCCGGAATGGGCACTATTGCGCCATTTTGGCTTCGGTGATGCATAAAAAGCGTTCAGAGCTCCAGCCGCACTACCGCTTTGCGCGCTGCCGCGATGTCCATCGCGATCTGCGCCTTCAGCGCCTCGAGCGACGGGAACTTCTCGTTGCCGCGCAGCCGCCGGACGAAACTGACATCGATCTGTTCCCGGCAGACGATCTCCCCGTCAAGGACGTGCGTTTCCACGGCAAAACTGCCGTCGGTGGTGACACGGTGGCCGATAAACGTGACGGCGGGGTGGTAGTGCTCCTCGCCGTCGAGCCGGGCGAGGCTCGCGTAGACCCCCTCTTTGGGGAGCAGAAAGCCGTCGGTAAGCATGTTGACCGTCGGCACGAGCTCTTGCTTGCCAATCCCCTGCCCCCGGACGACCCTTCCGCGAACCGTGTAGTGGTGGCCGAGAAAGCGGTTCGCCCCGGTGATGTCGCCGATAATCAGCTTCGCACGGATCTTGTGCGAATGCACCGATTCGCCGCCGACGGTCACTTCGTCGATCACCTGCACTTCGCCGCCGAACGCCTTCGTGAGGTCCGCATGCGAGAACCTGCGGTCGCGGCCGAACCGGAAATCATACCCAATGACAATTTTTGAAAGTGCCGGGAAACGTTCCAGAAGATAATCGACAAAACCCCGGTCGTCAAGCATGCGGATGTCGTCAAGGGGGAGGTAGACGATGGGGTGTGACGTAAAATGTTCACGCTCGCGGCCCGGGGTCAGGTTGGCGTACCCCGTCTCGATCACGACGATCGCCCCCGCTTCGCCCAGGGCGTTGAAAAGGTGCTGATGCCCTTCGTGCATCCCGTCGAAGCCTCCGATGGCAACAGCCTCAACCTCTTTCAAAGCAGTAGCATGTCTCACTGTTCCCCTCCTTACCCCTGATTGCGGCCTCTTCCTTCACACGCAGCCGCCAGCCCCGCGCCGCACAGGCCGCTTCGAACTCCTCCATCGCCTTCGCGACGGCCGCCTTGTCCGTAACGACCCCCTTCCTGTCTCGCGCAGCGTCCCGGCCGACCTCGAACTGCGGTTTGAAAAGCAGCACGATCCAATGCGCAGCGAGCCGCTCCACGTTATCGAGGATATGGTGCAGCGAAATGAACGAGACGTCGCTCGTGACGACGTCGTAGGTCCGGCCTGGCGTGAAACGGCGGATATCGGTCTGTTCGAAACTCCGGACGCGGGGGTCCGACTTCACCTCCGGGTGCAGCTGGTCCCTGCCAACATCGACGGCATCGACCTCTGCCGCGCCCGCTTCGAGGAGCACCTGGGTGAATCCCCCCGTCGAAGCGCCGATATCGAGTGCATGCATCCCCGTGACGTCGAACGGCAAGGATGGCAGGAACCCCTTGAGCTTCAACGCCGCGCGGCTGACATAGGGCATCGCTTCGGTCACCGCCACCTGCTGCGATGTGACGTCAAAGGCCGGTTTCGTCACGACGCTGCCCCCGACGGTGACGCTTCCCGCTTTGACGAGCTGCTGCGCTTTCGAACGCGTCGGTGCCAGACCCGCTTCGACGAGGTAGTGGTCAAGACGCACTAAAAAAGCACCTGGATGCCGACATAGGCAGTGCCGAGACTCATGTCATAGGAGGTCTTGTTCTCGTACATCCCGAACTGATAGAGATCATACCCCGCGTTGACCGTGAGCCACTCCATCGCGCGGACACCGACGCCGATGCTGCAGACGACCGTCCCGGCCGAGCTGCTTTTACGCTCTGGGCGACTCTGGTCCCAGTAGAGCTCCCCGGCGCCGAAACGCGCATAGAGGTCGATCCACTCGTTAAAGACGGGGTAGTGCCCCGTCACGGCGGCCGACAGTACCTTGAAGGCCTCCCGGGACGTTTCGCCCGTTCCCGTCCGCCCGTCGAAATCCCCGAACTGGGCATAATCGAGCGAGACGGAGAGGTAGTCATTGATAAACGCCCCCGCATCGAAACGGTACTGTGTCACGCTCTCGGTCGTGATCTCCGCGTGGCGGCTGTCGTCGTTGTAGCTGCCCAGGCCTGCCCCCGCTTCCAGGTAGGGGCCGCTGCGTTCGGCAGCGCACAGCAGGGTCGCCGCGAGCAGTATGCCTGCGCTTCTCACCCCCGCCTCCGCAGATACTTGGTTTCAAAGAGCTCCGGCGGCAGGGCCTGGTCGAAGTAGAAGCCCTGCAGGGCATCGCACTCCATCGTCTTGAGCAGTTCAAGCTGCTCCAGCGTCTCAACCCCCTCGGCGACGATCTGCAGCCCAAGGCTGCGCCCCATCTTGATGATCGCTTCGGCGATGGGGCAGTCATTGGAACTTTCAACGATATCGCGAACGAGAAGCTGGTCGATCTTGAGGGTATCGATTTTGAAATGCTTGAGGTAGCCCAGTGATGAGTATCCGCTGCCGAAATCATCCATGGCGAGCCTGACACCTGCGTGTTTGAGCCGTTCGAGCTGCACGACGGTCTCCTCGGCAAACTGCATCAGGTAGGTCTCCGTCAGTTCCAGGCCGATGTAGTCGCGCGCCAGTGCGCTCCGGTTGAGGATCTCTATCAGGCGGGTCACATCTTTTTCGTTGATGTGGCGGCCGGAGATATTGACCGAGAGCGGAATGATCCGGTTGATCGCCATCGCATGCCAGCGCCGCAGGTCGGCAATGACCTGGGTAAGCACCATCTCGTCGATCCGCGAAATGAGCCCAGTCTCCTCGGCGAAGGGGATGAATTCGCTGGGCAGAAGGAGTCCGCGTTCGGGGTGTTGCCAGCGCACCAGGGCCTCCGCCGCGCGGATGCTCGTGCCGCTGCCTTCGAAAACGGGCTGGTAATAGACGATGAACTCGTTGTTGCTGATCGCTTCGCGCAGCTCCTTCTCCAGTACCAGGCTCTTGAAACTCTGTTCGCTCATCTGCGGGGTGTAGAAACAGATATGGTCCTGAGCCTGCTTTGCCTGGTACATCGCCGTGTCGGCATGTTTGAGCAGGCACTGGGCATCCTTCCCGTCGGACGGGAACATGGCGATGCCGATGCTGCCGTAGATATGAAAACGCTGCTCGGCCAGCTGGAACGGCTCGCTGAAAGCATCGATCAGCCGCTGGGCCTTCTCCAGGACCTCATCCCTGTCCTCATCCTCTTCGAACAGGAGGACGAATTCGTCCCCGCCGAAGCGCGCCACCGTATCCTCGTTGCGCACGTTTTCGCCGAGGCGCTTGGCCACCTCCACCAGCAGACGGTCCCCGGTCGCGTGCCCGTAGGTATCGTTGAGGAACTTGAAGCGGTCCAGGTCGATGAAAAAGAGCGCCGCCCCCTTTCCTGTGCGTTCGGAACGGGCGATTATGTGTTTGAGCCGCTCCTCGAGCATTACCCGGTTCACCAGTCCCGTCAGCGGGTCGTGAGAGGCAAGGTGGCTCAGTTTTTCGCGGTTCTGCTCCCGTTTAAGCACGATACTGACGATCCGGGCACCCACGGTGAGCAGCATTTTATGAAACAGGGACGGCGCACGCTCTTCAAAAGAGGTCAGGGCAAACGTCCCGACGGTCTTTCCCTCCAGGACGACCGGCATGGACCAGCAGGCGTTAAGCCCGAACTTCTGGGCAAACTCCAGCACGTTCTGCCAGCGCTCGTCGCTGCTGATGTCGCAGACGAACTGCGGTTCGTTTTGCATCACGACATTCGCACAGGAGCCGTTTCGCGGGCCGGGAAGCAGCCCGTCGAGCGTATTGATCGCCCCCTTCGGAAGCGACGGTGCCGCCTCGACGTAGAGCTTTCCGTCATCGGCATTCAGCAGCATGATCGACGCGACGCTGCCGGGGACCATCTTCTCCTGCAGCCGGCAGAGCTCCTCGAGCACGGCCTCCTTGCTTGCATCTTCGGCCACCTTTTCCAGGATGACATTCTGGAGTTCCAGGATCTCCTGGTAATCACCGACGATAATATTTTCTGTGGGGCTTTTCATGCGTCTATTGTAGCATCTGTTTCATCGCATCTTCCGTAAGTGCCGTCACACCGAGCGCAACCGCCTTGTCATACTTGCTGCCGGCATCCTCGCCGTAGATGAGATAATCCGTCTTTTTCGACACGCTTCCCGCGACTTTCGCCCCCAGGGCTTCCAGGTCGTTTTTGATCTCCGGCCGGGGGCGGCTCATCGTGCCGGTGAGTACGACCCTCTTCCCCTTGAAAGGGTTATCGGCCGCTTCGGCCTTCTGCGCCGGGGCCGCCGGTTGGACGACGCTGCGCAGCGCTTCGATCTGCTCCCGGTTGACCCGGACGAACTCCAGCACCGACGCCGCCATCTCCCCGCCGAAACCGTCGATGGCGAGCAGCACCTCCTCCGTCGCATTGGGAAAATCCAGGCCGAAGGTGTCACAAAGCTGCTTCGAAGCAACCTCCCCGATATGCTCTATTCCCAGCCCGTTCACGAAGCGCCAACACGCGGTTCCTTTGCTCTTTTCGATGGCGTCGAGCAGGTTCCGGCTCTTCTTCTCTTTGAACCCATCAAGTTCCAGCAGTGCGTCCAGGGAGAGACTGTAAAGGTCGATCACCCCCTTGACCAGCCCGGCTTTGAAGAGCGCTTCAACGATCTTGTCGCCGAGCCCGTCGATGTTCAGGCACTGCTTGGAGGCAAAGTAGATGATGGCATTGACGACCCGCGCTTCGCACGAGAGGTTCTGGCACTTGATCAGCGCCCCTTCATCCAGCAGTTCGCTGCCGCAGACCGGGCAGTGCGTCGGGCGGGCCAGTACCTTTTCCGTCCCGTCGCGACGCTCGGGAATGACCTTGATGATCTTCGGGATGACGTCGCCGCTGCGCAGGATGATGACGTGGTCGCCGATATGGATATCTTTGCGTGCGATCTCGTCGAAGTTGTGCAGGGTCGCGCGTTCGACGACGACCCCCTCGATGTCGACCGGCTCGACGACGGCCACCGGGGTGACGACGCCCGATCGCCCCACCTGCAGGATGACGTCACGGACCCGGGTCATCTTCTCGACCGCCGGGAACTTGTACGCCACCGACCAGCGCGGGTTCTTGACCGTATAGCCCATATCCTCCTGGACGTCGATCTGGTCGACTTTGATGACCATGCCGTCGAGCATCATCGCAAAATCATCCCGGGTCGCTTTCATCTCCTCGTAAATCGCCTCGATCTCGTCGTACCCGGCACAGACGCGGTGCAGCGGCGGCTTGCGGAAGCCCAGGGCGTAGATCCACTCCATCCGCTTGCTCAGCAGCGGGATGTCGAGCGTGTTCTCGCCGATACCGTAAGGGAGGAAGACAAGGTTGCGCGCCGCGGTGATCTTCGGGTCGAGCTGGCGCAGGCTGCCGGCGGCGGCGTTGCGTGGATTGGCGAAGAGCGCTTCGCCCTGCGCCTCCCGCTCCCGGTTGATGACGTCGAACTCCTCTTTGAAGATGACGACCTCGCCGCGAATCTCGATGCGCCCGTCGTAGTCGATGGTGAGGGGAACGCTGCGGATCGTTTTGACGTTCTGCGTCACCTCTTCGCCGATGCTGCCGTCGCCGCGGGTGATCGCCTGCACGAGCCGCCCCCCCTCGTAGATCAGGTTGAGACTCGCCCCGTCGAACTTCGGCTCGCAGTAAAAGGTGACGTTGTCCGCCAGTTTGGCGACCCGCTCCAGCCACTTCTGCAGCCCCTCGGCGTCGAAGATGTCCTCCAGGCTCCACATGCGGCTGCGGTGGGCGGCTTTCTCGAACCCTTCTAGCGGTACGCCTCCGACCCGCTGCGTCGGCGAATCGGCCAACGTCTGCTCCGGATGCGCCGTTTCATACGAAAGGACGTCGTGGTAGAGCCTGTCGTACTCTTCGTCGCTGGCAATGGGGTTGTCGAGGACATAATAGTGGTAGGCGTAGCGGTTCAGCAGCGCCACACTGTCGCGGTAGGTTTCAGCCGTCATATCGTGTTGCTCTTTTTTTTACAGGATTATAACGAAGGTTGTTGAGAGTAAAGGGGTCACAGGCAGGCCGAAAAGAATATACATTGAGATACGCAAGTTTACAAAGGGGGCGGTATGACACACGATCTTCGCCTGAATATTGAAGAGATGGATACGGCGCACGAGCGTTTCTTGGAGATGCTCGAGCAGCTTCAAAAGACGGAGAGCAGGATCGACACGGCGCTTTTCAGGGAATGGATCGACGAAACGAAACGCCACTTCGCCGAAGAGGAGAAGCTGATGATGAAGTACCTCTACCCCGAACGCGAAACCCATACCGGCGACCATGAACAGCTTGTCGACGAGATGGACTCTTTTTTTGCCATGATCACGACGATGCCGCCAATGGCACGCTCCTTTGTCGAGGGCTACACCTACGACAAATTCCGCCGCCATACGATGTTCTACGACCTTGACCTCTCAAAGTTCCTGGCGGCGAACAAAGCCGGCTGAGCCTAGAGGTAGACGATCTTCGCCCCGAAACCGCCCAGCTGCGGGGGGGCGTCCTCGAAGCTTTTGACGCTGGGGTGCTCTTTGAGGAACTCTTTGACGGCGTAGGCGAGTTTGCCCGTGCCGATGCCGTGGTAGATGATCACCTCGTCCCATCCCTGGATCAGCGCGTCGGAGATGAAGAGGTCCATCTTCTCCCGGGCCTGTTCGGCCCGCATGCCGTGCAGGTCGAGTTTGAGGCCGCCGCGTTTCTCGACCTTGTTGCTTACCTGCACTTTCGGTTTAGGAACGGCCGCCTTCCCGGCGGGCTTGAGCTCGTTGCGCCGCACCCGCAGCCGCATCCCCTCGACTTCGATCGTCGCCTCTTTCTCTTTCAGTGCGACGATGACGCCGCGCTGCTTGCGGTACTTGACGGCGTCCCCGACGCTGAACGCGACCGGGGTGCTCTTCTGCGGCGGCTCCTGCTTTTGCGGCAGCTGCCGGTTCGCTTCGTTCATCGCGCGGTGGATCGCCGCCGTATCCCCCGCCTTGGCCGCCTGCTTGGCGCTCTCGATCGCCTGCCGGAACTCGCCCCGCAGCCGGCGCTCCAGCCCTTCATACTCACGCTGCAGCGTTTCGCGCTCCTCTTTGAGGGAACGTTCCCGTTCGTCGAGCTGCTCCAGGCGCTCGTCCACCTCGGCATGCTTGCGCCGCAGCCCCCGCTCCAGTTCGCTGCCGCGCTCGATGAGAAGATTGAGCTTCTCATGCTGCTCGCCGTAGACCTCTTTGGCCTTGTTGACGATCCCCTGGGAAATCCCGTAGCGCAGGGCCGTCTCAAAGGCATAGCTCTTGCCGATGATCCCCTGGAGGAAATCATAGGTCGGGACCCGCCGCTCCTCGTCGTAGACGGCTGCGACCAGTTCGACGTCATCGCGGTCGGCCATCAGGGAAGCGAGCCGCTTGTGGTGGGTCGTCACAACGATCTTCTGCCCGCGCCGGATCAGGTCGTCCAGGATCACCTTGAACAGCGCCGCCGCCTCGTCGCTGTCCGTTCCCAGTTCGATTTCGTCGACCCCGACCAGGGCCGATTTGCGCTCGAAGAGCCGGGAGAACTGCTGCATCCGCCCGGCGAAGGTGGAGATGTCGTTTCGGACGTTCTGGGGGTCGTCGATGACCGCCTCGATCTGCTTGAAGGAGCCGATGCGCGAGCGGTGGGGATTGAGCTTCATCGGCAGCAGGTACTTGGCCATCAGCGCGGCGGAGAGGATCGATTTGAGCAGCATCGTTTTCCCCCCTGCGTTGACCCCGGTGATCATCAGCACGGAGGCACTGAAGTCGAGGCTGACGGGTTTGGGGTTAGCGAGGGCGGGATGCTCGAACGACTCCAGGACGATGGCATCGCCCGGGTGTGCCGTGACGATCTGCAGCCCTTTGGCTCGGGCAAAAAGCACGCGTGCCTGGTAGTGGTCCAGGCGGTCGAACTCTTTGTCGATAAACCCGATGAAGGGCTGCAGCTCGCGCAGCTGTGTCGAGAAGCCTTTGGCGTACTCGTAGTAGCGTGCATCGCGCTGCTGGGTCAGGGCGCGGATCTGCTCTTTACTTTTGAGCAGGCTGTCGGGGGTGACATAGAAAAAGCCCGCCCCCGTCCGGCCCACGACGCTCCCTTTGAACACGGCGCCGAAACCGCCGCGCACCAGGAGGCACTCCTCGTCGTTGACATAGTGCACCTGGGTGTCGACAAGGTAGCTTCGCAGATTGTCCGCATAGAGCAGCCGCTTCATCTGTGCCGCGATATCGCTCTTCTGCACCTTGATCCGCTCGGCGATCGCGTAGAGCTCCTCATCGAGCTCCTCTTTGAAGTGGCCCTTTTCGTCAAAGTGGCGTTCGACCTCTTTGAACGTGTCCGGGACGACGACGGAGGCCATCCATTCGCCGATGATCCCCTCGAAGCCGCGGTTGTGCAGGGTACGGAAGTAGCGCACGACCTTGATGAGCTCGAAGATCTGTTCAAAACTGAGCACCCCCTGCTTTTTCAGGTGGATCAGGATCGTGTCGAAAGCGGTCGTTTTGGGCGGGGCGGGAAACTCGAGGGCGTCGAGGGCACGGATGAACTGGTAGTGACGCCCCTGGTCGCCTTCGATGTAGAGGGGTTTTTTCCGGCTGAGAAAGCTCTCGATCTCGGCCACGTGGGCCTGCAGATCAAGCTGATCAAGCAGATGGCCAAATGCGCTCATCGGCACCCTGCGGCGTCGTAGATCTGCCCGGCATGGGGCGTCCCTGAATTGGCGATGAAACTCTGGGTTCCGACGCTGAGGGTAAAGGTACGGTCATTGACCTCCACCCCCCTGCACTCAAGCGTCTGGTGCTGGCTAAACTTCAAAATGACGGCGCGGACATGCTCCTGCTGCGCATCAACCGACTGGTTCCAGGCCACGGCCCCCGCGATGATCAGCAGCAGCACGCCGGCCATTGAGAGCTTCTGACGGTGTGAGAGCTCGGTAAAGAAGTGCATCCCCGCATACAGCAGCACGATGACGGCGACGATATAGAGGTAACTCATTTTTCTCCCCGGAGCTGGTAGGTGATATCGCCGGCTCCGAACCCGATGATCAGGCCCGATTCCAGCTGCTGCGCTATTGTACCCTCTTTCAGGACCTCCAGGCCGCAGCCCCAGCGTTTGACCCGGTCGGCCAGCAGCGGGCTGTACGCAGAGAACACCCCTTCGAAATCGATGATGCGGGGCTCTTCGCCCGCCGCCCATACCGGCAGGATGATCAGGCGGTCCACCCCTTCGAAGCAGTGCGAAAACGCCTCGAGGTTATCGATGGTGCGGGAGTATTTGTGCGGCTGCCAGACGGCCGTCACCGTCTCCAGGCCCATCATGCGGGCGTAGGTACGTGCCGATGCCATCGTTGCCGCGATCTCCGTGGGATGGTGGCCGTAATCGTCGATCAGCACGCAGCCGCCGCGGCTGTCGATGATATCGAAGCGTTTTTTGATCCCCCGGTACCCGAGAATGCGCTCGCGTACCGTTTCGACCGGCATCGTCTCTGCCGCGGCGAGGATCGCCAGCGCCGCATCCATGGCGATATGCTCGCCGAAGCCCCAGACGTCGAACGTTCCCAGCTCTTTCAGGCGGAAACGCGTATGCGGCTCCCCGTTGTGCAGCATGTATTCGACCTCGGAGATGTCGCGGCTGGGATAAAGCCGGATCGCTTCCCCCTCGATCGTCCCGAGAAATTCATCTTCCGCGTTGATCACCCGGATCGCGGCCGACGCGATAAAGCGGCGGTAGGCGTCGTAGAAGCGTTCGTAGTCGTATTCGTAATACTCCATGTGCTCCGGTTCGGCATTGGTCACGATGGCGCAGTAGGGGTTGGAGTTGAGGAAGCTGCCGTCGCTCTCGTCCGCTTCGAAAATGAGCCGTTCGTTCGTATCGTCGTACCGGACGTTGGAGCTGAAGGCCTTAGACTCGGCCCCGATGATGGCGGAGCCTTCCATGATCGCCGCGAGGATCGCCGAGGTCGTACTCTTGCCGTGCGCACCGGCCACGGCGTAGACCTCTTTGTCCTGGAGAATGCGCAGCAGCGCTTCACGGCGCGGCAGCACTTCGATCCCTTTCGCTTTCGCCGCCACCACTTCGACATTGGTCGGTTTGATGATCGCCGAATGCACGACGAGGTCCTGATCCGTGATCGCGCTTGCGTCGTGGGGAATGGTAATCGCGATCCCTTTGGAGCGCAACTGTTTGACGATACGGTTGTCGGCGATGTCGCTGCCGCTGACCGTGTTGCCCTTGTGGTCCATGTACTGCGCGAGACCGGAGATGCCGATCCCCCCAATGCCGATAAAATGGATCTTCACGATTCGTCCGTCCCGTTCCCGCCGGTGCGGAACGCACTGATGTAGAAGGTCCCGTTGCGCTGGGTCGCTTCCAGGTCTGCCGCGTCATCCAGGAACTGCCCGAAATCGGTGAGCCGTTCTGCAAAGGCCTGGTGCTGCGTCATCGCCTCGGAGAAACGCGCGTCGTCGCTGAGGCCGGCAAGGATCTCGAAGAGCGCCGCCGCATCCGAGGCTTTGCCGGCGCTGTAGTGTTCGACGGCATACTCGTAAAGGGCGCGCAGCGTGGCGAAGTCCTTAACCTCGTTCATCTGCATTCGCCGTGCGCTCCCCAGGGCGTCGGTCAGGTTTTCCAGCGCCAGGTCGAGGATGTTGGCGTAATAGGCGATCAGCGTCTGCTCGTCAAAACATTCGTTCGCTTCCTGCTCCAGCACGTAGAGGCCGGCGATATCCGCCGCCTCCTGCGCCTTGAGGATTTTTTCTTTCAGGGCTTCGGCCTTATCCATTCATCGCCTCCTTGATGCGTTCGAGCGCCATGCGCGTGCGTTCCGGGCTCTCAACGAGGGCGATGCGGATACGCCCTTTGCCCGGGTTGTTGCCGTTAAGGTCGGTGCGCGCCAGGTACTCGCCCGGCAGAACTTTCAGGTTGTAGTCGCGGTAGAGCTTTTCGGTAAATGCGATCGCATCGTCCACCTCCAGCCAGAGGTAGAAGGTCGCCTCCGGCACCTCCGTACCGAGGATCGCCCGCGCGATCTCGAAGTTCTCGCGGTAGACGGCCCGGGCCTCTGTGACATGGGCTTCGTCCGCCCAGGCCGCCGCCGCGGCCGTCTGCAGCGGCAGCGGCGAGGCGCAGCCGATATAGGTGCGGTACTGGCGGTACCCTTCGAGGATCGTTGCATCCCCGGCAAGGAAGCCGCTGCGCAGCCCCGGCGCACTGGAGCGTTTGGAGATGGAGTTGAGGGCGAGCACATTCTTGAAGGCCGTATTGCCGACAGCCACGCTCGCCTCGAGGATGCCTGCCGGGGCTTCATGCGGATAGATCTCGCTGTAACACTCGTCGTTGAGGAGGACGAAATCGTACTCCAGCGCCAGTTTGACCCATTCGCCGAGCTCTTCGACGCAGAGACAGCTGCTGGTGGGGTTGTTCGGAAAATTGAGGATGACCAGGTCGCTGGCCCGCAGCACCGCCGGGTCGACCTGCGGTTTGAAGCCGTTGGAGGCATCGAGGTTGAGGTAGTTCACCTTCGCATGGCTCGCGATCGCGGCCCCTTCATAGATCTGGTAGAAGGGGTTCGTAAAGGTTATGACCGGATCGGGCTTGTCGAACAGCAGGTACTGCGGGAAATTGAAAAGGACTTCCCGGGTGCCGAAGCTGGAGACAAGCTGATTGTTAGCCAGCGTCACCCCGAAACGGCGGGCGACGAAATCGCGCATGGCGCCGTTGAGGGTCTCTTCGCCCGCCGTTTTCGGGTAGCGGCGCAGCGTATCGGCACTGCCGCACAGCGCGTTGCGGATAAAGGCGGGGGTCTCGAACTGCGGCTCCCCGATGGTCAGTGTCAGCGGGGCGTAGGCACTGTTGGGCACGATGGGATCGAGCAGGGCACTCAGTTTTTCGAACGGGTAGGATTCAAACTGCATTCTCGTCCTGATTTTTTTGCTCTATTATACTTTGCGGCCCATTAGAATCTGCTATACTTTTGCAGCACCGGGGTCCGAACCCCCGAAAGGAACGAGATGGAATGCTTCCCCTGCTACCGCCGCCTCGGACGTGATTCCAGAAAACTGATCGACGCCCACGCCGGGGCGATCCGGCTTGAGGGAGGCATGGAGCTCTTCTGGCAGGGGGACCACTGCAGGGAGATCCTTTTTCTCACGGAGGGTAATGTCCGCGTCTTCCGGCAGCATGAGTCGGGACAGGAGATCACCCTCTATTTCCTCGGCGCCGGCGAACAGTGCAGCGTAAACCTCAACAGCGCCTTTACCGACACTCCCGCCATCGGAACCGCCGTTGCCGACGGACCCATCAGCGGTTACCTCTTCCCCGCCGACATCGTCAAAAAGCTCTATATGGCCGAGCCCGTTTACCAGGACTACATTTTCACCCTATTTGCCAGGCGGCTCGAGTGCATGGCCGGACTGGTCGAGGATGTCCGTTTCAAGAAACTCGACGACCGCCTCCTGGAGTGGCTGCAGGCCCAGAATGCGCGCCGAATCCCCATCACCCACGAAAAACTCGCCGCGCACCTCGGCTCTTCGAGGGAGGTGATCAGCCGCCTGCTTAAAGAGTTCGAACACAACGGAATCGTCACGCTTCACCGGGGCATGATAGAACTGCTCCAATACCCCGAAAACCCGGACTTTACTTAAAGTGAAATTATAGGAAGGAACAAACTTCTTCCGCATCTTTGACCCAAATGCTCTAACAGTGTATAATGGCGGCATCTTTTTAAAAAGGCTCCCTTTGATGAGAACTCTTGCTTTTACAGCCGCCCTGCTCCTGCTCGCCGGCTGTAACGATTCAGCGAAGACACAGCCCGAGGCCACATCCCAAGCTACAGCCCCCGTTGAAACGCCTGCGCCGGCAGCAACCCCGGCACCGGTGGCGGAAGCTGCGGACAATACCGCCGTCGCGCCGGCGGCACCCGTTGTAGAAACGGCACCCGCCGCGGCCCCGGCGGCGGAAAGCGCACCTGTCGCCGAAACCGCGCCGGCCAAACTCTTCCAGAAGTGTGCCGCATGCCACGGCAACCACGCTGAAAAAATGGCACTGAACCAGTCCGCCGTCATCGGCGAATGGGAGAGCAAGCGCATCGCCGACGCTATCATCGGCTACCAGAAGGGCACCTACGGCGGCGCCATGAAGACCCTGATGCAGAACCAGGTCAAAGAGCTGACGCCCGTCCAGATCGAAGCCCTTTCCGAATACATCGCCAATCTCTACGTCAAAACGCACTGAGGCAGCGCCGTGCAGACGATGGAAGAGACCCAGATCAAACTCGTCATTTTTCTCGTCATCGGCGCGATCTTCCTCTACGTGCTGACCCGCAAGAAAAAATAGGTTATACTTATTTTCTTTCACACTGAGGAGGGTTTTCACATGAAGGATTTAACGCAGTTTCAGCGCGACCGCAACTGGTTCATCATCTTTTCAGTCGCTTTTGTTTTCGGGATTGTCTGGAGCATAATGGGAGACACAAGCGGTAAGCTGGTCTATACGGTGATCGCTTTCGCGCTCTTTATCCATTCGGGCATCACGATGGAGCTTCACACACACCACGCCGAACACGACCACGACGGCAACGGCTGATAGGGCAGCCCGCTACGGTCGACCATATCGATGATGCGGCTGACATAGGCGGAGACGGAGGCACCGTTCCAGCAGTCGCCGCTGGTGGGGAACATGAAAAATTCAAGCAATACGGATGTCAATCGCTACTCCTTCACGCCTCAGTCGAGGCAGGCCTGCGGCTCAAGGCGGCGCAGTTTTGCAATGTTGTTCCAGGCGTTGTTGTTGCCCTTCTGGGCCGCCTTGCGCCAGTAGCGGTAAGCTTTGGTACTATCTTTTTTAACCCCGAGACCCATCATGTGCATGATCCCAAGATTGTTCATCGCCGCGGTGCTGCCGTTGTCCGCCGCGCGCTGGTACCACTGCACCGCTTCACCGTAATTCTTTTTGACGCCTTTGCCAGTTTCGTACATGTACCCCAGGTTCAACTGCGCCTCCGCATGCTCCTGCGCCGCGGCTTTTTTATACCAGTAGACCGCAAGATCATCGTTTTTGGTCACGCCGGCACCCCTGCTGTACATCACGCCGAGGTAGAACTGCGCTTCCGGATTTCCCTGAGAAGCAGCCATTTTATACCAGTTGACCGTGCTCGTCTTCGTCGACGCTTCCCCTTCGGCCGCGAAGAGCGCCGTCCACATCAGAAGTGTCAAGGCTGCAATTACTGCTTTCATAGATATACCCGCTTTCACATATAGATTGCACTATGCTATCTGATATCTATTGAACATAAAATTAAACAAGAATCCAACTTTTTTTATCCCATAAAAATATCGAGCCGGATGTCACACGAAATAGCGCGGGGTCAGTTCCAGCAGACGGCGGTAGATCCGTTCAAAATCGGTCGAATAGACCCGGGTCCCGGCCACGGCGGTAATAAAATTCGTATCCCGCTCCCAGCGCGGTACGAGGTGCAGGTGGATATGCTCGGCAATCCCCGCTCCGCCGGCCTTTCCGAGGTTCATGCCGATATTGACGCCCTGTACGCCGAACCCCTCTTTGAGCATGCGCACCCCCTGCTGCGCCAGTGTGCTGATCCGCAGCCACGCTTCGGGTTCCAGCGTTTCAAGCGCATCCGTATGGACGTGGGGGATGATCATGAAATGGCCGGGAGTATAGGGGTAGCGGTTCATGACGACAAAACAGTGTTCGTCGCGATAGAGGACATGCAGTTCGCCGTCGGCTTCGGCATGTTCGCTGATATGGCAGAAAACGCACCCTTCGATCGTCTGCCCGTTGATATAGTCCGTGCGCCACGGCGCATAAAGAATCTCTTTCATGTGGGGAGTATAGCGTATTCTTATCGGCAGACGGAAGGGCGTTCAGGGAAGTTTTCCCGAGGAGCACCCTTACGCCTGCAGTGCTGTTGCAGGCACGACGGCATCTTCAGCGAAGGCGACGTAACGGGTATTATTGACACGCTCAAGCGTATCCAGGTCCTGCCACTCCACGGTCCGCTGCCGCTGAGTCGTTCGGCTCCCCTCTAGGGCGAGTTTCGGGAACGGCCGGTGTGGAACTGTCCGGGGTGTTGGCGTTGTCAGACGTTCCACAATGGCATCGGGGACCGCTTTGGGACGCATGTTCGCCGGGTTGAGCGTGACGACTTCCTGCGCCCCCTGCGTGACAATCTCCCCACTCGCCTTATGGACAATTTCGAAAAAGCGCGTGCCGTGGACCCTGCGCCAGTGGGCCAGCCAATCCCGTTTCAAACTTGATGTAAATGCCCTCACCTTCATAGGCATCCTCTTGCGATGCTTTGAGTTTCCACGTATCGGGCCATTGCGGCAGGGGTTCAAAACGTTTCAGATAGCGGGAGACCACTGCGGGTGTAAGCTCGGACAAAGCGTATGACGGTGTATCGGTGCCGAACTTCAGACATACCTGTGCCAGCCCGTGCACTGATGGTACCGATTACCCCAACCGTCTCCGCTCCATGACATTGGCATCCATCCGGGCATCTTCTCTAAATAAACGCAAAAACGAGGTCGGGGAAGAGGATGACGATGACGATCGCCAGAAGCTGCAGCAGGATGAAGGGGATGATCCCCCGGTAGATCTGCAGCGTCGTCACCATGCTACCGGCCGCTCCCTTGAGAAAGAAGAGCGCCAGGCCGAACGGCGGCGTCAGGAAGGAGGCCTGCAGGTTCAGGGCGATCAGGATCGCGAACCAGACGGGATCGATCCCGAAAGCGTGCATGACGGGCACCAAAATCGGCACGACGATAAAGGAGATCTCGATAAAGTCGATGAAGAAGCCGAGGATAAAGATGGCCAGCATCGCCACCCCGATAAAGACCCAGACATTCCCGATGTCATGGCTGAAGAACTGCAGCACGAGGTCGCTGCCGCCGAGTTCGTTGAAGACGAGGCTGAAGGCCGTCGCCCCGATCAGGATCATAAAGATCATCCCGCTGAGCTTGACGGTCTCCAGAAGGGCGTAGCTCACCATGGAGCGACTGAGTGTGCGGTTGAAGGCGCTGAGCACAAGCGCACCGACGACGCCGAAGGCCGCCGACTCCGTCGGCGACGCGATCCCGGCGAAGATGGAACCGAGGACCGCGACCATCAGCAGCAGCGGCGGCGCGATCGCCGCAAGGGCCTTCACAATGCCGACACGTTCGCCCTGCGACGCCGCCGGGGCGACCCCGGGTTTCAGCGCCGCGTACACCAGGATGTAGACGATATAGAGGCCGACGAGCACCAGCCCCGGCAGCACCGCCCCCATGAAGAGTTCGCCGACGCTGACGTTCATGACGTCCCCAAGAATGATGAGGATGATCGAGGGCGGGATGATCTGCCCGAGCGTGCCGCTGGCCGCGACCGTACCCGAGGCAAGCCCTTTGTTATAACCGGCCTGCAGCATCAGGGGCATGGCGATAATGCTCATCATGACGACCGAAGCGCTAACGATCCCCGTCGAAGCGGCAAGGATCGTACCGACCAGCACGACGCTGACGGCCAGCCCGCCGCGAAGCCCGCCGAAAAGGCCGCTCATCGTCTCGAGTAGCTTCTCGGCCATTTTCGACCTCTCGAGGATCAGCCCCATGGCGATGAAGAGCGGGACGGCCATCAGGGTCGTATTGCCCATGATGCCGTAGATACGGAATGGCAGCAGGCTGAAAACCTGCAGCCCCAGCTCGGGGATTAGCAGCGCAAAGAGCAGTGCGACCCCGCCAAAGACGAAGGCGACGGGGATGCCCGAGAGCAGCAGCGCCAGCGCAATCACGAACATGGCCAGCGCGATCACACGGACCCCTTGAGTGCATGCCAGGCATTGACCAGTTCACGCAGCGCCTGCAGGATCAACAGCGCGAACGCGAGGGGAATGAGCGCCTTGACGAGAAAACGGTACGGCAGTCCGCCTGGATCGGAAGAGGCCTCCATCTGCGTAAAACTCATCATGACGAAGTCGAAACTGACATAGAGGATCAGCACGGAGACGGGCAGCACGAAAAAGAGCATTGTCACCAGGTTGACGAGATGCCTGGTCCGTTCGGAGAAACGGTCATAGAAGATATCGACCCGGACATGCGCCCCCCGGTGCATAGCATAGGCAACTCCGAGCATGATGACGATGTCGAAGAGGTGCCACTCCAGCTCCTGCAAGGCTACGGAGCCCTCATGGAAGAGGTAGCGGCGGGTGGCGTCAAAGACGATCAGGAGCACCAGCATGCCCAGGACAGCTGCGCTCAAGGCGCCGACCGAACGGATCAGCAGCCGGATAAAGGCAAACTTCTCCTGCTCTGTCATATCCGGCAGATCACTTCTTGAGCAGTTCGTCGAAGATCATCTCAAGGTCCTTGTCACTCAGATAGCCCGGGATGATCTCGGAAACCTCGCCTTTGCCGTTAAAGACGATATTGAAAGGGATACTGCCGTTGAAACGGGCCCGGGAGCCAATATGCTGGACGATCGCCATATTATCCTCGTATTCGAATACGGGGTAGTTGAACCCCGCCGCCCCCGCCAGGTGCGTGCGGTCCTGCGGCATCATGCGCCCCTGCATATGGATGCCGAAAATGCCGATTTTATTCCCGTAGCGTTTTTCCATCGCGACAAGGTGCGGGATCTCCTTCTTGCAGTAGCGGCACTTCTTCCCGAAAAAGTTCACCAGCACGGGTTTGCCCTCGTACCCTTTGAAGTGCATGCCGTTGGGCAGTCCCGTCGCGACGATCGTCTTCTCGCCCGCCGCTTTGAGCGTAAACATCTCCGCGGCATCCGCCGCCACAAACATCAGCAGCAGCGCCGCCGCCATCATTATTACTCTTTTCATTGTTCTCCCATTTTTCTGTAGTTTACCCGGCGCTCCTAGAACGGAAGCGCGCCTTTGAGTCTGTCGACGACCGCGCCGCCGCCGACCAATTTGGCCGCTTCCTCGGCGAGCTTGCCGAGCATCGTGTTCTGGTCGCCGACGAGTTTTTTGACGTCGGCAATGCCGGACTCCAACGTTTTCAGATCGGCCAGCTGTGCCGCGGTATCCCCGCCCAGCAACGATTTAAGCTCACCCTGGTACTTTTCAAGCTCTTTGCCCATCGCTTTGCCGAGCCCCTGGGAGATCTGGCGGTCCAGGTCGGACGTGACGCCGATAGTCGGTGCGGTCAATGTCCCGCCAAGGGTCGCATCCAGCTTGAACGCGGAGATCCCGCTGAGGATACTCGAGACGATCTCGCCCGTTTTGCCGCCGAGCCCTTCGGCCGTCATCGCCGCATCACTGAACGCGAAGCTGCCGCTTCCGGCAAGCGCAGAGGCGTCGCTGAGGCTGAGCGTCCCCGTCATGGCCATATTGCTCTTGTCCAGCATGAGCGGTTTCATATCGAGCGCATCCAGCGGGATACGCAGCGCCTTGAAGTTGACGCTCTCCTTTACCGTGTCGCCCAGGCGGTTGTCTTCGCCGGAAAGTGCGAGCCCCTTGACCGTCGGGCCGTCGCTCGTCACCTTGAACGTCAACGGACGCCCCAGCGCCTTCTGGTTATCCGAAATATCCCGTACCGTACCGGAAAACGCCTGGCTTTTGAAGAGGCCGTCGATCTGGGTTAGGGCCACCAGCATGTCCGGACTCGGTACGGTCTGCGGGTAGCGCATCCAGCGCCCTTCTCCCCGCGGCGGCACCGCCGTTTCGGGCGGGTTTTCACCTCCGGCACTGCCGAGGTAGGGAGAGACCATCGCGTAGTAGTCACGCGCCATCGCCAGGTAGCCCTTGATCTTCTCACCAAAGAGTCCCCCGATAACGTTCAGCGCCCCGTTTCCGTCGAGGGTGTAGGTCGATTTGAGGCGGTTGTAATCCGCCATCGGGGCGTCTTTAACCTGCTGCAGCAGTTCGGCAATGCGCTTGCGGTCGCTGTCGAAATCCGCCTTGAGCTTCTCGAGCGCTTTTTTACGCGCCTCTACTTTCGCTTTGAAAGCCTTGGCCTCCTGGGCCAGTTTAATCATCGACTGCGGATCCTTCGACTGGCTCATCGTTTTGAGCTTCTCCAGGTCGGCCTTAAGCTCCGCAAGGCTGTCAGCGGTCAGCTCCTCCTTGGACACCTTCTCCCAGCGCGCCTTGATCTCGCCGATCTCTTTTTGCGCGTCGTTGTAAACCTTGACCGACTGTAGGTCCGCTTTGGCGATGAGGGTTTTGGGATCGGGGAACTCGAATGTCGGGAGGGTGAATGCGCTTCCTGCGCCCTCTTCCGTCGTCGCCGCTTTTTCTTCCGCCGGGGATTTTTTCAGTGTCGCTGGGGTATCGAAGCCGACGCCGCTGATGATCATCTTTTCAATGTGCACCTTGTCCATCAGCAGTGCCGTCAGATCCGCATCGAAACTGATCAGGTCCGCCGAAACGGCATCGACCCCCTCTTTTTTGCCCGCGACTTCGAGGCGGTGTAGCGTGACGGCGCCCTTGCTGAAATCGGTATCGACGGCACCAACGCGGACATCACGCTGCAGCGCCAGGCTGCCGCCCGTCTCCACCGTCCATTTGAGCAGCGGGTCGATGACCAGCAGCGCGACGGCGGTGACGATCCCTCCTCCGGCGACGCAGAGGCCTACACCCCACCAGCGCACCGTCGGGTCCAAATGTGTCGTCGCTTTAAGGAACCCGAAGGTCCCCAGGACGGGGTGCCGTTCGAGGAACGCCGCCAGCACCGTACGGTAGCGTCCGATCAGATAGTCCAGCAGGAGGTAGAGCGGTACGGCCATCAGCAGCGAGACGACCGTTGCCCCCATGACCAGGGTGTTGTTGAAGTGTGTCAGGCGGACAAAGCCGTTGTTATAGAAGCCTGTCCAGAGTCCCTGCAGCCCTTCGCTGCTGAGGATGGCATAGCCGAGCTGTTCGAACCAGGGGTCGAAGAGGTAGCCGATGCCGGCGAAAAGCGCTACTGAGACGAAGAAGAGCCCCAGGTGGATGTTGAGCAGAAAGGCAAGCAGCAGGATCACCACATTCTGCAGGCCTCCGATGGGCGTCAGCCCCGCGATCATCCCGAGTGTGATCGCCAGCGTCACCTGCCAGGGGCTTTGGGCGGAGTTTAGGGCTTTGAAAAGCTTGAGAAGTAATTGCATGAAGGCTCCTTTGGCTGTATTATATTACAAAATGATTAGCCGTCGGTTTCGCCGAAGAGACACCCTAGATAAAGTTCGGGGCGTCGTTGGCGAAGTAGATGATGTCGCCGGGGCGGGTCTTCTCAGCCAATACGGAGGTCAGGGTACTCTTCTCTTCGAGGTAGATGGCATCCGGAACGCTCAGCTCGGCTCTGAACTGCGCCGCGTTGAGCTTCCCGGTCACGATGACGAGGTCGAACACCCCATTGATCGCTTCGATCAGTTCGCGGTTGAGGGCTTCCGTGCTCTCCACGAGTCCCGGGGTGACGATCACCTTGCGCCCCGGGTGCAAAGCACAGAGGCGGATCCCCTCTTTCATTCCGTCGATGTTGCCGTTATAGCCGTCGTCGAGGATGATCTTGCCGCCGGCATCGATGCGCTGCAGACGGTGCTCGACCGGTTTCAGGGCTTCCACGCCCTTGATGATGGCATCATCCTGCATCCCCATCGCCCGTCCGATCAGTACGGCAGCCTCGATATTGACGGCGTTGAAGCCTCCGAGCACCGGGGCGTGCAGGTGCAGATGCGCCCCGCCGAGGGCGAGGTCGAAGGCCGTCCCTTCCAGGTCGGCGGCGATGCTTTTGATCTCCGTCCCGAAGAAACGGACTTTCTCATGCGGTTCTTCGGTCACTTCATAGTGGACGAACGCCGCTTTCAGGCGCGGCGACTGGATCAGTTCTAGCTTGGTCCGTACGATCGTCTCGAGGTCGCCGAAATACTCCAGGTGCTGCGGACCGACCTTGCCGACAACGGCATAGTGCGGTGCGACCAGCTGGGCGATCTCGAGAATGTCACCGGGACGGCGCGCGCCCGCCTCGCAGACGTAGACCCGGGCCGTCTCGGGAAGGGCTTCATTGATATCTTTGATGATGCCACCGAGGGTATTGACGCTGCGCGGCGTCATGTAAACCTCGAACTGCGTCCCCAGCAGCTGGGCGATGAAGTTCTTTATGCTTGTTTTGCCGTAGCTCCCCGTCACGGCAACGACCGTCAGGTTTTCCAGACGGGCCAGTTTGCGCTGCGCCTCCCGCTTATAGGCATGGAAGAGGAGCTTCTCAATGCCCGTCGACAGCAGCCACGCCAGCAGAAGCGGGAGGAAAAGGGGCAGCGTGCCGCAGCTCTTGAGGAGGCAGAGGAAATCGCCGAACAGCGCCAGCGCGCCGAGCAGGATGAGGAAACGTTTGACCCGCCAGGTCAGGACCAGCTTCTTGTCCAGGCGCACGTACCACCCGATAAAGGCCCCCAGATAGAGGAGGAAAAAGAGCGGGAAAACTCCGCCTAGGATGAAATAGGCGAGAAAAGGGGTGACGAAGTAAAAAAGGTGCCAGCTGCGCTTGTGGTGGTTGAGGACGACGCGCTCGAGCCTGTAGCTGTACCACTGCAGGTTGAGGATGAGATACCACCCCAGCGTCAGCACCAGCGCGAGGTTGGTTACGACCGCCAGTGTCTGCATCAGTGCCGGGGTCACTTCACGCTCCGCGTAATCTCGGCGGCAATCTCGGCCGCCACCGCGTCAGGCTGCTTGAGAAAGAAGTAGTGGTCCCCCTCCATCGCGACAAGCCGGCTGTCGGCGATCAGGCTGTTGATCTTCTCCGCGCTTTTCATCGGCGTCGCCGTATCGTCACGACCCCAGCACAACAGCGCCCGCCCGCCGAAGGTGCGGAAGGTACCGGAGAAATCTTCGTTGACGACGCGTTTGAACGTCTCGTACATCACCTTATTGAGGCTTTTGGCGTCCTCGGCGACAAAGCGCGATCGCAGTTTGGCCAGCCCTATGGTCTTAAGCAGTTTGAACGCGGCGATCTTCACCCTGACTTTCAGCGGTTTCGGCCAGACGATCCCCGCGGAGGAGAGCAGTACCAGCAGCCGGGGTCGCAGCAGGGTCGCGACCTTCCCGCCGAAGGAGTGCCCGATGATCACCTCTTTGTCGTTGGCGTTGATCTGCGCCAGGAAAAGCTCCATGATGTCGGCATAGTTCTCACTGTCCAGCGCGATCGGTGCAGTCGAGTTGCCGAAGCCCGGCAGGTCGATGTAGACGTGGCGGAAGATGTCGAGCGTTTGGCCGAACGCCTGCTTCATTAGCTCTTTGTTCGATCCCCACCCGTGCAGGAAGACGATCGTGTGCTTCGCCCCCGGGTTGATGATCTCGTAACTGATCGAGAAGGTGTGCTGTGCGTATTGGAGGGTCTTAAGGGCCACTATTTTCCTTTGGCTGCATTGATGGAGTGGATGTATTTGTAATCGACCTGCGGACGGCGCGTACGCGGCAGGTGTGCGAGCAGGTCATTGATGGCTGCGGGGAAATCCGCGAAAAGGTAGTTCGCCATCGAGCCCGGGATGGGGTTGATCTCGTTGAGGTAGACCTCGCCGTCGATGACGAAGAAATCGCAGCGGATCAGGGCCCCCTCGAAGAGCCCATCGTAGATGGAGGCGAATGCCATTTTGAGCTTCACCGCCAGCACGTCGTCGATCGCGGCGCTGCCGACCTCACCGCTGCGGGCGAAGTCGAGGTATTTTTTGTCGAAATCGAGGAACTCGTTCTTCTGCGGCTCTTCGATGATGGAGTAGACAATCCCCTCTGCACCGCGGTAGCCGGCCAGGTTGTACTCTTTGACCCCATTGATAAAAGGCTCGACAATAACGCTGTCGTCGAACTCGAAAGCGACGTCGAGGGCATAATCGAGTTCCGCTGCGCTCTTGACGACGCTGACCCCGATGGAGCTCCCCAGACGCGAAGGCTTGATGATGCAGGGCATCGGCGTGGCCACCTTGCGTGCCCCCGCCGTATGCAGCTCCTCGTACGCCACCGTCTTGACGCCGCGGGCCGCGGCGAACCACTTGGTCATGCGCTTGTCGAAACTGAGCACCGATGCATCGGTGCGCGGACCGATGAAGGGAATGTCGAAGAACGACAGCAGCGACGCGACCGTCCCGTCCTCGCCGTCGGCGCCGTGGATCAGGTTCAGCACCGGCATCGCATACGCGGTGGAACCCAGGCGCCGCTTCTGGACGAACGCCCCTTTGGTCAGGGTCAGCACCGGGGCCTTTTTATAGTCGCCGGAGGCAAAATACTTCGCCTTCATGTTGCCGCGGTCGATCAGGTAGAAGGTGTGGTCCTGGTCGCAGAACACGAACGTCAGCTCATAGCTGGAAAGTTTCTCCATCACGGTGATGGCGCTGACGATGCTAATCTCGTGCTCGTAACTCGCGCCGCCGAATATCATCGCTAATTTCAAGGTGATCCTTACAGTTTCTGAAGTAGTTTGAGCGCCTCTTTGACGAGGGCGGAGGTCTCGGTGCTTTCGCATTTGGCCAGGGCCCTGGCCACCTCCTCTTTCTTGAAGCCCAGGGACTCCAGGGCCTGTGCCGCTTCGCCGGAGGCGGCCGGGACAGCCGCATGTCCGGCGGTCAGTTCGATGTCGAAACCGGCCAGCTCCACGAGGATCCGCCCCGCACTCTTGGGGCCGATGCCGGGCACGCGCTTTAGCTGGGTGATGTCGCCGGCTGCGATCACCTGTCCGAACTGCGCGGGCGTGAAGGTCGAGCAGATCGCCTGCGCAACCTTGGGGCCGACGCCGTTGATCTTGATGAGCCGTTCGAAAAGCACCTTTTCGCTCTTCTCGAAAAAACCGAACAGCAGCTGGGCGTCTTCGCGGATAATGTGGGAGGTGTGGAGTTTAACCCGGGGTTCGCGGATGGCGCCGTAGGTCTGAAGTGAAATAAAAACCTCGTAGATCAGGCCCGAAACATTCAGATGCACCAGTGTTGGTTCTTTGTGTTCTACCGTGCCTTCAATCCCGACGATCATCCCCGCTCCTGCAGCCAATTTGGTTCTTATTGTAATGCAAAGGGGGTTAAAGTTGTGTAAAAGCGCGCAAGGGATGCGCTGGGTCTGCGGGCGCCCCTGCGGCGCCCTTTGTCAGGCTGTGCTGCCGCTATTTCCCGCCGCGGCGTTTGAGCGGATAGGTTTCGTCGTTGTCGGAGGCATCCGATCCGGGAACTCGCTCTCGGAGGTCATACTGAGCATGTTGCCGTTCTCGACGACATAGGGCGTTTTCAGGTTGTGGCAGGTCGTGCACATCTTCGAAGCACTGATGTGGTCGCTCTGGCGGATCGTGTAGTTGAGGTTGTTCATCATCGGCCCGGCAAAGACGTCGCCGTACTGCCCGTAGATGCTGCGGCTGTCGTCGACCTCGTAACCGCTGACATGCCGGCAAGCGTTCCAAGGCTGCCGCTATCTTTGACCTGGTGGCAGAGCGTACAGCTCACCCCCGTTCAGGGCCTCGTCATGGTGCGCATTGCTGGGGTTCAGGAAGCCGTTACCGAAGATCGCGACGTCGTCGCCGGAGCTGTGCGCCTCGACGTTCGTCATCGGGGTGCGGCAGCGCGTACATTTATCGTTGATCACCTCCTCGAGATGCGGGTTGCGGTTGATCTCGCTGCGTACTTTCGCCCGCCACATTGGGTCTTTGGAAGAGTTGGCCATCATCGTGGAGGAGCACGCCGTCTCGATCGACATATCGTTTCCGTAACTGTCCGTCATGCCGTTATGGCAGCGTATACAGTTGCCCGAACCCATAAAGTGATAGGACGTAAAATAGGTATCTTCAGCCTCTGCAAGGGTGACCAGCAGCCCCAGCAAAAGAAGGCTCTTTCTTAAAATAATATTCACTAATATATACTAATATCAAAATATAAGCGAATATAAAGAAAAAAACGTTGATTCTGTGTTAATCCGTTTATTATGATATTTGTGTGATCCTTCCGCTCCTCTGGAGATATTTTTGGGTTCCACTGTGCTAGAATCCCTGTTTATAAGAGGGAGTTCCAGCCATGATGAACAGACGATACGCGCCTAAGACCTGCCGGGGGGAACGGGATGTTTAAATCCATCTTCACCAACAGTTTCGGCATCCTCTTTTCGCGCATCCTCGGCTTTGCCCGAGACCTGCTCACCGCGTCGGTACTGGGCGCGAACATCTACAGCGACATCTTCTTTATCGCCTTCAAACTCCCCAACCTTTTCCGGCGCATCTTTGCGGAGGGGGCCTTCACGCAGTCCTTCCTCCCCGCCTTTACCCGTTCGAAGCACAAGGGGGTCTTTTCGGTCCACGTCTTCCTTGTCTTCCTGGGCATCATTTTGCTGATGACCCTCGCGGTCAACCTCTTCCCCGCCCTCGCGGCCAAGGTGATCGCCCTGGGGTTCGACGCACAGACGGTGCAGATGGCCGCCCCCTTCGTCGCCATCAACTTCTTCTACCTGCCGCTCATCTTTGCCGTCACCTTTCTGAGCACCTTCTTGCAGTACAAAAACCACTTTGCCACCACGGCCTTTGCGACGGGGCTGCTCAATATTGTACTCATCATCGCCCTCCTGCTCGCCCGCGACGGCAGCAATGAGACCGTGGTGTTCTATCTCAGCTACGGGGTCGTTCTCGGCGGCTTTGCCCAGCTCTTTGTCCATCTGCTGGCCATCCGCGGCCTGAACCTCCACCGCCTCCTCAGCGGCGGCATCCGCTACTACGGCCGCAAAGCCGCCAGGATCAGGGAGGAGACCCGCCGTTTCACCCGGGAGTTCTTCCCTGCAGTCTGGGGAAATTCGACGGCGCAGATTGCCGCTTTTCTGGACACCTGGCTCGCCAGTTTCCTCAGCGCCGGGGTCATCAGCTACCTCTACTACGCCAACCGCGTCTTCCAGCTGCCGCTGGCACTCTTTGCCATCGCCACCTCGATCGCCCTCTTCCCCAGGATCTCCCGCCACCTCAAGCACGACAACGAAGTGCAGGCGCACGCAATGCTTGCCAAGGCGTTCTGGTTCCTGCTCTACCTGCTCAGCTTTTCGGCGGTCGGCGGGATCGTCCTGGCCGCGGAGATCACGCAGCTGCTCTTCGAACGCGGGGCGTTCACGGCCGACAACACGGCTGCCACGGCCCTGATCCTGCAGATGTACCTCATCGGCCTCATCCCCTTCGGGCTGGGCAAGCTCTTTTCCCTCTGGCTTTACGCCCAGTGCCGGCAGGGTGAAGCGGCGAAGATCGCGACCTGGAGCCTGGGGACGAACGTGCTGCTCTCCCTGGCGCTTATCGCCCCCCTCGGCGGCGCGGGGCTGGCCCTGGCCTCGTCGCTCGGCGGCACCGTCGCCCTCGCTGCAACGCTGCGGGCCGTGGGACGGGCACACGTATCTGCTATAATTCGCCCGAAAAACGGGCTCCGGTGGCTGTTTGCCGTCACACTCTTCACCCTGGCCGTCCTCGCATTCAAGGAGCTGATGCATGCATATATTTGACAGTGTCACCAAGACCAAACGCCGCTTCGAGCCGCTGATCCCGGGCAAAGTATCGCTTTATGTCTGCGGACCGACCGTCTACGACGACGCCCACCTGGGCCACGCCAAGAGCGCCCTCGTCTTCGACCTGCTGCGCCGCGTGCTTGAAGCCGAAGGCTACGACGTCACCTATGCCCGCAACATCACCGACATCGACGACAAGATCATCAACAAGTCCCGCGAAGCGGGCATCTCCATCACGGAACTGACCGACACCTATACCGAGGCCTACCACCGCGATATGAGCGCGCTGGGGGTACGGCGCCCCACCCTGGAACCCAAGGCGACCGAATCCCTCGAGGCGATGTTCGACCTCATCCAAAAACTGCTCAACACCGGCCACGCCTACCAGACGAGCAACGGCGACGTCTATTTTGATACGGGGAGCGACAACGGCTATCTCAGCATCTCCAACCGCCGCCAGGACGAGACCGATACCCAACAGCGCGTCGAGAGCTTCGATGAGAAACGTCATCCGGCGGATTTCGCGCTGTGGAAAGGGGTACAGGACGATGACGTCGCCTTCGATTCGCCTTTTGGCAAGGGGCGCCCTGGGTGGCACACGGAGTGCTCGGCGATGATCGAAAAACACCTCAGCACCCACACGGAATACGCCATTGACATCCACGGCGGCGGAGCCGACCTGCTCTTCCCCCACCACGAAAACGAGGCGGCACAGACCCGCTGCGCCACGGGACACGAACTGGCACGCTACTGGATGCACAACGGTTTTGTCACAATCGACGGGGAAAAGATGAGCAAAAGCCTCGGCAACAGCTTCTTTATCAAGGATGCGCTGAAGGCTTACAGCGGCGAAGTGCTCCGCTTCTTCCTGCTCGGCACCCACTACCGCAGCGACTTCAATTTCAACGAAGAGGACCTGCTGGCCGCAAAAAAACGGCTCGACCGTCTCTACCGCCTGAAAAAACGCCTCTTCGGTATGAAAGCGGTCGAGGAGAGGACCCCGTTCCAGGCGGCACTGCTCGAAGCGCTGGGGGATGACCTCAACATCTCAAAAGCCCTGGCGCTGCTCGATGAGATGATAGCCGCGGCCAACGAGGGGCTTGACGCCGATCCGAAGGACAAAGACTTCAAACGCAAAGTGCTGGCCGACCTCGCCTATGTCGAATCGCTTCTCGGTTACGGGACGATGAACCCTTATGCGTACTTCCAGCACGGGATTGACGAGGGGACGAAAGCAAAAATCGAGGGGCTGATCGCGGCACGACACGAAGCCAAGCAGGCGAAGGATTTTGAACGTTCTGATGCGCTACGCAGCGAGATCACTGCCCTGGGGGTTCAGCTGATGGACACCCCGCAGGGGACCTTCTGGGAAAAAACGGAATAACGGCCCGACACGGCGGCGCTTACCCCCGTAGCAGTTTCAGACGCCCCTCGGCCGCTTCGAGCTTGTAGATGATCTTACGCGTCATCTCTTTGAGGTCGTTGCTGTAATTCACCACCCTCTCCTGGTCCAGTTCGGTCAGTTTCGGCTGGCTGCTAAAGCTTCGAACCAGCCCCTTCTCCTTCTGGTAGAGTTCATAAATCTTGTACTACTCCTCATGCCACTGTTTATGCAGCTCCTCGATCTCTTCGATGAGTGAAGCGCCCACCAGTTTTTTCAGCCCCTCTTCATCTTCGCGCAGCGGGTAGCGTAAAATAACTTCTGTAAATTCCGAATCGACTATGATGAGAAGAAAAAGGAATCATAGTGATGGAATTGAATGGAAAGAAGATCGAGTTTGACCTGGAGGAGTTTGTAC
>JACXUG010000099.1 GCA_014764065.1 Campylobacterales bacterium
TCACTTTGACCAGGCCCCGAACTTCCCACAGCTTGTTCGCAGTCAGCGTCTTGTCAGCCTTGATGTCGCCTTCCAGCACGGCGAGCTTATTTGCATCGTCTTCCGTAGTTGAATTGGAATCTGTTGTATTGGAATCTATTGTCGTATTATGATCCGGTTCGCCAGAGGTACCTGTACCACCACCGCCGCCGCCGCAGCCTGAGAGAGTAAGAAGAATAGCTGTCGCAGCGCTCAGCACGATTGAGGATGTGTTTTGTGAAAGGGCCATAAGTGTTCTCCGTATGTAAAATATAGCGGAAGTATAAAATTGTTTTGTTACAAAGCCTGCACAGCAAGATCGCTGAATGATTACATTATTCTGCCGGCAGAGTATTGTTTATGTAACCAAAACGTAATGTCCTTTTAATAGGATTGCGTGCTATAAACATTAAATTGCACAAGGTACAAGCTATGAAAGCTACGATTGCCATCGTTGAAGACGATACTGATCTTCTTGAACTCCTGGAATACAGGCTGGGCAAAGAGGGCTTCGACGTTGTCGGTTTCACCAATACGAAACATGTCAAGCAGGTCCTGACCGAAGAGCCGGTCGACCTGATCATCATGGACCGTAACCTTCCCGATGTCGAGGGGAGCGAATATATCGCGATGCTGCGCTACCAGGGGCTTAAAACCCCGGTCATCTTCCTGTCGGCCAAAGACAGCAGCGCCCAGGTGCAGGATGGGTTCCTGCGCGGCGGTGACGACTACATCACCAAGCCCTTCGAGATCGACGAACTGATCCTCCGTATCAAGGCCGTCCTGCGCCGCACCCGCGGCGAAGAGGAGGAGCAGATCGTCACCTACCGCGACATCGAACTGCACCTGCATTCGCGCGAAGCCTTTATCGGCGGCATGCCCGTCGAACTGACCAAACTGGAATTCAACCTGCTGCGTACCTTCATCGAAAACCGCACCACCGTGCTGCGGCGCGACTACCTGCTCAAAAGCGTCTGGGGCAAAAGCGACAGCTTCCAGGGGCGCACGGTCAACGTCGCCATCAACCGCCTCAAAGAGAAGATCGACCCGGACAAGAGCAAAGAGTATATCAAAACCGTCCGCGGCATCGGCTACATGATCCGCTAAACGGTGCGCCCGCACCGGAAACAACTGCAAAAAAATCAGAGAAAACGTTTTAAGAGAGAAGAAAAAGAGGGGTAAACCCCGGCATCAGCCGAATTTGCCACTGATGTACTCCTGGGTGAGTTTTTCCGCCGGGGTGACGAACATCTCGTCGGTCTTGTTCAGCTCGATGAGCTCGCCCAGGTACATGAAGCCCGTATAGTCGCTGACGCGGGCCGCCTGCTGCATGTTGTGGGTGACGATGATGATGGTGACGCGGTCGCGCAGCTCCATGACCAGCTTCTCGATCCCCCGGGTGGAGATGGGGTCGAGCGCCGAGGTCGGTTCGTCGAAGAGCAGGACGTCCGGCTCGACGGCGATGGCGCGCGCAATACAGAGGCGCTGCTGCTGGCCGCCGGAGAGGCCGTTCGCATCGTGCCTGAGACGCTCCTTGACCTCGTCCCAGATCGCAGCGTCGCGAAGCGCCTTCTCGACGCGGTCGGCGAGCTCCGTTTTGTTCTTCAACCCCTGCAGGCGCATGCCGTAGGCGATGTTGTCGAAGATGCTCATCGGGAACGCCGTCGGCTTCTGGAAGATCATCCCAATCTTGATGCGCAGGTTGATCAGATCCTCTTTGCTCTCGACGATGTTTCGCCCTTCGAACACAATCTTGCCGTCATACCTGTTCCCCGGGTAGAGGTCATGCATGCGGTTGAACGAACGCAGCAGGGTCGTTTTCCCGCAGCCCGAGGGCCCGATCAGGGCCGTGACCGCGTTTTTGGCGATCGGCATGGAGATGTTCTTGAGGTTCGGCGACGAAGCACCGGCATAGGTGAAACTGAAATTGTTGACTTCAATCGCCTTCTCGGACGGAATGTCGATTACGGTCGCCATAGGCTATCTCCCTTTTTTCTTGAGTAGAATCAGACGGCCCAGAATGTTGAGGCTGAGAATGAACATCGAGAGGATGAACGCCGCGGCCCACCCCATCTTCTGCCACTCCTCATAGGGGCTGGTCGCGTAGTTGAACATGGTGACCGTCAGCGACGCCATCGGCTCGTTGAGATCGTAGTTGAGGAAGTTGTCGTTGAACGAGGTGAACAGCAGGGGTGCCGTCTCCCCGCTCACGCGGGCGATCCCCAGCAAAACCCCGGTGAGGACCCCCGCTTTCGCACCGCGGTAGACGACCTGCATGATCACCTTGTACTTCGGTGCGCCCAGGGCAAATGCCGCCTCGCGCAGGGTCGAGGGTACCAACTGCAGCATATCGTCGGTGGTGCGCAGAATGATCGGGATCATGATGATCGCCAGTGCCACGACGCCGGCCCAGCCGCTGAAATGGCCCATCGGCAGGACGATGATGGCGTAGACGAAGGAGCCGATGACGATACTCGGCGCACTCATCATGATGTCGGAGATATCGCGGATGATCTCGGCGAGCTTCGACTTCTGGCCGTACTCGCTGAGGTAGGTCCCGGCGAGGATCCCCAGGGGCACACCGACGACCGTCGCCACGCCGACGAGGAGCAGCTGCCCGATCAGCGCCTGCCGCAGACCGCTCTCCTCGTAGCCCGGGGGCGCCCCTTCGAAGACGAAGATGTTCCAGTTGATGGCGTCGATGCCGTTGGCGACGAGCACATAGAGGATCCAAAAGAGAAACCCGATCCCGATCAGGGCCGAGAGGCTCGAAAGCCCCAGGACGATCTTGTTGACGAGCAGGCGTTTTTCAATCGCGGTCATTTCACTTTCCTTGTACGGCGCAGAAAATAGAACTTGGCCAGCGCGATGATGACGAAGCTCATCACCATCAGGATCAGCGCCAGTTCGAAGAGGCTCGAGAAGTAGAGGTCCGTATCGGCCTCCGTGAACTCATTGGCGAGGGTGACGGGGATCGATGTCGCCGGCGCGGTAATATCCAGCGAGATCTTGTGCACGTTCCCCATGACGAAAGTGACGGCCATCGTCTCACCGACGGCACGCCCGAGCGCCAGGATCAGCGAACCGATGATCCCTGCCTTGGCGTAGGGGATGACAACATCCTTGATGACGTCCCACTTCGTAGCCCCCAACGCGTATGCCGACTCTTTGAGAATGTCCGGCGTCGTGTTCATCGCGTCGCGGGTGACCGCCGCCATGAAAGGCAGGATCATGATCGCGAGGATAATCCCCGCAGTGAGCATCCCGATGCCGAGTCCCCCGAAAATGTCTCGGATGATGGGCACGAAATAGAAAAGCCCCCACATCCCGTAGATAACAGAAGGGATCGCCGCCAGCAGCTCGATGGAGACCCCGACGGGGGATTTGAGCTTCGCCGGGGCGATCTCGCTCAGAAAGATCGCCACCCCGATCGCGACCGGGACCGCAAACAGCATCGCCAGGAAGGTCGAGATCACCGAACCGGCAATCGCGGCGAACCCGCCGAATTTTTCCAGGTTCGGCGCCCATTTGTCCTGGAGGATGAAATCGAACCCGAACGCGGCGATCGCCTCCGTGGAGTGCTGGAAAAGCACCGTAAAAATCCAGGCGACGAGCAGCAAAATTGCCACCGCGACAAAGCGGGTCGCGTTCGCAAACAGTTTGTCAATCAGTAGTGTCAAACTTCTCTCTCTTCATCGGGCGTTGATGCCCTTGATATGGTGGGCGCAATGGTATGCTACAAAGGATACAGAAGCATTACAGAAAGGCCAAAAAGCCCGCAGAAAAGGGCTTCAGAGTAGTGGAACGTCGGCTGACGGCGCGCTGTCCGAAGCGGCACCCGGCAGGAGGGGGGCGAGGCTGAAACCGAACGAGGAGCCCTCCCCTTCCACACTGCTGATCTGCAGCTTCGTATTGTGCAGGGCCAGGATGTAGCTGACGATGGAGAGTCCCAGCCCCATCGAATTGTCCCAGGTGTTCTTGTCGACGCGGTAGAACTTGCTGCTGATACGGTCGAGCTCCTTCGCGGCGATACCGATCCCCCGGTCATGGACCCAGAGCATCCCATCCACGATCTCCAGTGATACGGCCCCTTCGGAGTACTTCATCGCGTTATCGAGCAGGTTGGTGACGACCAGGTCGATCATCGTACGATCCGCTTCGACGCTGCTGGGGGAACAGGAGACGTCCAGTGTCCGGTCGGTGTACTTTTTCGTAATGTTGTTCGCGCACTCGGTGGCCAGATCGCAGAGGTCGAACCGGCTCTTCACCGGGGCCAGGTCATTGTTTTCGAGCTTGACGGAGAGCGACAGGCGGTCGAGCATCGTCGAGATCTTCTGGGCGTTGGCCATGATCTTCTGCAAGAAGCGCTGCCGGATCCGGGCGTCGATTTCTAGATCGTCATGGAGCGTCTCCGCGTAGCCGACGATCGAGGCGATCGGGTTCTTGAACTCGTGGCTGATCGCTGAGAGGATATCATTGCGCTGCTTGTTGATGAGGCGCAGCCTCGCCGTGTACTTGCGCTTCTGGCGCTCCCGCTTGGCCAGCTTCTTGACAAGGTTCTTGAGCAGCAGCGAGATCTGCAGGAACTCGGTGAAATAGCGCAGTTTCACGACCGCTTTGTAGTTCTTGTCGCTGATCTCTTCAAGGTAGGCCGAGAGCTGGGCGATGTCGTAACGGATCTTGCGGCTCATCCGTACCGCGAGGTAGACCACGACGAGCAGCAGCAGGGCCAGGATGCCCGCAAGACGGTAGAGCAGTTT
>JACXUG010000100.1 GCA_014764065.1 Campylobacterales bacterium
GGAATGTAATCGTAGACGACAGAGAGAAACCACCGGACGTTGGCATGTTTGAGACGAAGCATCCCCGCGTTGGCATACGCTGTTTTCAGATGGACGACATTCTCTTCGACGCCGCCGAAGATCCAGGTAAGCATGTCGTAAAAATGCACCCCGATATTGCTGGCGATCCCACCGCTTTTGCTTTCATCGCCCTTCCAGCTGGTAAAGTACCATTTACCGCGCGACGTCAGGTAGGTCAGATCGATGTCGTAGACCTTTGCCGGGTTCTCCGATAGCTCCCGCGCCACTCGCTCCTTCAGGGCGATGATGGAGGGGTGCAGCCGCAGCTGGAGAATGTTGTAAACCTTTTTGCCCGTTTCCTCTTCGATGATCTTCAACTGGTCGATATTGTGGGGATTGAGCACGAGCGGTTTTTCGCAGATGGCGTCCGCACCGCTTTTGAGGGCAAAACGGATATGGCTGTCATGCAGATAGTTCGGCGAGCAGATACTGACGTATTCGATGCGGTCGCTGTGGCTGCGGTGCCATTTGTCGATGAAGCGGTCAAAGCGCTCATACTCCGTAAAGAAGCTGGCCTCCGGGAAATAGCTGTCGATAATGCCGACGCTGTCACAGCGGTCAAGGGCCGCGATCAGGTCGTTGCCCGTCTCTTTGATCGCTTTCATATGGCGCGGCGCGATATACCCGGCCGCGCCGATCAGAGCAAAATTCTTCATATGCCTACAGTCTCCACGTTGGATTTTCCACGATGCCCTTCACGTCGATCAGGACGGGGTCGGGCGTGCTGATATGTTCGAAGTCCGCCCGTTTAAGCGCCGTAAACTGGCGATGCGCAACGGCCACGACAATCGCATCGTACCGTTTTTCCGTCTCAAAAGGGTTGGGGATAATGCCGTGCCGATACTGTTTTTTATTCTCGTTTGGATCGACCCACGGATCGTATACGTCGACGTTGCAGCCATACTCTTTGAGCTCCTCGATGATATCGACGACTTTCGTATTCCGCATATCCGGACAATCTTCCTTGAACGTGACACCCAGCACAAGGATAGCAGCATTTCTGACTTTTTTATCATGCCGGATAAGCTCCTTGATTGTCCGTTCGGCGATAAACTTTCCCATGCCGTTGTTGATCTGCCGGGCACCGAGAATAAGGTTCGGCTTGTAGCCGAGCTCTTCCGCTTTGAAGGTCAGATAATAGGGATCTACACCGATACAGTGCCCCCCAACCAGACCAGGTTTGAGTTTGATAAAATTCCACTTGGTCGATGCCGCTTCGATCACCTCGTTGGTATCGATACCGATGGCATCAAATATCAGTGATAGTTCGTTGATCAGTGCAATATTGACGTCACGCTGAGTATTCTCTATCACCTTGCTCGCTTCGGCCACCTTGATCGATGAGGCCAGATGGGTCCCGGCCTCGATCACGCTGCCGTACAGTGCATCAACCCTTTGCGCGATTTCGGGTGTAGATCCGGAGGTCACTTTTTTGATCTTTTTGACGGTATGTTCCTTATCGCCCGGATTGATGCGTTCGGGTGAATAGCCAGCAAAAAAATCACGGTTGAAGACCAGGCCGGAGCTTTTTTCGAGTACGGGAACGCACACATCCTCCGTCACACCGGGGTACACCGTCGATTCATAGATGACGATATCCCCTTTTTTCAGGACGCTTCCCACCGTTTTGCTGGAGTTGATGAGCGGTGTGAGGTCGGGACGGTTACTCGCATCGATCGGAGTCGGAACGGTAACGATAAAAACAGTGGCTTCGGCGATCGCATCCGTTTTTTCCGTAAAACGGAGCGTACGCTTTACGTTTTCAAGCTCTGCTTTTGTCAGTTCCAGTGTACGATCATACCCCTCTTGCAACTCCGCGATGCGCTCCTGGTTAATATCATAGCCGATGACGTCATACTTTTCGGCAAATGCCGCAGCCAGGGGCAAACCGACATAACCGAGCCCGATAACCGCAACTGTCTCTTGTTTATTCATAAATGCTTCTTACATGAAAGTGACATATTATAACGCTCCATCACCAACAGAACCTTTAACGCTTCCGTTTGCTGTAGAATAACGCCATGATTTTTTCTGACACACTCCTCTTTTCCAGGCAGGCCGCCTGATGTGTGCCGTCTTCGGCGTTCTCGGCGACTACGAACCTGCAACCGCCCGCAGAGGTCTCGCCGCGCTGGCGCACCGCGGGCCGGACTACTGCGGGATCGTCGAAGAGCGGGGAGTTTTTTTCGCCCAGCACCGCCTGAGCATCCGCGACCTGCATGAACGCTCCCACCAGCCTCTGCGCGAAGGCAACGTCCTGCTCAGCTTCAACGGAGAGATCTACAACTACCGTGAAATCGCGCAGACGCTGCAGCTCAAAGCGGCCACGGAAGCCGAAACCGTTCTGGCGGCCTACCTGCGCTGGGGCATCGACTGTGCCCACCGGTTCCGCGGCATGTTCGCCCTGGCCATCTACGACGAAGGCACTCTCTACCTGCTCCGCGACCGGCTGGGGAAAAAGCCGCTCTTTTTTACCAAACAGAAAGAGCGTTTCGTGTTTGCCTCGGAGATCAAAGGGATCCTCCCTTTCCTTTCTCGCGTCAGGATGAACGACGAAGCGATGATGGGTTTTCTCTCCTTTCAGGCCCCTACGGCGCCGCATACCTTCTTCGACGGCATCGAGAAAGTCGCCCCCGGCGAGCTCATAGCGGTGACAAACGGGAGCGTTAGCCGGCGTGCGTATTACTGTTTGCTCGACCATGCCGAACCGGTCGAGGACGGTGAAGCACCTCAGCGTATCGAAGCGCTGATGAGAGAGAGCATCGCGATGCGCCTCGATGCCGACGTCCCCGTCGCGGCCCTGCTCAGCGGCGGGATCGACAGTGCCGCCGTGAATGCCTTTGCCAAGAAGCTCGGCCGCCCGCTGCAGACCTTCAGCCTGGGTTACGCGGAGCGGTGGAACTACGACGAGAGCGAAGGTGCCGCCGAAACGGCGCGCATCCTGGGGATAAACAATACGAAGATCACCATCGGCCAGACCGACTTCATCGATGCGATCGACCCGGTCATGGATGCCCTCGACGAGCCTCTGAACGACCCGGCGGCGATCCCGCTCTACCTCCTCTTCGGCGCCATCAAAAAAGAGGGGTACCGCGTCGTGCTCAGCGGCGAAGGGGGAGACGAGCTCTTCCTGGGCTACCGGCAGTACTTCGACTACCTCAATATCGAGCAGCTCGCTTCCCTGCAGCGAAAGGCGTGGCTGAAGAAGTTTTTTCACGGCCACTTCTCCGTCAACCGCGAATGGGAGTGGTACAAGCGCGCTTTCGACGAGACACTGCTCTTCAGAGGCGCAGGCGAAAAGTTCACGGACCTGCAGAAAAACGCCCTGATGCGCCGCAACGTCCGCGACGAAGAGGGGCTGCGCTTCATTCAGCCCGAACGGACCCGTTTCGATGCGAGCCGCTGGACGCACCCTGTACAGTGGTACAGCTACCTCGACCTGCGCCATCTCCAGGCCGAGTACTACCTTGCCAAGCTCGACCGCATCTCCATGACCCACGGCATCGAGTCCCGCACCCCCATGCTCGACCACCGCCTGGCAGAGACGGTCTTCGGTACGTCGGCGGAACTCAAGATCGGCAACGGCCGTCCGAAAGCGCTGCTCAAGCAGATCATGCAACCCTATCTCGGCGACACGATACTCAATCGCAAAAAGAAGGGGTTCGCCTCGCCTTATATGGAGTACCTGCACGCTTCGGGGAAGATCGACCTCATCACCGGGGTCAACGAGCAGACGGGACTGTTCAAAAAAGAGATGCTGGAGCGCTACATCGACGCGGCCGTGAAGCGGGGCCGTTTCAAGCAGCAGGTGTGGAGCCTCTTCGTGCTCTCACACTGGATGAAAAAGCACCTGCTGTAGCTCAGAACGCGTAACGGTAAGAGAGCCCGGCTTCGGTGATCTCCGTCGTAAACGCGGCAGGCAGCGTCCAGTAGTGCGGACCGTAATCGTAGTAATAGCGCATATCCGTATCCCTTTTGAGTCGGCGGTAGGAGATTTCTGCGCTTATTTCGGAACCGCTATGCCGGAACAGCAGGGCATCTGCCCCGAGCGAAACCCCCATCATCCATCCGTCGCTGAGGGTGTAAAACCCTCTTAGCAAATGTTCGTCTCTGGTGTGCTGACGCGACAGCAGCACTCCGCCGCGGAAAGTCCACGGCAACGTCAGAAGGGTCGCCTCGTATACACCGTACAGCCTTACCCCTCCCGACTGCTGCGTGAAGTCGACGGTATCGCTGCCTAAATAGGTCTCTGTACCGTCCGTATAATCGGTCTGCCGGGTATGCGACCAGCCAAGCTGCCACTGTTCGTAAAAAAAGTCCGTACCCAATGCAAAATCCGGCGTCACCGGGTGACGAAAATCGATATGGAACGTATAATAGCCGTCCAGCGCCGTGTCCGACTCAGAGTAGACCGTCTTCTTGCCGTCTTTCCAGTCGGTATCGTCCCCGCTTCGTGTTTGAGAAGTGAAAGCGGAAGCAAATGAAAAGCGGAGCACGCCCGCCGGTGTATCAAGGGCATACCCCAGTTCCCCGACCGCTGCCGTTGCCGGAAACCGGAGCCGTGCCTCCAGGCCCTGAGCAGGATCTTCTACCCTGTAGGAGAAAGTAGAATTCAGACCTTTGATGCCGACAAAAAGTCCATCCCCTGACAGCGGTACAGCCGCCAGTATCATAGACGCGATTGTACG
>JACXUG010000032.1 GCA_014764065.1 Campylobacterales bacterium
CCGCAGATCAGCCCGCCGCCGCCAACCGGCACCAGCACCGCGTCGAGCGTTTCGGTCTGTTCGAGGATCTCCAGTCCGATCGTCCCCTGTCCCGCGATCACCTCGTCGTCTTCAAAGGGGTGGACGAAGACCAGGTTGTTCTGTTTGCCGTATTCGACGGCATGGGCGTAGGCCTCGTCGTAGTTCGTCCCCGCCAGGATGACCTCCGCGCCGTAGTGGCGCACGCCGTCGACCTTGGTCAGCGGCGTCGACTCGGGCATGACGATCACGGCGCGGATGCCGAAATGGGCCGCCGAGTATGCCACCCCCTGCGCGTGATTGCCCGCGCTGGCGGCGACGACGCCCCGGGCACACTCCTCCGCGTCCAGCGAGGCGATCTTGTTGAACGCGCCGCGGATCTTGAACGCGCCGGTCACCTGCAGGTTCTCTTTTTTCAAAAAAACACGGACGCCACTCGTTTCGCTGAGGTAGGGGGCAAAGGCGAAGGGGGTTTTGGTAACGACACCGCCGATGCGTTCGGCGGCCTGTTCTATCTTCTCAAGGGGAAACAACCTGGGCTCACCCGAAGATATGGCGATGTTCGACCATCGTGCAGTAGTTCTGAACCACTTTCATGCCCGCTTTTTCCGCTTTTTCCGCCGCTTCGTTGTTCACGATGCCCTTCTGCGCCCAGAAGTACTTGACGTCGCCGCGCGCGATGCAGGCATCCGCGACGGCATCCAGTGCTGCCGGTTTGCGGAAGATATCGACCATATCGACCGGGAAAGGGATCTCGGCCAGGGAGCGGTAGACCTTTTCACCGAGGATCTCATCCTCTTTCGGGTAGACCGGGACGATCTTGAAGCCCGCCTCTTTGAGGTATTTCGCTACACGGTGACTGTCCTTGCTCTCGTCCGGGGAGAGGCCCAGAACGGCGATCGTCTTGGTCGCTTCAAACATCGCCTTGATCTCATCGCTGTTGGCATTGACCGTCGGAAATTCGCACTCCATATCGTTCCTTTTTTTCGGGAATTATAGCACTTTCTCCCGCCCCCTTCGGTAAAGGAGTGCTTCCCCGCCGAAGCGCAGCGTCACTCCGTCGTTTTCGGCGCAGGTTGATCCCCCTTTTTCTTTTTGGCGAACCCCGCCCCCTTTTTTGTTTTGGCCTGCAGCGCCAGCACTTCCACCACGGGTGTGTACGCCATCCCGTTTTTCTTCATCTCGGCAAAACAGGCGGCGATGACGGCGATCGTATTGGGCACTTCCCCCTTCTTCTTGTACGACTGCAGGTTCTTTTCGCTCACTTTGATCAACTTGCTGAATTTCGGCAGCGTGATCTCCGCATCCAGAAGAAGTTTTTTGAACTCGATAAAGGTCATTACGCACCCTCCCGGTTCCTTATTTTGTATTATTTTATTTCTTTTCTCCTTATATTATTGATATAAATCTATTAAACATATACTATGGTAATAATTTATTACTATTTTACAGTAATAAAAACCACCTACAGGGAGAAAGAACTGCAAAAGTCCTGAAGAAAAAAGCGGTAGCAAAAGTGGCGAAAAAAGCGGTCAAAAAAGCGGCCTGACCCCCATCGCCGCAGCGCTGCGGCGGCATCAATCCAACAGCTCTTCCAATTTGTTCACAAGATCGCCGACACACTGTTCCACGCGCCCCTGCGTATATTTGAGCGTGAACTGATACCCCATCCCGCCGGGCCCCGCATCGCTGACATTGCAACTGATCAGGACGACGGCATCGCTGTACGCGGCATCGAACTGCCACACAATCGCATTGGCATCCGCGAGTATATGGCGTTTGTCCGCCAATCCGCTGGCCAGCTGGTTGTTGACGGACTGGTTTTTCATCGCCACCACCGAGATGGCGTAGAGATACTGTTTTTCCAAATGGGATTCTCCGTTTGGTGTTCTACCTGCGCATAGTAGCGTTTTTTTCAGACGCACTCCTGTACTACATCCGGCTATCGTCTCAGTATCAGAGTACTTTTTCCTGACCGAGCCTGTAGAGGGCGAAATCGTACTTGACCGGATCGGCAGGGTCGAAGGTTTTGAGGGTTCGGGTCAACTCCACGACAGATTGAAGGTCATAGGTTTTCCGTTGCAGCAGCCCCAGGCGGCGGGAGACGTTGAAAGTGTGGGTATCCAGAGGCATCAGCAGGTCGGCCTTGTCGACGCCTTCCCAGAGCCCGAAGTCGATAGCATCGCTGCGCACCATCCAGCGCAGGAACATCATCCACCGTTTCATCGGTGCTCCGCCCCTATACTTCGTCACTTCGCTGCCGACAAGGAACCGGTAGCCGCGGCTCTCATAATCGTTTAGCTCCCGCATGGCCGAGATCAAAGCATTCAGACCGTCAATGACGGAACGGTTCCTCCCGTACGCTTCCGTAAAGAGTGCTTCCATATCCGCATCGCGCTTCAGGCGCCGCAGGGTGATAAAGAACTCGCTGATATCGACGCGGTTCTGGAAACGGTAGTAATACCCCTCGAAAGCGCTCCGAATCACGGCTTCGTCCGCATCGAGCAGTGAAAAGTCGAGGGTGTCAAGGAAGCGGACGATCAGATCGGCGCGCCCGTAGGCGAAAAGCGCGCATGCGAGTGCACTGTAGGGCTCCCTGTAGCGCTGCGCGACAAGGATGGGGTCGGGCCGCTCGTAGGAGATCTCCAGCGCATGGTTGCGCTGCCGCATCTCCGCATCCAGCAGCGCCTTCAGATCAGAATTTGAACGACTCGCCAAGGTAGTGCCGCCGGACATCCTCGTTAACCATGATCTCGGCGCTCGAACCCGACGCGAGCAGCGTGCCGCTCTTGATGACGTAGGCGCGGTCGCAGACGTCGAGGGTTTCGCGGACATTGTGGTCGGTGATCAGTACGCCGATGTCATGTTTGACCAGCTGCTCGACGACTTTCTGGATATCGAGGACGGCGAGCGGGTCGACCCCGGCAAAAGGTTCGTCCAGCAGTAAGAAGCGCGGACGGGCCACCAGGGCGCGGGCGATCTCGGCGCGGCGGCGCTCCCCGCCCGAAAGGCTGATCCCCTTGCGGTAGCGGATCGGTTCGATGTTGAAGATATCGAGCATCTCCTCTATGCGGTCGAGCTGCTCTTTTTTGTTGCTGATGACCGCCTGTGCCGCCACCATCAGGTTCTCTTCAACCGTAAGGTCCTTGAAGATGGAAGCTTCTTGCGGCAAGTAGCCTATTCCCGACCGGGCGCGGGCATGCATCGGGTAGCCGGAAATATTCTTCTCGTCGATGAAGACCTCGCCCCCCGTCGCTTCGACGAGACCGCAGATCATGTAGAAGGTCGTCGTTTTGCCGGCGCCGTTGGGGCCGAGCAGGCCAACAACCTCTCCGGTATTGACCTCCAGGGAGACCCCGCGGACGATTTCGGTCTGTTTGATCGTTTTGACCAACTCCTGGGCACTCAGTTTATGCATGGTACACCTTGTAGCAGCGTGCGTCGGGCGCACATTTTTCGATTTCAATCACAATGGCGGGAATCTCCGCCATCTTCAGCATCTCTATGAGGGTCTCGTCCCCCCACTCGATGAAATGATACCCCGGTTTTTCCAGCTCTTCAAGCAGCCCCAGGGCGAGGAAATGCTCGATACCGTGGTTGTAGATGTCGTAGTGGAACATCTGGTCGCCGTAGCACTGCTGCAGCGAAAAGGTCGGCGACGTCACCGGCTCGTCAATGTTAAGATGGCGCGCCGCGGCCTGGGTCAGCGTCGTCTTGCCGCTGGCAAGGTCGCCCTGCAGTATGACGACCCCGCCCCGCGGCAGCGCGTCCATCATGGCACCGACCACCCGGTCCAGATCCTCCCGGCCGCATTTGAGCTGTCTCACAGTTTCGCGGAGACCTCGATGATCTGCGCCAGCTTGGCTTTCGCCCGGCCGCTCAACAGCGCCTCGTCGGCCATCTCAAGCCCCTCCTGGATGTCCCGGGCCCTCCCGTCGACGATGAAGGCGTTGGCCGCATTGATGCGGACAATATCGCGCTGTGCGTCGGTGGCGCGGTTATCGAAGATGTTCCGCAGGATTGCGGCGTTCGCTTCCCCGTCGCCGCCGACGATCGCTTCGAGAGGCTGGCGCGCGATGCCGTAGCGGGCCGGATCGATCTCATACTCAATCATGCCGCCGGCATCGACGCGGGCCGCGTAGGTGATGTCGGAGATACTGATCTCGTCCATCCGCTCTTTCGAACTGACGACGATCGCTGACTTCACCTCGTTGATCATCAGCGCCTCCGCGATCTTCGGCACGAAGCTTTTATCGAAGACGCCGAGCATGATCTTCCCTACGCCGGCGGGGTTCGTCAGGGGACCTAGGACGTTAAAGATCGTTTTTTCCGGGATGCTTTTGCGCACCGGCATGATGAACTTCATGGCCGGGTGGTGGTTTTGGGCGAACATAAAGGTGAAGCCCGTCTCCTCGAGCAGGCGCGCGCTTTGTTCGATGCCCAGGTCCAGGCGTACGCCAAGGGCTTCGAACATATCGGCACTGCCGGACTTGGAGGTGACAGAGCGGCTGCCGTGCTTGGCGACATGGGAGCCCATCGAGGCGCAGAGCAGCGCCACCGTCGACGAGATATTGAAACTGCCGATCTTGTCCCCGCCGGTACCGACGATATCGATCAGCTCCGGACGCAGTGTTTCGTCCACGGGCAGGGCGATGGCATTGGCGCGCATCACGGACGCAGCAGCGGCCAGTACCTCGACCGGCATCGTCTCGTCCAGTTTCATCGAAAGCAGGAAATCGCGCATCTGCGCGTCGTCCATTTCATGCCGGAAAAGGCGTTCAAAGGTGTCCCGGGCTTCACTGTAGGTCAATTTAGCTCCTTTACGTATTCGCTTTGCATCGATTTGGGTGTGGATTTCGTCGTCGGGATCTGCAGCACTTCGTAGCGCTTCTCCCCCTTGAGGTAAGCAATGGCGATGACATCCCCCACCACGACGTTCTTGCTCGGCTTGACGCTCTGGCCGTTGATGCTGACGACCCCGTTGGCGAGCATGTCCTGCGCCACGGTGCGGCGCTTGGTGATATTGACCGCATTCAGAAATTTGTCTATTCTCATGCGGTAATTGTAGGGAATGATTACTAAATCCGCCGTTACGGCAGATACTTTCTCGCCGCTTTCAGGACATCATGCAGGTGGCGGCGACTGCGCCTTCTTGACGGTAGGAGTAACCGTCTTGATAAAGCGGCTGAACACGGTGTAGAGCCGTCCGACCTTCACCGGTTTGATCAGGTGGGCGTTCATGCCGATCGCGTACATCTTCGCAATCTCCTCGGGCAGCCCGAGCCCGGTCAGCGAGACGATCGGCATCTCATCGTACTGCGCATCGGCACGGATATGGCGTGTCGCCTCGTACCCGTCCATGACCGGCATGTTGATATCCATAAGGACCAGGTCGAAACGGTTCGTCGGATCCTGCACCGCTTCGAGCGCTTCCCCGCCGTCGCTGGCAATAGTCACCTTGATGCTGCTGCCGTTGAAGAGGCTCAGCAGTACCTTCTGGTTGATCAGGTTCTCTTCAGCGATCAGAACGGATGCCCCGACAAAGATGCCGAAGCTCTGTATCGAAATGTTCGGCGTTTCCGGAACGTCCTCATAGTGCTGCGGTTCCGTAAATGCCTTCGGCGACGTATGCCTCGGCGTCACGCCCTCGGTGTCGACCTCTTTGATACTGTCTTCGAAAAGGTCGACGATTAGGTCGTAGATACGCTGCAGGTTCAGCGGTTTCATGATGCGCGCATCGATGAGCGTCTTGAGCGACGAAACGTCATGCGGTTCGTTGATCATGCTCCCCGCCAGGACGACCTTGTTATTGGTTTCACTCTTGACCCTCTTGATCAGGGCCTGAACGTCCGGCGTGAAAGCATCCTCGGCAATGATGACAACTTCGCTTTCAAAGAGGATGTCGCTTTTGTTCCGGATCGCCCCCAGTGAGCGGACGCTGACGTCGTTTTTGAAGTACTCCAGCATTTTTTTGAGCGCGTCCGTCGTCGTCGGCTGAACCTCGACGATCACGAAGCTGTGCCCCGTGAAGGCCTTGGCCGGGAGACGGTAGTGGCGTTTTTCATTGATGTCAGGCACATCGAACGGGATCGTCAAGATAAAGTCGCTTCCCTTGCTCATTACGCTTTTGATCTCGATGGTACCGCCCATCATATCGATCAGTGCCCGGGAGATATAGAGCCCCAGGTCCGTCTCTTTGAGATCGTTGGCCGAAGAGAAGGGCTCGAAGATATCGTTGAAACGGTTCGGATCGGTCCCGACGCCCGTGTCGGAGATGACAAACTCCAGCATCACTTTCCCGCCTTTGTCCTCCAGGCGGCGGATATGCAGCCGCACCTCCCCGTCCACGGTGAATTTCATGGCGTTGCTCATCAGGTTGGTGAGCACCTGCCCCAGCCGCAGCGAGTCACCGATCAATTTGGCCGGGACCCCCTTCTCGATATCAAAGATAAATTCGATGTTGCTGCCGATCTCCTTGGCCGGCTGGTCAGGCGGATACTCCCCTGCATGGCGTGCACGATATCACGGGCGCGCTGCAGCCTTGAGGTAGACGTAGCCGTACATATTCGCCGTCGGCCCGCCGTCATCGGAGATGACCCCTTTGAAATCCTTGTGCTCGGTGAAGGCCTTCGCCTCGCCGACGATGGAGGCTTCCGAACGGGTGCGAATGGTGCGTCCCTGAGAGGAAAGTGTCATCATGAAAGAGCCGGTTGAAGTAGCCCGAGATCCCTTCACTGGCATTACCGTCCCGGGGAATCCTGTGCCGCTTTTTTTTCGTTTTGCCGCCGCTCCAGCTGAGAATCTGCACATCTGCATTGGCCGAGAGCACATGCACCTTCTGGGTCACATCCGCATGGAACGCGTCAACATACTCCATGCCGCTCTCCAGCCACCCCTTTTTCCCATCCAGGCGCGTCTGCCACTCATAGATGCTGATCGCCCTGTGGACATTGACTTCATTGACAAGGGCGCTGCAGTCGCATTCGGGAACAGGGGCGTCGAAGACGGATGGAAAAGAGGACGGCTTCTCCTCTGCAGACAGGAACAGCGCCACGATGAGAAACAGAAAAAGGTTCACGCGCCCCGGCATTTTCATGCCAAGAGTATAGCATTACGGCGCCGTTTTCACGCAGGGGGGATTCAGACCGCCTGAAACACCAGCAGCATTTTGTCGTTCGTGTCGAAAAGCGAGATATTTTTATAGTGGGTCAGTTTGAGGTTCGGCACGTTGCGGAAACGTTTGAGCGGGTGGAACCACTGCACGATCTCCGACTGCTCCTTCATGTAGCACTCCGGCGACGTTTTCGTAAAGAGGGTGAATTCGGTGTGCAGTTCTTCGGATTCGAAATAGGCATCGACGGCCAGGAAATGGTTTTCATCCTCGTTGGTCATCGTCCCCTCGGCGACATCCGTGAAGCCATGCAGGGTGTTGATGTCGGCAATGAAGATCCCGCCGGGGTTGAGCCGCTGCGCCACGCACTGCAAAAAGATGAAGAGTCCGTCCTTGTCGAGGAAGTTGAGCACGTCAAAAACGGCCACCGCCGCGTCGTAGCTCCCCTCGACTTCGCAGATCCCTTTTTTCACAGCCGTCAATCCTTTGGCCGCCGCGGCCTCGACCATCACCGCACTCTGGTCGATGCCGGTGCAGATCATGTCGAGCTCCTGCGCTTTTTCCATCAGGAAGCCCCGGCCGCAGCCGATGTCGAGCAGTGTTTTGACCGGGTAGTTTTTCAGGGTCTGAATATAGAGATCGTGCAGCCGCTCGGTCGACTCCTCGATGCCGAGCAGGTGTTCCGCTTTCGCGTAGAGGTCAAGACTCACTGATCACCTTGTTGATCTTCTCGTAGATGTCGAGGATCTCTGCTTTTTTCTCGAAGTAGCTGTTCTTGTTCGCGATCAGATGCGTCGTCGACTCCATGATCTCCTCGACGACCTCCAGGCCGTTCTGCTTCATCGTCGTTCCCGTTTCGACAATATCGACGATCATATCCGCCAATCCGACCAGCGGGGCCAGTTCGATGGAGCCGTAGAGTTTGATGATGTCAGCGGCAACGGCGCGTTCGGCGAAGTAGCGCTTGGTGATGTTGACCATCTTGGTCGCGACTTTGATCTCGGGCTTGGTGAGGTCGAGCTTTTCGCCCTGTTTCATACCGATGGCGACCCGGCAGTAACCGCGCCCGAGGTCCAGCAGGCGAATGACATCGAGCCCCTGCTCTTCAAGCGTATCGAGCCCCACGACGCCGATATCGGCGGCCTGGTGATAGACATACGTCGTCACATCCTGGTTGCGTACCAGCAGGAAACGGAAGTTCGGCGTATCGAGAATCAGCTTGCGGTCATCGAAGGCGAACTTCTCTCCGAAAATCGTCTCGAAAATCTCGAGGGTCTCTTTGGCGATTCTACCCTTGGGCAGCGCGACGGTCAACATAGTCCAGCCTTTTGAATGATCTTTTTCATGCCTGAAAACAGCAGCAGCGGTTCATGGTTCGGCGCGCCGAACAGCGGCATGAGCGTTAATGCGTCCCCGCCGGTAAGGTAGACCGGCAGGCCGTATGCACGCACTTCGCGGGCCAACAGCCCCAGTGCGCCGTAACTGATCGCATCTTTCGTATTTTTCGGCATTTTATCCAATTGCATATCAAAATTGAATGAGCTGTCCAGGCGCGCAGAGATGCGGCGGTAGGTCTCTGAAAGCGCCGAAACGCCCGGGTAGATGAATCCCCCCTCGAAACGGCCGCCGCGTACGACGTCCACCGTGATGGCGCTGCCCGCGTCGATGATGACCCCCTCGTCTACCGCTTCGCAGGCCGCGACGCGGTCGATGCCCATGGTCGCGTAGTAATTCTCCCACGCAATGGAGGGGCGCAGGTCGGTCCAGTTTTCCAGGGTATCGAGTCGGGGCTGCAACGCGGCATTGACGTTGATGTAATAGACGGGAACGGTCACTTCGGCGGGGTCAAACATGGCGGCTGGTTCTCTATAGTCACGCCCGCTCTCTTCGTCGTAAAAATGCAAAGAGGTGTTGCCGATGTCGCACAGCAGCATCAGAGAAGCTTCCACCCCTGCTGCTTGAAGGCGGCTTCGGCTTTGGAGCAGAGCGGTGCGTCGAGCATCAGAACCCGCTGTTTGAAGGCATGGTCAACATAGAGTTCCAGCTTGCGCAGGATCATTTCGAACTTCTCGACATCTTTCATTACGACCCGGCTCTTCTGGGCGACTACAAAGATTGCGGTGTAATACCCCTGGCGGTCCGTGGCGTTGAAGAGACGGATCTTGTTACGTATCCCCAGCGCTTTGGGGGGCACTTCATCCAGTTTTTTATAGATGAGTCCTTTGGCGTTGAGGCGGTCAATGATGGGTTTGAACATGGTGCGTGTCTCTTCAAAATGGAGCATTTTCATAGCGCCATTATAGCGCATGAAGCGTTGCAAAAAACGTATCAGCTGTCGGCATGCCATTGCGGCAGCCGTTCAAAGACGACCCGGTTCCGCCCCTGTGTTTTGGCCCGGAAGAGCATCCGGTCGGCGAGTGTGTTCCTGGAGTACCGCGGCGACCTGCATCAGGCAGTCGTCACGGCGGGGTGCCCCAGCGTATCGTTGAAGGATTTAAAATTGTCCAGGTCCAGCTCAAGCAGCGTGACCGACTGCCCGCTGCGAGCGTCGCGCCTGATGGCCTCCTGCACAAATTCGCCGAAACGCCTCCGGTTCGCCAGTCCCATCAGCGGGTCGTGCTGCGAAAGAAACGCGGCATGCTCCTCGGCCAGGTAGCGCTGCGTAATATCGTAATGTGCGGCCACGAACATTGTCATATCGCTTCCGTAGAGCGGGGAGACCTGCATCATGAACCAGCGCTTCTTCTCCGGGCTGTGGCAGGGGTATTCGTACCGGAGCTTCTTGCGCCGCCCCTTGAGACATCCATGATCCCCGCGGACGCCTCGATGGCCAGCCTATCGCCCGAAAAGATTGCAGCCTCCAGCACACAGAGGTAGCTGCACCCGACGGAGGCGAAGGTCTCCGCCAGGCCTTATCCGCCCCGAAGCACCCAGGCGGCGTTAACCTCCAGGATCGTCCCACGGCTGTCGATCACCGCGATCTGCTCGTTGAGGGAGTGGAAGACCTGCGTATGAATCTGCGCTTTGTCAACCACCTTTCACCCCTCCGCCAAAAACGTATTGCTGCAGCTGACGGTCGTGCCAGCGTCGCATGAACAGCAGCGCGCAGAGCGCGCCGAAGAGTGCATACCCCATATCCGATTGCGTATCCCAGATATAGCCCTGCGTCCCCAGGAAAGCATCGGCAGCCTCGTCGCTGAGCAGCGCGACCCACCACTCGATGAGTTCGTAAAATGCGCTCAGTCCCAGACAGAAAGCGGTAATGAAGAAAAAGCGCCACCTCTCGCCCCGGATCACCTCCAGGCGGACGATCACTTCCCGTGCGATCAGCGCCGGAACAAACCCCTGCGCAAAATGGCCGAGCTTGTCGTAGTTGTTGCGCGCACTCTGAAAGAACCCGTCGAAATACGGGACTTCCGCATAGGTGTAGTGGCCGCCGACCATGAGGATAATAGAGTGTACGAGAATAAGCCAGTAGAGCAGTGGCGTCAGCGGGAAACGGCGGTAAGTTGCCGCCAGCACGAGGAAACCGATCAGTGCTGGGGCCACTTCCAATACCCAGGTCAGGCGCTCTTTCGGCGCGATTCCGGACCAGAGTAGGACAGCGGCAAACAACGCAATCCATACCGCCCCCGCACGGCGCCCCATACTAACGGCCGTAGTAAGCCATCAGCGATGCCTTGGCAATCGCATGGGCATTGAGCATATAGCCGACCAGCGCCGGCATCGCCGAAGCGTCGAGATCGAGTGCAGCGACGTCGAGGGCATAGACCGTGAAAACGTGCCCGTTCGGGGCATTCGCGTGGCAGCACGGTGGACCCAACCCTGATCGACCGTGCAAGCGGCAGGGAACTGGACATGGGACGGGGTTTGATTTTTTCGGGCCGAAGTCCTGGCCCAGTAGTATGGCGGTGACGGCGCAGCAGCGCGCGAACCGCCTGCTACTGTGTAGCGTAATGACCCGCGCCGGGTTCCGGCCGCTTCAAGAGGAGTGGTGGCACTTTACGCTGGAAAATGAACCCTTCCCCGAACGCTATTTCGATTTTCCCGTCCGCTAGTGCGGGCGTGACCGTCAGGATCTGCTGTAGGGGTGGTAACGCAGGACGGTCTCTTTGAGGTTCTGCTTCTGGACATGGGTATAGACCTGCGTCGTCAGCAGCGAAGCGTGCCCCAGCAGCTCCTGGACGACCCTCAGGTCCGCCCCGCCGAGGATCAGCGCCGTCGCATAGGAGTGGCGCAGGACGTGGGGCGAGACGCCGAGGTACTTCTGGGTGATCTTGTAGGCGTAAACGCGGCTGAGCGGCTTGCCCCTGTGGTTCAGCCAGAGCGGGTTGCGTTCAAAGGGCACCGCATCGAGGTAGCGGTCGATCAGGCGGCGTGCCGCCTCCGCGACGGGGACCAGCCGCTCTTTTTCCCCTTTGCCGTGGCGTACCCGCAGCCACTCTCCTTCGAAATCGCTCCGCGCGACGGCCAGGGCCTCGCTGATGCGCACCCCCGTTGCGTAGAGGAACAGGATCAGCGCCCGGTCGCGCAGCTCCGTCCACTTCTCCGTCCCGATGGCCGCGACCCCCTGTTCGATCGCATCGTAACTGAGGAACTTCGGCAGCTGCTTGGGGATCTTCGCCAGTGCGAACTTCTCCGCCTCCGCCGTAAAGCGGCGCGAATGACAGAAAGCGAAAAAGGCGTTGAGGGAGGAGAGTTTGCGATTGAGGGTGCGTTTGTTGGCGATCCCGCCGAGCAGCTTGAGCACGTCGCCGGTCTCCAGAGTGAGCAGCGGACGCTCCGCCGTTCTTTCGAGCTGTTCGAGGTCGGAGCGGTAGGCCCCGACCGTCCGCTTGCTGAGGGCCTTTGTGACGGTGATGTATTCGATAAAGGCTTCGAGCGGACCGGACACGCCGACGCTACTCCTCGACGGTGATGATCTTGTCGCCCACGTAGAAGGCTTTCTCGCCGGTGAAGCTGATGCCGTCATCCAGTGCGATGCTGTAGACCTCCGTCTGCGTCATCGCTTTGTCCATGACGATCAGGTAGCCCTCTTTTTCAAGAAGGTAAAGATGCTCTTTGCCTACGATCATTCCCAGGAAGTGCGCAAACGGGAATTTCTGCTTGGCGACCGGCTGCAGTGCCGTTGTGAGGTGGAGCACTTCCCCCTCTTTCGTGGCCGCCCAGATGCCCGATTCGTCGAAGACAACATCGCGAAGGTCGAGCTTTTCGCGCCGCTCTTTGTCGCTCAGGCAGAAAAGGCGGTTCGGGGTTGCCGCGACCATCGTGTCACCGATAACCTTGAAATAGAAAATATTGTCAAAATAGGTCTCGGTGCTCACCACCGTCGAGCGCAGCAGCTCCTTCTCCTCGTAGTTGACGACAACCAGGCGCCCGTCGAGCGTCGGGAAGACGACAAGGTTGCCAAGGAAATAGGGGTTGGCGATACGGACATCCACCGCCGTCGCCGGCGTTCCCGGCAGCTTGTAGTAGCTCTTGCCAGTGGAGAGGCGGTAGATACCCAGGTCGTTGCTCGAGAAGAGCACGGCCAGGTAGTCACCCTCTACGGCGGCGGCGGCCACGGTCTTCTCCAGCGCCATGCGTTTCGTCACGTTGCCGTCCCTGCTGTGCAGCGTGACGTTGCCGTCGATACCGGTCGAGAGGAACCAGCCGCCGCTGCTGCCGAGGAAGCGATCGCCGTCGGGGACCTTGTAGCCGCTGATACCGCTCTTTTCGACGACCAGGCCCTGGCGCGCTACGGCCCCCTGGGCCCCTTTGGAGAGCAGTTGCACGCCGGCGCGTTTACAGGTCGGCCAGGCCGGGACGTCATCGACTTTCGGCCGTTGCTCGACAATAGCTTCCGCCGAATGGTTCAGTGTTTTACAGACCGGCCAGTCGTTGACCGTCTGCTCCGGCGTATAGTACTTCTTGTTGCTGCAGCCCGAAAAGGCGAGCAGCGCACCGACGAGAAGGAGAGAAACCTGTTTGATCATTTCACGCCGTAGTGCGAGAGCGCTTCCGCCAGCGGGGCGAGCGGAGAGTGCTCCCCGATCATCTGCAGGCGGCGGTGCGCTTCGTCTGTTTTGCCCGACTGCATCAGCAAGACAGCTTCATCGATCAGCGCCATCTCTTTATAGAGCGCACCCTGACGGTAGCCGTAGCTTCCCAGGGCCTTGGCGTCACCGGCAATCGCCGCCGCTTCGTAGCTGCTGACGTCGGAGACTTCCGCCGCCGGGGAGGAGGCAAGCGCCTGCAGCGCCTTGACGTCGCCGTTTTTGATCGCCTCGGACATGCTCCACGCATCAAAGAGCATCGGCGCGTTTGCCCTGAGGGTCTGCTGTGCCGCCGCATTGGCCGGGTCGGACTGCAGGGTCACATAAGCAGCGTTCGCCGCATCGCGTTTGGACGCGGAATACGCATCATACGCCGCCGTTCCGATGACGGCGAGGGCCACCGCCGCGACTGCCGCGATCAGCGGTTTCTTGTACTTTTTGACGAACCGTTCGGTCTTCACTGCCTGCTCGAAGAACTGCTCCTCCGTGCTCAGCTCCTCCTTGACCATCGAGATATTCTCTTTGAGACTCACCCGTACTCCTCTGATACACCGCCCAAAAGGGCGTTTGCGTAAGATGGTGCAAGTGTAGCTTAAATAGAGTAAAAAGACGGTAACGGGCATGGGGGCGGGTCGTTTCAATAGAAAGCTTGTGAATATTGTGATAAGATTTTCCTATGCTTTTAGCTGCAATACTGTGCTGGCGTGTTTAAAATATTTTAAGATCGTATAGTGTATAATGCAGGCTCATAATTTTTATAACTTTCACCTTCAACAAGGAGACAGCTCTCATGAGATTGGCAACCCTGCTCTGTGCTACGGCCCTCAGCCTCGCGGCTGCGACGGCCCAAAGCGGCGGCCTGGATTTAGATGAAGCCATCGGCCTGCTCAAGGCACATAACCTCGAGATCAAAGCCGCGACCTACGACGTACAGAGTGCGCACGAACGCGCTTCCCAAGCCGGGGGGCAACACTGGGGCTCCCTCGACTTCATCCAGAACATCGCCCGCTCCGACGATGCCGGCAACGTCTTCGGCTTCAAACTGACCGGGCGCGAGGCGAACTTCGGCGATTTCGGTTTCAGTGACTTTATTGCCTGTCAAGGAGCCACACCGCCGGCCTACTGTACGGACGGAACACTACTCGTCCGTCAGCCCGAAGCGCTGAACTACCCCTCCGACCGCAACTTCTTCCAGAGCAAACTGCAGTATACCCTGCCCCTTTACGTCGGCGGAAAAATCAGCGCCTACGTCGAAGCGGCCGAGGGGATGGAACGGCTCAAGCGCCTGGACAGAACGAAACTGCTCAACGAAAAGATCTACGAAACCCGCAAAGCCTTCTACGATATGCGGCTGCTTGACGAGGCGCTCTCCAACCTGAAGACGATCTACGACAACATCGGCACCCTTGAGGCGATGACGGAATCGATGATCAAGGAGGGGTATGCCAAACACACAGACCTGCTTGAGGTCCAGGCGAAGAAATCCAACGTCGCACGCTCCATCCACCAGATGGAGGCGAATGAGGCGCTGCTCTACCACTACCTCAGCTTCCTGCTCGACCAGCCCGTAAGCGCCATCACCCTGCCCGCTTCCGACGTCCCCATGCCGCCGCTGGAGACGGCGGATGTCATCGCCGCCAACATCGACGTCAAACGGGCACAGACGGGCCTGGAAATCCGTGAAAGCATGCAGAATGTCGCCCTGTCCGACTACCTGCCGATGGTCGGCCTCCAGGCCGATGTCCAGACGGCCGCCGACAGTTTCGAGCATTATGCCGCTGACAAAGGTTCCTACACCGTCGGCATCCAGCTCAAGTGGAACCTCTTCGCCGGAGGCAGCGACTATGCCGCCTACGAAGAGGCCCGTATCGAGACCCTCAAGACCAAAACCCAGATCGACCTCGCCAAAAAAGGGATCGCCCTTCAGGTCGACAAGATCCACACAGAGATCAAATCGCTCGACTACGAGATCGACGCCCTCTCCAAAGAGCTGGCCCTGGCCAACGAGATCTACGCCAGCTACGAAGCGCGCTACCGCGAGCAGTTGGCATCCATGGGCGATGTCATCATCAAACAGTCCCAGCAGCTTGAGAAAGTGCTTGCGCTGCTGGAAGTCAAAAACAAACGAACCGAGCGCGTCTTTGCTCTTGAAAAACTTGCCAATGGAGTCACCCAATGAAAAAACTACTTCTCTCTCTGGCCCTCGCGGCCGCGACCCTCTCCGCCGACGGCCCCACCGTTGCCGGCAGTGTTATCTCCGATAACCAGAAGATGATCACGAGCCGCTATATGGGCTTCGTCACCGAAGTCGGTGCCGTCGAAGGCGAACGGGTCAAAAAAGGGCAGCTGCTCTATACCATCGACTCGAAAGAGGTCGACAGCGCCAAAGCGCGGGTCGAGCTGGGGATCTCCCAAGCGGAGCTGGCCCTGCAGATGAACCAGAACCAGCTGAACAACGTCAGGCTGAACCTGGCGCGTTACAAACGCCTGCTTGAAAAAAATATGGTCAGCCAGTATGAAGTCGAAAACCTCGAACTCGCCG
>JACXUG010000101.1 GCA_014764065.1 Campylobacterales bacterium
ACCATCTGCTCGACCTGAATGTAGGCGTCGAGCACGTCGAACTTGGCCTTGATCGCCGCCAGGTCGGCCGCAAAGACCTCATCCGTCTCCACCGCGCTTTTAGGCACCTGCGGTGCGACCCAGTAGCGGTCGGTGTAATAGGGTTTCGCCTGGACGTCGTCTTTCGGAGTATAGCGTCTCATTACATCAGCCTTTTCGGTTTTTGTGCTTTGATCGCCTTTTCGCTGCGGATCTTCTTCTGCAGCATCATCACGGCGTACTGCAGCGTCTCCGGACGCGGCGCGCAGCCCGGCAGGTAGAGGTCGACCGGGATAACGCGGTCACACCCCTGTACCGTGGCGTAGGTATTGAACATCCCGCCCGTATTCGCGCACGATCCCATGGAGATGACCCATTTGGGTTCCGTCATCTGGTCATACAGACGGCGGATAAACTCGGCATGCTTCTTCGTCAGCGTTCCCGCGACGATCATCAGCTCCGCCTGGCGCGGCGAAGCGCGGAAGATCGTACCGAAACGGTCGAAGTCGTAGCGCGACGCCCCCGAAGCCATCATCTCAATCCCGCAGCAGGCCAGACCGTATGTCAGGGCCCAAAGCGAGTTAGAGCGCCCCCAGTTGACCACCTTGTCGATAGTCGTCAGTGCGACGGGAAGCCCGCCGTCTTGCATGAAATTTACTTGATGTTGTGCCATTCAAGTGCTCCTTTCTTCCAAGCATACACGAAACCGATGGCCAGCAGCAGGATGAAAAGCATCATCTCCGCAAAACCGAACCAACCCAGCAGTTTGAAGTCGATTGCCCACGGGAACATGAAAACGATCTCCACGTCAAACAGCAAGAACAGCAGCGCGAACAGGTAAAACTGCGGCGAGATTCTGTTGGGTTGTTTGGTCACTTCCGGTCCACACTCGTAGATGGAAAGTTTGATCTTTTCCGTATCTTTTGCCGCCATAGCGCGGCTAGCCCATCGTGCCAGGAGCGTCGTGCCGTAGAAGGCGCCGAAGGTCAGCACGAAGAGGATAAAGACCCCGAAATAGGGGTGAGCAACATCTACATGTTCCATGCATCCTACCTTTTTTAGTGGTATCAGACCGGGAAAATCCCCGAATTTCGGGGCTTTCTCCAGGCGAGATTCTATATAAAAACAGTTGATAGCAATATAGCGAAAAGGTCATTAAAACCCCTAAATCCGGCCTTACCAATTGGGGAGCATGTCACCGATGGAAACAGGAAGAAATCAGAGGTGGGGGAAGCGTTGTTTCATTTTGTAGCAAAGAAAAGCAGGGGGTGATGAAATATTCACCCCTGGAGGAATCCCATCGCTTTTTCCGTATCGAATGTACCCCGCTTCTCTTTTTCGATCTCCTCGACGAAAGCCTCCAGGGTGAAGAGCGGCTCCTCCATCGTCGCGACGTTAAAGGCCGTATTCTTGATCACGAGGCTGATCTGCCCGCCGCTCAGGTCGTACCCGGCGAGTTTATCGATGTCGAAATCCGCGGCAAAGGGCGCTTTGGTCGGCAGCATCTTTTCCCAGAGCGTGCGGCGCTGTTCGCGGTCGGGGCGCTTGAACTCGATCTTGTAGTTGAAACGGCGCGAAAAAGCGCTGTCGATGTTCTCCAGCAGGTTCGTCGTCGCGATGAGGATTCCCTTGAAGCTTTCGATCTGCTCGAGGAAGATGTTCTGCATCTGGTTGTGCATCTGCTCGGCGCTGCTGCCCGTCCCGGAGGAGCGCGCACTCAGGAACTGGTCCGCCTCGTTGAGCAGCAGGACCGGTTCGGTTTTCGTCTGCTCCGTCAGCTCTTTATAGGTATCGAATATCTTCCGGACGTTCTTCTCGCTCTCGCCCACGTACATGGAGAGAATCTTCGAACAGTCGAAACTGAGCACCTGCCGCTTGAGCGACTTCGAGAGCGAGTAGGCCGTCATCGTCTTGCCGGTACCCGGAGGTCCGTAGAAGATGATGCGTGCGTCGACACCCTGCTTTTTGCTCTTGACCCCCCACTCTACGAGCCGCTGTACGACCCGCTTGTCCATCTGGTGCATCAGGTTGTCGAGCACCCGCCGCGTCGAGGGGTTGAGGACGACGTCGTCGAGAGAAGTCGTGGGGTCCACCAGTTCGAAGATCTCCTGCTCCTTGATGAGCATGTCGAGTTTGAGCTTGTGCACCTTCTTCTTTTTCTGGGGGTGCATGATGTTCTGCAGCACCTCGTCGACGATGTAGAAAGCGCGGGCGATCCCGCCGAAAGGGTTGAGCATCTCCTCGTAGTCGATGATCTCCTCGGTCAGCAGTTTGGAGCCCTCTTCGAGCAGGGAGCGGTTGCGGATGCGATCGTATTCGTCACTGCTGATCAGGTCGATGAGTGCCGTCATTTCGCGCAGGGAGTTGTCCCCGGCACTGTACTCCTCTTTGAGCAGCGCCAGGAAGATCACCTGTTCCTTGCTTTCAAGTCCACTGGTACGGATGTACTTCTCCAGGGCGATCTCCGACGTCGTCTGGGCGATCCGCTCCCCGATCCGTTTCTCCAGGATCTCCAGCTTGTTCTGCAGCCGGTGGATGGAGAGCGATTGTTCGTTGCCCTGGTGGCGGACGGTACTGATCTTCTGGTAGAGCTCGATGCGGAAGAACTGGTCCTGGAGGTACTCCAGATGGTCTTCGTAGGGCTTGATCTCGGGCAGCGTCATCTCCAGCGACCCAAGCTCCAGCAGCCGCAGGAAGGGGGTGCTCAGCGCGACCGACGTATTGAGCAGCTCCAGGTTGCACGCCTCGCTGACTTTCAGCGGCGTGAAACTCTGCTGGGCGATCCAGCCGAGTTCCAGCAGGTTCTTGATCTGATCGAGGTGGAAGAGGAAGCCGTACTCCTCCTCCCCGAAAAGCTCCTGCAGCAGCTCCAGCACCCCGCTCTCCTCCTGCCCGGTAATATAGCGGCGCGTCATCGCCTGAAGGATCTTGGCCTCTTCCACACCGCACTTGAGCTGGGCGAAGATGGTGCTCTGCTCCACCTCCCCGCGTTCGACGAACTCCACCAGATATTTCACTTCAGTCACTTCCTTTGTTTTGCTCTGGGCTTAGAAACGGTACTCCGCACCCAGTGTCACCAGGATGGCGGCCGTATTCGTGAAGGTCCCGTCGATTTCGTTGTCATTGACGGCGCCGTCGATTCTGCGATCCTCTTTATGGTCGTAGAGGATAGCGCCACCGAGGCTCCACGCCTCGTCCAGTCGGTAGCGTGCCCCGGTGGAGAAGATGATCGCATCGGCGTCGGGGAGCTCGAAGTTGAGCGTCTTTTCCGGCACCGGCGTTTCATCGATCGCGATACCCGCCATCAGCGTCCACGCGTCAAGCCCCTGCGTCACGCCCAGGCGGTAGACGTTCGTATCCCTCCAGTTCTTCGGGATCGGATCGTCAAAATAGATGGCCAGCGCCCCGATATCGGTGTCGTAGTCGAAATCGAGGTCCTTGAAGGTGGACCAGTAATCTTTTTCGTACATGAATTCGACCGTCGTGGAGTGCGCCGTTCCCTCATTGAAGGTGTACGCCGCGGCCACCTGCAGCACCGCCGGCAGCGGCAGGCTGACCGACCCCCCCACATCGTAGAGCAGCGTACCGTTGTAGGCGCCGTCATCGGGGAAGTAGAGTTTTGCATCCCCTTCAATATCGAATTCAACACTGCTGCGGTAGGTTGCCGCCAGTTTCAGCGCCGGTGTCGGACGGTAGCTCAGTGCCAGATTGTACCCAAACGCAAACCCGTCGCCCGCCATGTCCCGCGAGCCGATGGAACCGCTTTTGACGACACCCCGCACGTAAAGCGCCCGCAGGCCACCCCCGACGGAGAGCTCCGGCGTGATGCGGTAGGCCACCGTCGGATTGAACTCGATGGTCTGCAGCGTCACCTCCCAGGCATAGCTTCGCGCTGGCTGGTCGTTCCAGCGCTTGGAGAGGCCGCCGGGAGAGAGCATGGAGACGCCGAAGCGCCAGTCGCCGAAAGCCGGGGAGACGTAATGCAGCGTTGGGACGAGAAAGTGCTCAGGCTCCGCATCGGAGCCGCTCGTATCCGTCCCGACAAGCCCCGCCTGCGGTGCGGACCCGTTGAAATGTACCCCGGTAAGCCCGATATAGGTCAGGGCCGCCTCCGCCTTCTGCGCGGCATTGCCGAAGACCATATTCGCCGGGTTGTAATAGGTGGCGTCCGCCCCGTCGGCGTTGGCGGCATAGGCCGCGGCCAGTGCCAGGCTGTTAATTGAGTTTTCAGGGATGCGGTATCCCCCGGCCGTCAATGCCGTAGCCGCCGTCGCCAACAGAAGCGCTCTCTTCATCTATCTCTCTCCTTATCCACAGAGTCTATCTATATGCTTATGGTACCCAATTGCCGCATAGAATTGTCATAATACCGTGGCGTGCCGCCATCAATCGTTGGTAGCTATTCCGATGTATTTAATCTCATTTTAGCCGCGGCGCTGCTGCTCGCCGCGGCGGACGCCCCTATCGTCAGTACCGGCGCCTTTACCGATACGACCCTCAGCGCCGACGTCACC
>JACXUG010000033.1 GCA_014764065.1 Campylobacterales bacterium
GACCCTTGGGACATTAGGCGCTCAAATCGGTACCGGACTCAACGGGCTGACAACATTTACCTGCGATTTGCTCGATTCGGTTCTACCTATCCTCAGTTCTCTCGGGCTACAGGGGCTTGATGTCTTACGGCAAATCACTATCCCGATCAACCATCTCAACGATGACTATCCCCTGCAATATGTCGATATCATCGCCGATAACAGCGAACTGCATCTCGATCTCGGGCTTGCCGATTTTTGCGGCGTTGACGGCACCGCCGGAAACTGTTCACATGAAAGCGCACTTTTTCTCGGCCTGGGCGATATCGGACTGGTCGATCTCCTCTCTGACGCCGTACGCTACACTATGCCCGATATGGATGTCGGTGATACAAACCATTCGATCCATTACGCCTCCAGCGCCAGCGTCGATCTGAATGCGCTGCTGCTCGGAGATAGCAACCAGAAGATTCTTTACGGCCGCTACATCAAAAACGGGACCAACCACGTCGGTCCGCTGCAGCGCTGCCCCGGCGGCGGCGGTGATGATAATGCAAGCATCATCTTCTCCCAGGGGCCTATCGACGCCGTCGATACTTTTACACCGGTCATCGGTATTCCCAATTACGAAACCATTCTCAAGACCAAAGTCTCCAATGCCGGCGGCTACACGGTGGATGCCGTCTGGCTCGGGGAGGACAATATCACCGCGGAACCGTTCTACCCGCTGGGAGGTCTCTTCGTCGGTGCCAACGGCCATGCCGTCGATATGACTGTGCTCTACTACCTCATCGACCAGGTCTGCCTGGAAGCGTACTTTACGGCGCACGGCCTGGAGATGCCCGACGGCAATCTCGACGACGGCCATATCGCGCACGCGGCGCGCAACCATCTCAATGCGGCGATCGGTGCATGCGGGTATACGCCTCTGCAAAGCGCACCCGGGAGTAATATTCGCGTCAAATCCATCCTGACGAAAAACAACATCTACGCTACCAGCGATATTTTTGAGATCCCCGACGCGCTTGAAGGGGTCGGTGCCAAGCGCAAAATGCGTTTGATGATGAAATATATCGATATCAACAAGCTGCTGCTGCTTAAAAATGAACAGTGTACGCAAACCAGTACGACGACAGGGAACCTCCCCGGGCTTCCCCAATGCCTAAATGCCGAAACAAAATATCGTGCCGTCTTCGGAGATGATATATATAACCGCTGCTACCTCGACGCCAACGGCAGCACAGGGGCCCCCTGCCTCTTGAGTAACCAGGGGGTCGGGAAAGGCATCTATGCTCATCACTACGGCTGCTATGAGTGCAGCCTCGGCATCACGCCGAGCGTCATCGCCAGTGACAGCTTCGCCGTCCGTCCCAAAGAGTTCGATATCAATACAAGCGGTCCCAGCGGCTTCCCGCTCAAACCGCAGGCGGAACGTGATTACAATATTTCATTAAGCGCCCTGGATGAGGGCGGTGCCGTCTCGACGGGTTTCAATGTGACTGCGTACAATTTCAATTCGCATCTCGATATCGGCTGGATACGCTATGAAAGTGACGGCACGACCGTCAACAGCCAGGTTCTGCCGGGCAAAACCAAGACAACGACACTCTTCCGCTCCCCGGTATTGGCCGGGACGGCGGAGTTGAATACCTCCTTATCCGGTTTCGCGGTAGAGGGAAATTCGAGGCTTTCCCCTACGCCCGGAGCGGCTGAAGCGATCGTGGGGGTTTCTTATGACAATGTCGGCATCGTCGATTTTATCGTCTATGACCAGAACTGGTCCGCCGTCGATAACGACGATACGCCGCAAGACTGTAATGACACGCATGCCCATACCTATATCTGCGGCAGTTTCAAAAAACGGATCTACGCCTATGATTTCAACGTCACCTCCTCTATATCCGACAACTTCGTCTATCTGTACGATTTTACGAAAAATGGCGCAGGAACAACGCTCAGCGTCACCGATCAAAACGCCACCTCTTTGCTTATGTCGGCAAAACTTGACCTGAACATCACGATACTGGGGGCGAAGGGTTCGCCGATGACCAACTACGACGAAGTGCATGGCTACGCAGACGATATGGATCTGACCCTTTGGTACAATCCGCTGACAATACAGGGATTGACGCAGGCTTACGCCGTCGAAACTTTGTCGGGGGCCCGGGGAACGGACGCGAATATCTCCGATGCCGACAGCGCTCTGCGCTTTACCGACCGCGCGCCCGACACCAACATCAGCCGAAGCGTCTTCCACAGTGGGGAGGCCGATCTCTCCATCCGGATTAACTTCAACCGGCTCAAGACCAAACCGGTCAACCCTTTCCGGCTGACACTGACGCGCATTACCGTCACCAACAGGGACTTCGATATGACCAATGCTTTCGAGAGCGAGCGCAACGCCTCGTATTACTACGGGCGTTTGCACGCCCCCCGCTACAAAGTCGCCCAAAACAGCGGTACGCTGAAGGTGTATGACGAGATTTATTATGACGTCGGAGACTCCATCGATGCCAATAAGACCCTAACCCCCGCGGGGGTCGGCAGTGATGCCAACCGCAGCAAAGACGGCATCTACTGGTACCGAAACCAACTCCACCAAACCACCGACGGCAGCGCATCCACCGCGAGTCAGTACCTTCCGTCGACAGGTACGCCGGTCACCATAGATCTTGGAACGGCTGCAACAGGCGGGACACAGGACGTCACCTATGATTACAAAGGTGAAGAGTTCCCGCTCCGCGCGACGATCCGTCTCACCGCCCCGGACTGGCTGATCTACAACCGTTACGACACGACGGCGGATTATTCGGAACTGCCGCTGGAAATCGACAGCAATGTCACAAGCACCTCCGGCACGCAAAGCGTCGGCAACAGCGACAGCGGCCAGGAAGACATCGTCAACCGTCCGAGGAGGATCCAGTGGTAATGCCCGGGCGCGCCGCCTTTACCATGATCGAAATGATCTTCGCTATCGTTATTATCGGGATTGTCGTCGCGGGCGTGCCGCAGATGATCTCCCAAAACGCAAAGGGAACGGAAGGCTACCTGAAACAGGAAGTTATTGCCGCGGCGGCGGGAGAGGCATTCCGCATTCTCTCCTACCCCTGGGACGACAACAGCGTCGATAGGGACGGCAAGCGCTCTTTTGTACTGGATGCGACGTCCGGTACAAACCTCGGGCGTGTCGTCGGGGGGCTGCCGCTGCGCGTCGGGCATATCGTTCCGCTCAAGGGTAGCGGAGCGAGCAGCGGTAACGTGGGACGCTACTTTCACCGCCGCTTTTTTAACACTGCCGTAGCACCATCCTCGGCAAGCCTTCCCGGTACGCGAGGCATCGACGCCACCCTGATCGACGCAAGAGGGGCAACCGGCTACAAAAGCACCTACAGTGTCGCCCTTCCGGCGAATCAAAACGGCTATATTCTCGACGCCGTATCCATCCCCGATACGGGAACCGCGATTAGCTTCAATTTTGGTGACGCGTCCTCTGATACTTTAAGTAACATGAAGATGGCCGCCGTTCAAATCGATTCGCCGACGCAGACCAATATCCTCACCCTCAGGGTCTATGCCGCAAATATCGGCACAGCCGAATATTTTACGCGGGGCTTTTAAATGCGCAGAAACGCCTTTTCCATGCTTGAGCTGATCTTTGTGATCGTCGTTATGGGCATCCTCGCCAAATTCGGCGTCGATCTTTTCAAGCAAATCTACGACAACTATGCACGAACGGTCATTGTGACGTCGCTGGAAGAAAAAACGGAAACGGCCCTCGCCCAAATCGCGAACCGGCTGCGCGAACGCATCCCCGAATCCGCCCGCCTCATCACCGGGGGCATCGAGTGGATCGGCAGAGATAGCGACGGATGGAACAATGCCTCGTGGAGCGGCGTCGCCGATATCGGTAAAGACTATAGCGACAGCAACAGTACCCTGATCGAAACGCCGGGAACCGTCAGCACCTATTTCACAGAAAAAGCTGCGAATTGGTATGCCGTCTATTTTCTGCAAAACGATGTCGTTCCCGGAAGCGACTCTTTTTACACGGGAAGCTCGATGCACCCCGTCTCCGGGTTCGACACAACCAGTACGCGAAACGCATTTACTTTCGCCACCCCTTTGCAAAAGGCATCAGAGCACTATGTTGTCTCCGAGTTTGCCTACAAACTCGTTCTCAACGGCACCCGGCTATTTCTGCACAAATACAAGCCGTGGAATGCAAGATATCGCGAACGGACCTACCTTCTGCTTGACAACAGCGTCTCCGACTTCGCGATTAAGAACTTCAAGGGGAATGCGGGCGGCTTTATCGTCGTTTTGTGTCTGGATGAGCCCAACCTGATAGGAGAAGGAGAAACGAAAATATGCAAACAAAAATTCGTCTTCTGACCCGCCCGGCGCGGCGGGGCGGCTTCGCCCTTATCACCGCCGTGGCGCTTATGCTGCTGATCTCGATCCTGCTGCTGAAAATGCTGGCTTTTACCGCCGACACCCAGCAGCGCACCGTCAATGACTATCTTGTCGAACAGGCGATCCTGCTTACCTACAGCGCAACCGAGTATGCCGTGCTGGCTATTTCGGGACGGAACCGTGCCGACGGCTGTATCACGACGGTCAACGCGACTTACCCCGAAAACGGTGCAGACAAAATATTCGATATCACGACGACTATCCGCTATGTCTGGTCGTCTGACCAACTCGATTCGCTGCCGCCTTCATGCAAGAACGCCGCCCTGTATACCCAGGTTTCGACACCGGAATCAAATGGCGCCGCGTTGATCGATGTGGTCGTCACCTCCGCCACCGACCTAAGACTCGATGAGCCCATCCGCTTTCACCGCCGAACCCTGCAGAAGTTATAAAATTTGTATTTGGGATTCAGGCATCGAAATTCAGAGGAGTAAAGTAGAAGTATCTCGTACGAAAAAAAAATATAGCCCTGCGTTTCTCTGAACGCCAAGCACTCCAGACGGCAATGCCGTCTGAAAATCAATAGAGCCCGAAACGCCCGTCGCTGCGTTTGTAGAGGACCCGCGTCTTCCCGTCGTTGTCCAGGAAGATCTCGAACTGCTTTTCTGTCGCTTTCAACTCCTCGAGGACATCAGCCACCTCTCTTGGTTTGTAGCTGTCAAGTTCAACAGGGATGATTTCGTCTTCAAAGGCTTCGGCAGCGGCTTTAAGGTCCGCCGGTTCGCTTTTGGCACTATTCATCCCCTCATGGTGATGGTCATTGATCTTGTCATGCATACGGCGCAACGCCTTCTGAGCCCGTTCGATCGCGATGTCGATTGCAGCATACATGTCATCGTCGCTCTGCTTGATGACGACGGTGTTCTTGCCGGCCAGGTTGATCGTGAATTCTACCGAAACCCCCTGCTTTTTCCCGATGCTGCGTTTGGCGCAGACTGCCTGCGCCGAAATGATGTCCAGGTTGAACTTTGAAAGTGATCCAATCGCGTTTTGCAAATACTCTTTGATGGGATCGGTCAGTTCGATCGCTCTTCCGGTCAGTGAGATATTCATCATGCAACCTTTCCGGGCAAGGCCCTCTGTGTAATTTGTCGTGGCAACGATTATAACACAGCAAACATGTCATTATTCAAGCCCGATAGGCACAAACGCGCTAAAATACCCCATGCATATTGAACAGGCCGATATCGAAAAATTCAAAAAACTCGGAGTCTATTCGGCCGCAGAGCTGGCCATACTCATCCCGGTCCGGTTTGAAGACCGCCGGCTCTCTCCCAGGCTTACCGAGGGGCATGAGCAGGCCATCGACGCCACCGTCGAATCGATCCAACGCACCCCCCGCACCGTCACGATCACCCTGTTTGTCCACAATTTCGGTCACCGCATCGAGGGGGTCCTATTCAATCCGAAACCCTATATGCTTCGTTTTTTCGTCGAAGGGGAACGGGCCCTGTACTACGGCCGTATCGACTGCAGACAGGGGCGCTGCCAGATGAGCCATCCCCAGCGCATCCCCGAAGCGGGCTCGCTGACGCCGAAGTACAAAACGGCGCTGCGGACTGACGTGATGGCCCGTCTTGCAGCGCGCTACATCACCCGGGATAACCTGTTGGAAGAAGGGCTGCCGCCCCGTGTCGCCGATGCACTGATGGGGCTCCATTTCCCCCGGAGTGCGCCTCAGAAGGAGCCGACACCTGAAGAGCTCTATGCACTCAAATATGCCGAACTCTACAGCTATATGCGTTCGCTCCGGGGGAAACGGCGTTACTTCGATGTCCTGCAGAAACTCGACAGCGATTGGCACCGCTGGGCCATGCAGCTGCCGTTTCTGCTGACCGATGAACAGACGCGGGCCATCGAGGAGATCGAAGCGGATTTTAAAAAGCCCTATGCCGCCAAGCGGATGGTCGTCGGCGATGTCGGCGCCGGCAAAACCATGGTAATCCTTGCCGCCATGCAGATGGCCACACCGTACCGCAGCGTCCTCATGGCCCCGACGACCATCCTTGCCAACCAGCTTTACGAGGAGGCACGGAAATTTCTCCCGGAAAAGAGGATTCTGCTCGTCACCAATGCCACGCCGAAAAAACTGCCGCTGGAGGAGGCCGATGTGCTGATCGGAACACACGCCCTGCTCTACCGCGACCTGCCCGAAGCCGCCCTCATCATGGTGGATGAACAGCACCGTTTCGGCACCGCGCAGCGCCACCGTCTCGAGAAGCTGATCTCCGACGGCGCCCGTCGTCCCCACTACCTGCAGTTCTCTGCCACGCCCATCCCCCGCACCCAGGCCATGATCGATTCCGCTCATATCGACGTCAGCCTCATCACCAAAACCCCTTTTAAAAAGGACATTACGACCACGGTCATCCACAAACCCGATTTCCCGTCCCTGTTGTCACATATCCGTGGTCAAATCGCGCAATCGCACCAGGTGCTTATCGTCTACCCGCTAGTGGAAGAGAGCGAGAACTTCGGCTACCAGAGCATTGAAGAGGCACGGGGGTACTGGGAGAAGCATTTTGCAAACGTCTACGTCACCCACGGTAAGGACAGGGAGAAAGAGGTCATTCTTGAAACGTTCAGGGAGCAAGGGGATATCCTGCTCGCTACGACCGTCATCGAAGTCGGGATCTCCCTTCCGCGCCTGACGACCGTCGTCATCGTCGGCGCCGAACGGCTGGGACTGGCAACCCTGCACCAGCTGCGCGGACGCGTCAGCCGTACCGGGCTCAAAGGATGGTGTTTTCTCTATACAAACCTGAACGAAAGCGAGCGTCTAGATGCCTTCCGCCAAACGGATAACGGCTTCGACATCGCAGCGCTGGATCTTAGATACCGTAAAAGCGGCGATCTTCTCAAAGGGAGTATCCAGAGCGGGAAGAAGTTCCTCTGGGCCGATCTGGCCGAGGATGAGAAAATTGTTACAGAGGTTAAATCGGCGCTATCGCGCTGAGGTGAAAAAGTGCCTACTCTTCTGTGACGATGGCAAACGTCAGTTTCTCAATCTCTCCATGCTTTTTGATGAAGGCATTGAGTGTAGCAAGGTCGAGGGTTTCGATCTGTGCGAGTTCGCGGGTGGAAGCACCGATCCCTTCACCCTTGTAGTACTCGAGGAAGGTGCGCGAAAGGCGCTGGGAGAGTGTCTCGACATGCAGCGGTTCGGAACCGAGCAGGAAACGTTTTGCCTGGTCGAGCTCCTCCTGGGTCACCCCCTTCTCGATGAACGTTTTGATCACTTCCCGAACCGTTTCGACCGCCTCATTCTGCGAAGCGATCTTGGTCTGAAGATAACCGAAGAAGTAGCTGTTCGAACGTGCGATATTGGCACGGCAGTATGCAGAATAGGCCAGACCACGCTTGACACGGATCTCCTCCATCATCCGGCTGCCAAAGCCGCCGCTGCCGAGAATAAACATCGCCACGCGGCTGATGTAGTTCTCGGGATCGCCGACTTTCATCTCAAAAGGTGCCCCGAAATAGATATAAGCCTGTTCCGTTTTGCGTTTGAGTAGCTCCGTCTTTGCCGCAGCGCTGGCCGGATAGAACCCGAGGCTCTCCAGTGAACCCTTTGGCAGGTGGCCCAGCAGTCGGCGGGCGGCATCGGCGGCGTCCGCCTTGGAAATATCCCCGCCGATCACCACGATGGCACGCGACGTCTGGAGATGATTTTTCACAAACGATTTGATCTGTTCGAGCTCCATAGCCTTGACACTCTCAACCGTCCCGGAAGCCGGGGTAGCCAGCGGTGTTCCGGCAAAAAGTGCCGCTTTGAGTTCACGGTCGGCGACATAATCGAAGTCGCTCTCTTTGCGGCTGAGTGCACCGACGGAAGTCGTCTTCACCTTCTGCAGGGCCTCCTTGCTGAGGTTGGGCGTCGTGAGCAGCTCTTCGAGCAGATCGACCGCTTCGCCGAACTCCTCTTTGAGCGACTCCATCTCGAAGACCATCGTCTCTATCCCGGCATGCACGCTAAGATGGATGGCCCGGGCATCAAGCGCCTCGGCAAAACCGACGGCGCCGCGTTTCTGCGTTCCTTCGCCCAGCATCGAAGCCGTTACCTTTGCCAGGCCCGCATCGGCGCCGTCCTCGATAGAACCGCTCTGGCGGAAGACCAACTGCATGGAGACGATCGGAAGCCGAGGGTCCTGCTCAAATATCATTGGCACCTTTATGCCGTTTACTTCTACCTGTTCCACCGTCGTTTCAGCCATTACAATCTGTCCTGTCAAAAAAATGAATATTAATAGCGCTTTGAGGCTCACGCAAAAAGCTCCAGGGTTTCATACGCCGTGTTCCGGATCGCCGGGGTCTCGCCGATGTCGCGGATCAGACGGATCATCTCCTCTTTGGCCATGCGGAAGCCCGCTCCCGCACTGCGGACGACATTCTCTTCCATCATCGTCGATCCCAGGTCGTTCGCGCCGAACTGCAGTGCCATCTGACCGATGTAAGGTCCCTGGGTAACCCAGGAGCTCTGCAGGTTCGGGACATTGTCCAGAAAGAGGCGCGATACCGCCAGCAGGCGGAGGTAACGGTTCGCCGAATGCTTTTTCATATCGGGGAACTCCGCGAGCAGCTTCGTGTTCTCCCCCTGGAACGACCACATGATAAAAGCACGGAAACCGCCCGTCTCATCCTGAAGGCGGCGGACCATATCCCAATGCTCGACGATCTCTTCGTCCGTCTCCATCGTCCCATACATCATCGTCGCCGTGGACTTGATGCCGAGTTTGTGCGCCTTGCGGTGAATATCGATCCAGACATCGGCATCGATCTTGCGCGGTGCGATGATATCGCGGACACGGTCGTTGAGGATCTCCGCCCCTGCACCGGGAATAGAAGAGAGGCCTTTTGCCTTGAGACGGGTCAGCACCTCCTCGACGCTAATGCGCGATACCTTGGCGATAAAATCGATCTCGATGGCCGAAAAGCCGTGAATGGTAATCTGGGGGTACTTCGTGTGGATATGCTCGACAAGATCCTCATACCATTCGATCTTCAGTTTCGGATGGACGCCGCCCTGGAAAAGGATCTGCGTCCCGCCGATGGCGAGCAGCTCTTCGATCTTAGCATCGATCTCGTCGTAAGTGAGGACATAGGCATCTTCGTCCTTCTCATGTCGGTAGAAAGCGCAGAATTTGCAGTCGACCCAGCAGATGTTCGTATAGTTGATATTGCGGTCGACGACAAAGGTCGTCACCCCTTTGGGGTGCAGCTCTTTTTTGCGGGCAGTTGCAAGTTTTCCAAGGGTCTTGAGATCAGCATTGCGGATCAGATCAACCGCTTCTTCTTTTGTGAGTCTGCTCATGATGGTTCCATTCTCTCATACGTTTTTTTCCTGGAGCGCAGTATAACCGGCCCGGATTCAGTTCCACCCCCGGCTAAAGAAGCGGAAAACTTTAAAAAGATTGTTTTAAGCGCGGGCTGGACTTAGGAAACAGCTTTTTCTCTGGCGATCGCATCGAGCACACCGTTGATGAATTTGGGAGACTGTTCCGTACCGAACGCTTTGGCGACTTCGATCGCCTCATTGATCACGACGGCGGAGTCCAGATCGCTGTAGAGCGCCTCATAGGCACCCAGGCGCAGCGTCGCCCGCTCGATGGACCCGAGGCGGTCAAAGTCCCACTCTTTGAGGTGTTTAACGATCGCCGTGTCCACCTCTTCGAGATGGGCCATCACCCCGTCAAAAAGCGTCAGGGCGAAATCCTTCTGCTTGTTGCGGATCTTTTTCTCCTCGAGGATCTCGTCGGTATGGTTGGCGATCGCGCCGTTTCCAAGGTCATAGGCGTACAGCAGACTGACGACCGCCATGCGGGCGTGGTGACGTGTCGCCATTACGCTTCGATCTCCGCGTAGAGGTTAAGCATTTCGATGACCGTCGTCATGGCCTCGAACCCTTTGTTCCCCGCCTTCGTACCGGCACGCTCGATCGCCTGCTCGATGGTATCGGTCGTCAGCAGACCGAAGGCGACCGGTTTGGCGTATTTGAGCGACACGGTTGCGATCCCCTTCGTTGCTTCCGCCGAGACGTAATCAAAATGCGGTGTGGCGCCGCGGATGACGGCACCGAGCGCGCAGACGGCGTCGTACCGGCCGGTGGCGAGCAGACGTTCCGTTGCCATCGGCAGTTCAAACGCGCCCGGAACCAGGACAAGGTCCAGCTCCGCTTCCTCGCCGCCGTGGCGGACATAGGCATCTTTGGCCCCTTCGACCAGGCGGTCGGTGATGAGATGGTTGAAACGTGCCGCGATAATGGCGACTTTCTTGCCCGGACGTACCTGCAGCTTCCCTTCAATGGTTTTCATCTTTCTTTACTCCTTCTTTGTAAATATCCCCTCAGGCCTATCGGCTGCAGGCCTCGATCGCCAGCAGACTCTCCGTCAGCTGCTTCAGACCGTCGAGCGTAATCATGTTGGGACCGTCGCTCAGGGCACAAGCGGGGTCGAAATGGGTTTCGAAAAAGAACCCGTCGACACCGACGGCCGCGGCCGCTTTGGCCAGGTATGGCACCATCGAACTGTCCCCGCCGGTCTTGCCGCCGCCACTGCCGGGCATCTGTACCGAGTGTGTTGCGTCAAAGACAACCGGTGCGAATTCGCGCATAATGACCGGTGAACGCATATCGACGACAAGGTTGCCGTATCCGAAACTCGAACCGCGCTCGGTGAGAAGGAGCTTGTGTTTTTGTGCATTCTTGTAACTCACCTCGTCACAGCCACGGGTTTTGAGGACTTTAAGCACCGAATAGCGCATGTCGGCGGGGTTCATGAACTGCCCCTTTTTGATGTTGACGATCCGGTCCGTTTCGGCCGCGGCCACCAGCAGGTCTGTCTGGCGGCAAAGGAAAGCAGGGATCTGGATGATATCGGCAACCTCCGCCGTCGGTGCCACCTGGTACGATTCGTGAACGTCGGTGACAATCTGGTAGCCAAAGGTCTCTTTCACTTTCTGCAGGAGACGAAGTCCCTCCTCAAGCCCGGGTCCGCGGTAGCTTTCAAGCGAGGTACGGTTCGCCTTGTCAAAGCTCGCCTTGAAGTAGAAATCGAAGCGTGCATCCTCATGATAGGAGTGCAGCGCCTCGGCGATACGGAAAAGCGATGCTTCACTTTCGATGACGCAGGGGCCAGACATCAAGATCATTTTACACTCCTGTTTGCTTCATCGCCCCGCAGTGCCGGTGTGACAACCCACTGTTTATATTTACTGTTTCCGACGGCTTCATCGAACGATTCGATCGCTTCCTCTTTCAGCTCTCCCAGGGAGTGCCCCGTCTCATGAGAAAAGATAATGTATGCAAGGACAAAAAGGATAAAGATCATCGTTTTCGTGGCATTTTCGCGCCACTGCATAAATGCAAAAATAAGCAAAACGACAATCATTCCCGGATAGAGCCAGGACTCGTCAATACCCATATCTTGCCCTTTAAGACGTTACAGCGATACCGCCGAAAATATGGGGGGATTATACCAAAGGTTGCCCCTATATCGGGTAAAGCGCCGCTAGTGCGCCCCCTTGACCGCCTCATACGCCGCATTGATCTGCTGCATCTTTTTCGTCGCTTCGGCCATATAGGCCTCATCCGCCCCTTTGGCTTTCATCAGGTCGGGATGGTACTTTTTAACCAGGGCACGGTATTTTTTCTTGATGCTCTCCATCGATTCACCCTCCGCTGCCCCCAGCAGGGCATAGGCCTCTTTCAGTCCGGTAGGGGTCGGGCCCGTTTTGTAGATCTGTGCGAACTGCGCCATAATCGCTTCGACCTGATCCGGGGCGATCTGCAGAATCGCCGCGATCTTGAGAAGCAGGCTCTCCTCGTTGCGGCTCAGCTCCCCGTCGACAAAGGCGAGGTTCACGAGGAAGGTAAACATCCCCACGCGCTGCTGCGGGTGCGCTGCCGTCGCGAAGGCCAGCCGCCGGGCAACGGCGTCGGCGTTGAAACGCTGCTCCTTTTCACGGTTGAAGATCGTTTTGAGCTCTTCGCGCACCCCCTGCGGATCGGCAAAGGCGTTGGCAATGTCCGTAAAGGTATTGCCAATAAGCTCCGCTTCCAGGGTGTCGACTTTGCCGTCGGCCTTGGCGACTTTGGCCATCAGGGCGACAAAAAGCCCCAGTTCGGAGTTGCGTACCGTTTCGGGCGAGATGGTATGTCCCGCTGCTTCCCGGACCCGGTACTGGTAACGGCCGTAACTCCTGAAGACCCAGTAAAAAAAGAAGCCTATCAAGGCGTAAAAAAGCAGTGTTCCCATCTTACTCTCCCGATTCTATTTCGATGCCAACGATCCACTCATACGCAACGATGCGCGTCCCGGAAGGGGTTGCAACCGCGTAAAACACCGGCTCCACTCCATCAGCTGCGGAGCGTATGCCGCCGTCTGCTCAATCGTTTCACGCGGCATACGACGCAGCACAACCCCTTTTTCAAAGGCCTGCAGCGGCGTCTCCTCCTCCGAGCCGTTTACGTCTGCAAACTCGACCCGGTCGGAGGGATGGATCAGCCGGAAACGGTTCTCCCGTGCCCAGCGCCCAAACAGGAAAAAAAGGAAAACCGCCACGGCAAGTATGACGACAACGCTTCGGTAGCCGTGCGGCAGCGCAACGATCGCGGCAGGCAGCGTGAGACAATACCATACAACCAGTACCGCCGTATCGACCTTTTCAAAAATGGCCACGCGTAGCGCCAGCAGAACGCTTTGAGCCTCCTGCCGCCACCGTACAAGGGTGTCAGTCACCGAAGCGGTCCCAGAAAAACTCAATCCACTCCGTCGCTTCCCGGCAGGTGAAGTCGGGCTGGTCGCAGGCAGCAGGTTTGTACCACGGTGCAGCACATTTGATCGTACTGACCGGGAAGCGCTCTTGCAGATACGCTTTGACCTGCTGCAGCGTTTTGCCCGAATCAACGATATCGTCGACAATCAGGATACGCTGCACCGACCCCTCGGGGCAATCCCCCTCTATGGTGACCCCCTCACGCTGGGTATCATCATCATATGATGCCACCCGCAGCAGGGCGATGTTCCGTACATCAAGTCCGTAACCTAGCAGTTGCGCCCCCATCATGCCGCCGCGGGCAAGCGCCACGATCAGATCCGGTGCATACGCGCGGCACTCCGGCAGCAGGGAACGCATATCCGTCTCGAAGGCCTCATAACTGTAATAATACATGGCCGCATTATACCACTAAAGCCCCTTTACCCATCCGTTGATACCATGACACAAAAGGGAGTTTCATGCGTTTGAACTTACTGATTCTGCTGTTTGTCACTATCGTGTTTTCGGGCTGCCTCACACCACAAACCCCCGAAGTCCCCGCCTGTGCCAGCATCCGTTTCATTCTCGACCTTGCAGCCCCCCCCGCCATCAGGGCCATCAAGGCAAGTAGAACAATTTCTCTCTTTCATTGTTTTCATTACTCCCTCCTTCTCATACTAACAGGGAAAAACGTGAATTAAAACCATCTTACAATGTACTGCCTTTCGCTTAACAGCGCAGAAAACAAGCTGTTAAAATTCAATTGCATTATATAATTAAAAATAATAGTTTATTTTGAAAAATCAGGCGGTTACGAAAGCCAGTGCCTTGGGGTGGACAAAGGCGAGGTTTGCCCAATTGACACGGGGCTGTTTCAGTATGAGTGTATAGGGGGAGACGGCGCGCGAAAGGGCGACATAGAACTGCGATGGGGCGAAGATCTCCGTGGTATCGATGACAAGATCTGAAATACTCATCCCCTGTGATTTGTGGATGGTGATGGCAAAAGCCAGCACGATAGGGAACTGGTAGAGGGTGATGAGGGGCACTTCGACCATCTGCTTATCCTGCTCCACGGTGCGCTCTTCCCATCGGCTCTTCTGCGTGCCTACGCGTTCGAGCTTCACCACGGTGCCGTCACTTTTACGGACAGAAACCGCATCCTGCTCGAGTTTGACGACACTCCCCCGTTCGCCGTTGATGTAGTTCCAGCTGTTGCGCGTAAAGAGGACCGGCGCCCCGATTTTCAGTTCCAGTATTTCAGGGATACGGGCATCTTCCATAAAACGCTGCACCTCCCGCGGCTGGGTCTTGGCGTCATGGCAGACGCTCTGGGTTTCAAAAGCATAAAGGTCCCCATCCACCGCATCAAGCTGCTCGCGGTTATGTTCGAAGGCGGAACGGTTCGTACCGTAGAGGAAGGTGTAGCATGACAGATCATCACCCGTCGGCTTGATCAGCTCATGCAGGTAACGGTGTTCCTCCTCGCCGACACAGGCATGCCGCACTGCGTTTAGGATGCTGTTGAATTTGGCATCCTCACTGCGCCAGTTGTGCGTCAGCGTCACGGTCTCGAACGCGAACGCGCCCCAGCTGGGGGCCTCGAACGCAAAACGGATCGTGCCCCTGGTCACCGGCGGCAGCTGCAGGAAATCCCCCACCACCAGGAGCACGCCGTCAAAACCGCACTGCAGCAGCCGCAGCCGGACCATGTCGAATACCTCGGCACTCACCATCGAAATCTCGTCGATGACAATGAGGTCCATCGCGCGCACTAGCTTGACGATCTTCTTCTTGGGGATCAGCTTCCCCCGGCGTTCAAGATCCGTTTCACTGTCCGCGATGCCCAGGTCGAAAAAACTGTGCAGGGTTTGACCGCCGATCAGGGCTGCCGCCATCCCCGTCGAGGCGAGCTTGGCAACCTTTTTGCCTTCGGCGCCGTACGCGGCGATGATCTGGCGTGTCAGGGTCGTTTTTCCGGTCCCGGCCCCGCCGGTGAGAAAAAGGTTCTGTCCGGATTGCAGCGTCGAGAGCAGTGCAGAGAGTGACGTGGTTTCCATACGTTCGGGCCGCGCAGCCCTGAGGGTGCTTAGAGGGCCGGTGCCCGGCCGAGGCTGATCTTGCTGCCCTTGAACTCGAGGATCTCGACGTCGATGTCGTCCCCTTCGCTCAGGACATC
>JACXUG010000034.1 GCA_014764065.1 Campylobacterales bacterium
ACGAACTTGCTCATATTGTCCAGGATCTCCCCGCCGCGGCGGAAACCGAGACCGCACGCCTCGTAGGCGAAGAAGACCCCGGCCTGATAGCGGTTGCCGACGCGGTCCTGTGGGAATTCGGCATACGCCTGGTAGACCGGGCGGTAGTTGCCGTAGGGACCCTCCGTGGAGTGCAGAACGCTGCCGTCACTGCCGATAATCTTTGTATTGGCCCCTTCGCGGCCGAACATCCGCTTTTCAACCTGTTTTGTGCCCTTTAGCGGTTCGAAGGAGGTTTCAAGCAGGTAGGGGGAGTCGGGGAAGAGGTCGCAGAGGATCTTCATCATTCCCTTGGACTGGAAAAGCAGGGTATAGGCCGGGTTGAGGATGATCGCCTTCTGGTTTTGCATAATGTTGCCCAGCAGGACCGCGAGTTCCGGTTCGTCGGTGGCGATATCCTCCCAGGGGTAGAGCTTGAACCAATACTCGTAGGGGGTATCGGAAGCATCGAAAATCCCCTCGTCATCGAAGCGGACATTCTGCAGAAACTCAAAGCCCGTTACGAAACCCGCATCGGTTGCGATCTGGCGCAGGAGCTTCGTCGTCACCTCCTCCTCGTCATTCCCCTCGACACTGCTGAAAAGGATCTTCCAGCCGTCGTAGAACTTCTCGAAATCGTTCGGGTCGTCAAAGAGGGTGATGAGGCGGCGGAAGTTTTGTAGCAAAGCTTCGTAGATGTTGTTGAACTGGCGCGCTTCATCCAGGCCGTTGTGCTTGAGCAGCGCCCACTGCAGCACGGCGCTCTCATAAAGCCCCGTCGGCGTGTCTGCATTGAACTCTATCAGCTTGATCTGGGTCCCGTCGATGCCGCCGGCAAGGTCGAAGCGGCCGTAGAGGTGCCAGTGTACGTCGTTTTCCCAGCTTTTCTTGATCGGCTCGACCAGGTTGAAGGGGATGCCGAGGTCGAAAAAGAGCTCGTTCTCTATGACATATTCGGCCGCCTGGACATACATGTCGTAGAGGGTGTTGGCCGCTTCGTAGTAGGCTTCGGCTTCGGCATCGCTGATGATGACCAGTTCATCGGCGACATAGTGCGTTCCGTCACGGTCGGTGTGCCAGGTAAATCCGAGTTCGTCCAGTTTTTCGTTCGGCAGGGGGGTGACGCCGTCAAGGGTGATCACGGCTCAGCCTCCGTACGCGGTAGTCGTGGTACCGGAGGTGCCCGTCTTCGTCCCGCCGAAGAAGCTCTTTTTCGTCGTGCCGCTTTTGGTCGCCGTACCGCCTGTTTTCGCATGGTAGGCGCTTTTATTGACCCGGTCGGCATGCTGGCGGAAATTGCTGTTGTTCATCAGGGCGTTTCCGATCATGTTGCCCAGCAGCGAACCGGCGGCGACGGCAAGGATGGTGCCTGCCAGTCCCATGCCCTCTCCCTGCGGCGCCTGGTTCAGTTCGCTCTGGCCCGCCTGCATCTTCGCGTACTCCTGTTCGGCGAGGGCTTTCATCTCCGCTTCATTCATAAAACGTTCCGTCATCGTGCCGTTGGCATCGTATGAGCGGATAATGGCACGGTTCGGCCCCTCCGTCGGCGTCTCTTCGACGACGACATATTTGCCGCTTGGCTGCTGCTCGACGACGAGGAAGCGGTTTTTGGGCTCCTGCTGCTCCTGGACGCATCCCGAGAGGACGCTCATCATCGTGATGCCGGCCGTACCGAGATAGAGGCCCGAGGCGATTGCTTTGACATGCTTCATAGTTATCTGATTCTCCGTTTTTTCTGTTGGTTTAGTTGATAGATGACAGAAGGGGCGGTTTCGTAGAGCCCCCGTGCATCTTCGATGACGGCGTCGGCCTTCGCGAAGGCGTACCCGGCGTCAAAACGCCCCCCCGCCGCATTGGCGGAGGTGGAATAGAGCCAGCCGTATGGGCGCAGCAGCTGGTGGTAGCTTCCCGCGGGAACGATGCGGAAGGCCTCCCCTTTGACGATGTAGGTCGTTTTTTCCCTGCGCCGTGCTTCGCGTTTGAAACGCGCGGGAATGCGCCCAGTCTGTTTATAGAGACTGAGCGAGGCGAAGGTTTTGAGAAAGGGTTTCGCCGCCGGCCGGCTTTTGGCATGGGCGAGGGCCTCCGCGTTCTGCGATACGAAACCGACAGTCGTGTCGGTCTGTACCAGCAGGACCCCTGTCAGGCCAGGTAGTCTTGAAGGGCTTGCGGGGCGGTCCAAGTGTCGTCCTCCATGTGACCGAGCGCATCGATCGCGGCGCGGGCGGCGCTGAGCGTCGTGAAGTAGGGGATGTTCATCCGCAGGACGATCTGGCGGATAACGGTGGCGTCTTTTTTCGACGTATTGTTGTCGGAGGTGTTGATCGCCATCGTGATGTCTCCGTTTTTCATTATGTCCTCGATATTCGGGCGCCCCTCGGAGATCTTGAGGACCGGTTCGCACGGAATGCCGGCCGCTTCGATCACCTTCTGGGTGCCGCGGGTCGCAACGAGCTTGAAGCCGTGTTCGTACAGGCCGCGGGCGATTTCGACGCCGGCGGGTTTGTCCATCTCGATGAAGGAGAGGAAACAGGTACCCGACGTCGGGATGCGGTTGCCCGCCGCCATCTGCGACTTGGCGAAGCTGACGCCGAAGCTGGAGCTGATCCCCATGACCTCGCCGGTCGATTTCATCTCCGGGCTCAGGACCAGGTCGGCGCCGTAGAGCTTGTTGAATGGGAAGACCGCCTCTTTGAGGGCGATATGGTCGCGCAGGCGCGGTTTGAGCAGGCCGTTCTCTTCGATGACGATGTCATAGCGGTCGTAGAAGGCTAGGGCAGCTCTAAGGGTGTCGCCCATCATGACGCGGGTCGCGACTTTCGCCAGCGGCATGCCCGTCGCCTTGGAGACGAACGGAACGGTACGCGATGCACGCGGGTTGACCTCGATGAGGTAGACCTCGTTCTGGTAGATGGCGTACTGGATGTTCAGCAGGCCGATGACGCCGAGGCCCAGGGCGATGGTCTTGGTCTGCTGTTCGACCTGTTCGCGCAGGGCGTCGCTGAGGTTGACCGGCGGCAGGGAACAGGCGGAGTCGCCTGAGTGGATACCGGCCTCTTCGATGTGCTGCATGACCGAGCCGATATAGACCTCGCTGCCGTCGCAGATGGCATCGACGTCGAGCTCGACCGCCTGGTCGAGGAACTTGTCGACGAGGACCGGCGCATCATTGGAGACGGAGACCGCTTCGTCCATGTACTGGCGCAGCTCCTCCTCTTTGTAGACGATGCGCATCGCGCGGCCGCCGAGGACGAAAGAGGGGCGTACGAGGACCGGATAGCCCAGGCGTGACGCGACGCTGATCGCCTCTTCCTTGGTCGTGGCAATCCCGTTGTCCGGCTGCTTGAGGTCGTGCTTGGTGACGAAATCGGAGAACTTCTCGCGGTCTTCGGCGAGGTCGATCACCTTCGCCGGGGTTCCCGCGATCTGGGCCCCGATGGCGGTGAGCGGGTTGGCGAGCTTCAGCGGCGTCTGGCCGCCGAAGTGGACGATAATGCCGTTGGGTTTCTCGTACTCGATCACTTCACGGACATGCTCGAGGTCGATCGGTTCGAAGTAGAGCACGTCGGAGGTGTCGTAGTCGGTGGAGACGGTTTCGGGGTTACAGTTGTACATGATCGTCTCGATGCCCATCTCTTCAAGGGCGAACGCGGCGTGGACGCAGCAGTAGTCGAACTCGATCCCCTGGCCGATGCGGTTCGGGCCGCCGCCGAGGATCATTACCTTTTTCTTGTCGGAAGCGCGCGATGGCTGCGCCGGAAGGGTCGTGATATTCGTCGAGGAGTAGAGATACGGCGTCAGCGCCTCGAACTCGGCGGCACAGGTGTCGACTTCGTTGTACTCGAGGTGGATGCCCATGCGCTTGCGCGCGTTGTAGACGTCGCTTTCGCGGATGTCGCCCGCCCCCTGCTTGACGATGAGCTGTGCGATCTTCTTGTCGCTGAAGCCGTCGGCTTTCGCTCTGCGCAGGCGTACGGCGTCGTTAAGGATATCGAGGTCGACCGTCTGCTCCTCGGCGACGATCTCTTCGATCTGGTAGAGAAACCACGGATCGATTTTGGAGAGTTCGAAGATCTCTTCGACGCCCATGCCGCGGCGGAAACCTTCGGCGACGTAGAGCATCCGCTCGGCGTTGGGCCGGCGGATCTCGTGGCGGATGTGGTCCATGTCGCCTTTCATCTCATCAAAACCGCAGAGCCCCGTTTCCAGCGAACAGAGCGCTTTTTGCATGGACTCTTTGAAGGTGCGGCCGACGGCCATCGCCTCGCCGACGGATTTCATTCCCGTCGTCAGGGTGCTTTCGGCTTCGGGGAACTTCTCGAAGGTGAAGCGCGGCGTTTTGGTGACGATGTAGTCGATGACCGGTTCGAAGGAGGCCGGGGTCCCTGTGATGTCGTTGGTGATCTCGTCGAGGGTGAAGCCGACGGCCAGCAGGGTTGCGACTTTGGCGATCGGATAACCCGTCGCCTTGGACGCGAGCGCCGAGGAGCGCGATACGCGCGGGTTCATCTCGATGACGATCATGCGGCCCGTTTTCGGGTCGACGGAGAACTGGACGTTCGAGCCGCCGGTGTCGACGCCGATCTCGCGCAGGATCGCGAAAGAGGCGTCGCGCATGCGCTGGTACTCTTTGTCGGTCAGCGTCAGGGCCGGGGCGATGGTGATGGAGTCGCCGGTATGGACACCCATCGGGTCGAAGTTTTCGATGGAGCAGACGATGATGCAGTTGTCCGCGCGGTCGCGGATGACCTCCATCTCGTACTCTTTCCAGCCCAGCAGGGACTCTTCGACGAGGATCTCGGTGATGGGGCTCTCATCCAGGCCGCGCTGGGCGAGCAGTTTGTATTCGTCGATGTTGTAGGCGACACCCGAACCGCCGCCGGCGAGGGTGTAGGAGGCGCGGATGATAATCGGAAAGCCGATCTCTTCGGCGGCGGCGAGGGCTTCGTCCATGTTGTAGGCGTAGCGCGAATGTGGCAGGTCCATGCCGAGCTTGATCATTGCCTCTTTGAAGGCCTGGCGGTCTTCGCCTTTTTTGATCGCTTCGGGGTTGGCGCCGAGGAACTCAATGCCTTCGAGCATCCCTTTTTCGTACATGCTCATGGCGGCATTGAGGGCCGTCTGCCCGCCCATGGTCGGCAGGATGGCGTCGACGTTCTCTTTTTCGATGATCTGGGCGATGATCTCTTCTTTGATCGGCTCGATGTAGGTGCGGTCCGCAAACTCCGGGTCCGTCATGATCGTCGCAGGGTTGGAGTTGATCAGGACGACACGGTAGCCGAGCTCTTTGAGCGTTTTGACTGCCTGGGTGCCGGAGTAGTCGAATTCACAGGCCTGACCGATGACGATCGGGCCGGATCCGATGAGCAGAATCGTTTTAATATCATCGCGTTTTGGCATTGATACCCTTCGGAAAAAAGATGTAATTTCAAGAGGGTATTATAGTCGGGAGCCCTTAAAAAGGGGTGAAGAACGGGGGGTGCCCTTCCCGCGCCGCTCAGCGCTTTTCCGGCGGATTCAGAACGGCTTTGTCTTCGCCGAAAAGGTTAAAGGAGTAGAGGACGGAAAGCATGCCGCTGTACATGATCCGGGTCTGCGTCAGGGGGCTCTCGGAGACGGGGTCGCCGAAGCGGTCGGCGCGGAGATTGCCGAGCAGGTGCCAGTGCGCGTTGATATTGTATTTGATATAGGTCTGCACGGCCAGGTTCAGCGTCGCGTCGCTGCGGTAGGCGGGCCGGCCGATCAGTAGGTTCTCTTCGCTGTTTTTGACGCCGAAATAGTAGTTGGCAAAGGGCTGGGAGAGCCAGACGGCAAGGAGGCTCGGCACGAAGTACCACTTCCCGACGCTGAAGCTCTGCCCCGCCTCCAGCCGAAGTTTCGTACCGTTGTTCGTATCGGTGATGTCGTGCATGACGAGAAACTCCGCGAAGAAGTCTCCGTGGGCATAAGCGGCCGCGAGGCCCCCTTCCCAGCCACTGTCGCGCTCTGTCATCCCCTGCAGAATCGGCGTCTTTGAACGGTGGTTCAACTGGGTCAGCGCGCGGCGCTCGTAGTAGCCGAGGATCTGCGGCTGCGCCGTGAAAGAGAGCCCCCAGCTCTGCGTTTCGCCGCTTTCGCCGAGGAGGTACATTCCGACCCGGGTCCAGCGGATGTAGAAGAGGGAGTTGTCAAAGAAGATGACGGGTGTAGCGAGTACGACGGGATCGGCATCTTTATAAGGCAGGGTCTGAAAATAGGGGCCGCCCCCGAGAAAAATGTCGTCTTTGGAAAAGAGTAGGAGCGGCAGCAGCAGAATAAGGAGGAAGAACTTTTTCATCTGATGCGGGTGATCACGTGGAAATAATCCGGATCGTTTCCTTTGTAGTAGGGCTCGATGACGGCGTTCTGGTAGCCGCCGGTAAGCTCAATGGATTTAACCGTCCCGACCTTGATGGCGGGAAAAAAGAGGTGGTCCAGGCCAGAGGTGACGACTTCGTCTCCCACGGTAATGCCGATCCAGGTCGGGATGTACTGCACGAGCATCGTGTCGCTGTTGCGCCCGCGGACGATCCCCGGAGCCTTGTTGGGGCCGACGAAGACGGCGTAGGTGCACTGGTAGTCGCCGTTGAGCAGGGCCAGCGGCCGGCCGTCGCGCGCCGTGACGATGCCCGCGGCCGTTTCGTTGTAGACCATGCCGTAAAGGCGCGAGGCGTTGAAATCCTCCATCTGCAGCCAGAGCTTGGTCATGTCGGCGAAGTTGGCATAGGCGATGGTACGGACAAGGGCAATGCGGGGGTCATAGCGGAAGGTGGAGTTGTTCTCCGCCAGTAGGGCGTTGAACTCTGTGGCCATCTCGTGCAGGATGAGGTGCGACTGCCGGTAGAGTTCCGCCTCTTTGCGCAGTGCCTGGATAGTCTCCTGCTGTTCGAAATTCTCCTCGATCATATTGCCGATACCGGTGGTAAAGGTATTCCAGGAGTGGTTGATCCATTGCAGGCCGGAGAGCAGGGGGGATTGCAGGGTCGTCGAAAAGAAGACGGAGCCCGCGAACAGCAGGAGCAGGAGGAGGAGCGCGGAGGCGCGCTTACTCATTTTCGAAGAGTTCCTGGAGCAGGTCGATCTCCTCCAGGGCGCGTCCCGTGCCCTTGGCGACGGCCAGGAGCGGTTCGTCAGCGACGAAAACCGGGATGCGGATGATGTCGGCGAGGAACTTGTCGAGCTGACGGATCAGGGCGCCGCCGCCCGTGAGGATGATACCGTGGTCGACGATGTCGCCGGCGAGGTCGGGCGGCATCTTCTCAAGGACGTCGCGCAGCGCTTCGGCGATCTCCTTGAGCGGCTCTTTCATCGCTTCATAGGCGTCGTCGCTGGTGAGCTCGATGGTGCTGAGCATCCCTTCGACCTGGTCACGGCCCGTCGCGACTTTTGTCAGGCGTTTTTCCAGGGGCAGGGCCGTCCCGATCTCGATCTTGATCTCCTCGGCGGTACGCTCGCCGATGAGGAGGTTGTATTTGCGTTTGACGTAGTCGATGATCGCTTTGTCGATCTTGTCGCCGGCCGTGCGGATGGACTTGGAGAGCACCAGCCCGCCGAGGCTGACGACGCCGATCTCGGTCGTACCGCCGCCGATGTCGACGACGAGGTTCCCCTGGGGTTCGCGGATGTCTACGCCTGCGCCGATGGCGGCGGCCATCGGTTCCTCGATGAGGAAGACTTCCCGTGCGCCGGCGGAGAGGGCCGATTCGCGGACGGCTTTACGCTCGACCTGGGTGAGGCCGTAGGGCACGCAGATGATGATACGGGGGCTGATCAGCGCGGAGCGGCCGTGGGCCTTCTCGATGAACTTACGGATCATCTTTTCGGTCATGTCGAAGTCGGCGATGACCCCGTCTTTCATCGGGCGGATGGCACGGATATTGCCCGGGGTTTTTCCGACCATCTCCTTGGCCTCGTGTCCGACGGCCAGGACGCGCTGCTGGCCGAATTTTTCCATCTTCACGGCGACGACGGAGGGTTCGTTGATGATGATGCCGTGTCCCTTGGCGATGACGAGGGTATTGGCGGTCCCCAGGTCGATGGAGAGGTCGTTGGAGAAGAGTCCGATCAGTTTGTTCAGAAGCATCGTGTTCCTTTAAGCGCTTTTCTTGTCGTCAGTCTTGATGTAGAGGGGTTTTTCCCCCTCGGTAATGCATTCGGCCGTGATCACGACCTCGTAGCCGCTGTAGTCGGGCAGTTCGTACATGATGTCGATCATCGTCTCTTCGAGGATCGAACGCAGGCCGCGCGCGCCGGTCTTGCGGGCCTTGGCCTTGGCGGCGATGGCACGCAGGGCATCCTCTTCGATGGTCAGCTTGACGCTGTCGATGGCGAAGAGCTTGGCGTACTGGCGGATGAGCGAGTTCTTCGGCTCGGTGAGGATGCGGATCATATCCTCCTCGCTGATCTCGTTGAGCGACGCGATGATCGGCAGACGGCCGATCAGCTCGGGGATAAGGCCGTAGTGTACGAGGTCGTCGGGCTCGACGCTCTCCATCGTGACCTCCTGCTCGGCCGTGCTTTTCTTCTCGTGGCCGAAACCGAGCACGTTCTTGCCCGCCTTGCGCTTGAGGATCTCCTGCATGCCGTCGAAGGCGCCGCCGCAGATGAAGAGGATATTGGAAGTATCCATCGTGATAAAGTCCTGGTTTGGGTGCTTTCGGCCCCCCTTTGGCGGAATATTGACGACGGAGCCTTCGATGATCTTGAGCAGCGCCTGCTGGACCCCTTCGCCGGAGACGTCGCGGGTGATGGAGCGGTTCTCGCTCATGCGGGCGATCTTGTCGATCTCGTCGATGAAGAGGATCCCCTGCTGGGCACGCTCGACGTCGCCGTCGGCGGCCTGCAGCAGCTTGGTGAGGATGTTCTCGACGTCCTCGCCGACGTAGCCCGCCTCGGTGAGGCTCGTCGCATCGGCGATCGCCAGGGGGACGTTGAGGATACGGGCGATCGTCTGGGCCATCAGGGTCTTCCCGCTGCCCGTCGGCCCGATCAGCAGGACGTTCGATTTGGCGATCTCGGTGTCGTCGTCGAGGTCGTGCTGCTTGAAGATCCGCTTGTAGTGGTTGTAGACCGCGACGGAGAGCAGCTTGCGCGCACGTTCCTGCCCGATGATGTATTCGCCGAGGAAGGCGTTGATCTCCTTGGGCGTCATCAGTTCGCCGACATGCTCGACGAGCTTGTAATCCGCTTCGGTGCGTGCCTCTTCGTCGCCGAACATAATCTTGTAGGCGGAAAAGACACAGTTCTTGCAGATATAGGCGTCGTTCCCTGCGATCAGGGGGTTGGCGTCGCTTTCATGGGTGCCGCAGAAGCTGCAGTGACGATCTTTCATGACTTACTTCCTCTCAAAGGGGATACCCCGTTTGGTCTTCAGGATAAAGTTACACATGTTGTGTACATAGTGGTTTTTGCTGCTCTCGACCAGCTCCGCCGCCGTCTCTTTGAGCGGCTGGCCCGATTCGAAGAGGTCGCGGTAGGCGGATTTGAGGGCATCGATATCGTTGCGTTCCACGTGGCGGCGCAGGCCGGTCAGGTTGAGGCCGCGGATGACGGCGCGGTTGCCTTCGGCCATGCAGTAGGGCGGGATATCCTGCGACAGCGCGGATGCGCCGGCGATCATCGCGAAGTCCCCGATCTTGACGAACTGGTGGATCGGGGTCATCCCGCCGATGACGGCGTAGTCGCCCATCTCGACGTGCCCCGCCAGCGTCGCGGCATTGGCCAGGATACAGTGGTTGCCGATGACGACGTCGTGCCCGATATGGACGTAGCCCATGAAAAGGTTGTGGCTGCCGATGATCGTTTTGCCGCCGCCGCCCTTTGTGCCCGGGTTGAAGAGGGTGAACTCGCGGATCTTGTTGTAATCGCCGATAATGAGTTCCACCTCCTCACCGCCGAATTTCAGATCCTGCGGGATGGAACCGAGGACGGCATAGGAGAAGATCTCGTTGTGCTTGCCGATGGTCGTCTTCCCGTAGATACAGGCGCCCTGGGCGATCTTGGTGCCGTCACCGATGGTGGCTTCGGAGGAGATGAAACAGAAGGGACCGATTTCGACGTCGTCGCCGATGACGGCGCCCGCTTCGATGATCGCCTGCGGTGAGATTTTGCTCATGTGCCTGCCTTACTTGTCGACGATCATCGCTTTGAGTTCGGCTTCGGAGACGAGCTTGTCGTCCACATAGGCCTTGCCCTCGAGGATCCAGATGGCGCCTTTGTGCTTGACGACTTTCATGCGGTACTCCAGGCGGTCGCCCGGACGGACGGGGTTGCGGAATTTCGCACCGTCGATACTCATGAAGTAGACGACTTTCTGTGCCGCTTCCTCCTCGGTCATATCCATGCTTTTAAACGCCAGGATACCGCCGGCCTGCGCCATCCCCTCAAGGATCATAACGCCCGGATAGATCGGGTGGCCCGGGAAGTGCCCTTCGAAGATCTGTTCGCCGATGGTGACGTTCTTGTAACCGGTGAGGGACGCGTTCGGGTTGAATTCGGTGACGCGGTCTACGAGGAGGAACGGGAAGCGGTGCGGCAGAATTTTCTGAATTTCGACAACATCGATCATAATGGGTAGATCTTCCTTTTTTCTGATAGGTTGCCCGGCATGTTTTGTCCGGGAAAAGTGAGTGATTTTAACGAAAAAGGGGTTAATAACCGATTAGTCTGCAATGAGCCGCTCTTTCGTATCCTCATACACCTTGGCGTCGAGGGTGAGGGTGAGTTTTCCCTCCGGCGCGGTGTCGACGACGATAATGGGAGAAAGGTCGAACGGGATGTCGCTAAGCTGCCGGCGCAGGGCCAGTTCATCTTCGAGACTGGGCGGTTCAAAGCAGAGCGACTTGACGTTTTCATACGTTGTTCTTAGGCGGTTGTTAAAGGTCTCAAGGGTGATGAAGCGGACGTCGTCGCGGTTGAAGTAGTAAATACCGTGCTGCTCATACTCCACCTTCCCGCTGGCGCGTGTGCGCGGCAGGGTCGAGTAGTGCAGGGCGTAGGCGGGTATGGACTCCGCTTTTCCCCGGGTAAGGCGGCAGGCGAACTGGCGGTAGTTGAGGAACTTCTGCTTGACGATGCGGTAGGTTTTGCCTGCGTCTTCCAGGGCTATCCGCTGCTCGTACATGGCCAGCCGCTCCTCGATGGAGGCGGGCAGGATGCGGCCGTCGATGGGGGAGAACATCTCGTCCATCAGGCGATCCTGGTGTTCGCGCTGCATCGAGAGACCGAAGAGGCAGCCGCAGTAGTCCTGGCGGTAGAGCTGCTGCTCTCTGGTGACGCGGCTCTGCTCCTGGGTGCCGCCGCCGGCGCGGTAGTCGACGGCGATAAACTCGACGCCGTGTTCCCGGTGGAAAGCATCGCCGACGCGCCTTAGCTGCTCCTGGGATTTGAGCGGGCTCACCAGCAGGGTCGTCGTCATCCGCTTTTCGCCCAACTCCAGGGCTTTGTGCGCGCTCACCTCGAAGCGGCGGTCGAAGCAGACTTCGCAGCGCGCCCCTTTTTCCGGCTCCTTCTCCAGCCCCCGCACGGCATCCATCCAGGTCTCAAAGTCGTAATCACCTTCGATGAGGTCGATGCCGAGTTTCTTGCACGAACGCTGGACGTCAAGGTAGCGCAGGCGGTATTCGGAGTAGGGGTGGATGTTGGGGTCGTAGAAGAAGCCCGTGAGCTTCTCCTCGGGGTAGTCGCGCTGCAGCTTCTCCAGGAAGAAGTGGGAGTCGACGCTGCAGCAGATATGGACGAGCATGACGGTAACTTACGCCTTTTCGGCGAAGATCTCGACTTTCTCGATCTTGTCCTGGCCGGCAATGCTGTCGAGCACGGCCATGGAGTCAGCGTCACCGGCTTCGATGCCGCCGAAGACGGTATGGACGCCGTCGAGGTGCGGGCAGGGGACGAAACAGATGAAGAACTGGCTGCCGCCGGTGTTCGGACCCGCGTGGGCCATGGAGAGGGTCCCTTTGACGTGCTTGTGCACGTTGTTCTTCGTTTCGCACGCGATGGCCCAGCCCGGACCGCCGGTTCCCGTACCGTGCGGGCAGCCGCCCTGGGCCATGAAGCCCGGGATGACGCGGTGGAAGTTCAGGCCGTCATAGAAGCCCTCTTTGACGAGGAACGCAAAGTTCGCGACGGTGTTCGGCGTCTCCTCGTTGTAGAGTTTGAGCCACATGACACCCTTGCTCGTGGTCATTTTTGCCCACTGGAACGATGCCATCTCCTCGGCGCTGTAGTCGTAGGTTTTGAGTTCTTGTTTTCCGAAACCGAACATAGTGTAGTACTCCTGTCTATTTTAAGGCGCATTATATTTGGGAAAAACTTAACGGGCGGTTTTTAAATCGGGTTACCCGCAGAAAACGGCATAGGCCAAGGCTTCCGCTGCGCTTAGGGCAGTGAAAAGCGGTAGGTGAGGCCTGCCCCGACGGATGTTGCGCTGAAGGGACGGTCTTCCCGGTAGAGCTCCTTGCCGTCGACCGACATAATCTGGCCAACCTGTGCATAGAGTGCGATACTGTCCGTGAGCGTATAGGTCGTGCCGACGGAGGGTTTGAAGATGATGCCGTCCACATTGGTGCCCAGTAGCAGCTGGAAAAAACTCTGGAAGCGCGTGGAAGGCGTGTAGCGGTTCTGGATCCCGATCCCCGCCAGGATCTCCCCGTAGCCCGGGTAGCCCAGGTAGTCGTTGTAGGCGATACTGACCTGCGTGGCAAAGTACCAGTGGGGATCCAGCAGGGCGTCGAGCTGGGTGGAGAGCATATGCACCTCGTGGTGGCTCGCACTGTCCACTTTGACGTTCAGCTCGCTCTGGGGAAAGACGCTGAGGCGGAACCCTTTGAAAGTCCGCCCGCCTGTAGTATTTTTCCTGCCGCTGGAGAGGTGGTAATTGAGGGCCGCCCCCAGCGTATAGTTTCTGGAGGTTGCCGTCGGCGCGGCCAGGTAGCCGCCGGAGAGGGCCAGACCGAAATCGTCGTTCGCAAGGAACTCCAGCGACGCCTTGGGATAGACCAGCAGCCCGGAGCCGGTGTCGATGAGGTCGGGCGAATACCCTCCCGATCCGACGCCGACCTGGCCGTAGAGGTGAACGCGCGGGGAGAGCGAGAAGCGGTGCCCGGCACCGGGGAGCACCTGGTTATAGAGCGGAAGGCCTTTGTAGCCGATTTCCGCTTCGACGAAGAGGTAGTTGGCGTCATCGAGGAAATGGGAGAACTGCAGCGCGATCGTATTGACGGTTTTCGTGTTGCTGCCCGTCGGGTCGATTTGAAAGAGGTTGTTCATCTCAAATGTGAGGATATGCTCTTTGGCGCCGAGCAGCTTCACCAGCGCGGGGACGATCTTGCCGGCATCGGCATAGGATGCGGCGGTGTAATCGACCCCCTTTTCGACAAAGAAATTGACCTGGGAACTGTCGATCTGTGAGTCTTCAAATTTGATGTAGGTGTAGTTCACGCCGACGGAGAAGTGGTTGTCGAATTCGTACCCCAGACCGATGTAGCCGATGCCGAACCCGCCCGAACCGGAGAGCTCTTTGCTCTGCGCAATACTGGATCCCCCGCCGCCGCCGCCCACGGTGGCCCCGGCGTCGATAAAGAGCCCATCATAGAGGTTGTACTGGGCATGGAGCGTGGCATCTAGGGTCATGAATCCGCCGTAATCCCCCCGGACCAGCGGGGCATGGGCACCGAGACCGAAATAGAGCCAGTCGTTGAGTTGCAGCAGGTAGCGCAGGCCGAGCAGGTCGATGGTGTCGCTGCCGGGAAGGTCGATGACCTGGTAGTCGGCAACGACCAGTCCCTGCGACGTGTAGGTCTGGACATCCTGCGATGCGCAGAGTGCTTCGCGTGGCAGCAGCAGTGCAACGCACAGGAGCAGGGCCCTGGAGACGGCGGGAGCATGGAACAGTGGCAGTGTGGGCATAGGGGCACCTTCGGATAACGTTTTTTTGACAGTTGCGGGGTATTATAGCATTCGCCGCACTGTACGCCGATGCTGCCGCGGTGCAATTTTTAGGCCGAGATGCGTTCCTCTTCCACCTGAACATGGTGATGTGATGTTCGGCTATTACTGTGATACGCCAATAGAGCAAAGCCTCATTGACTACGTTAACACTTGGTTTTCCTCAGCGGAAGGCTCGTACGGCCGCCTGCGTTGCCGTTATGGTGTAAACGTATGAAGTTTTTTCAAACACTCCTCGCCAAACGGAACCGCAAAAGGCTCAAAGACGAGGCATACGCTTTTTTGTTTGAACCCTACGACTTTGAGTATGCGCTCTCCCCGCCGGAAGGGATCGAGAGGTTCCTGCAGTTCATTGGCCCGCCGCCGCTGGCAGGCTATTATCTGGAGTTTGACGTGGCGATGATCAACCGCTAAGTCAAACCCTGGCTCGGGGTGGAGTTGCCCAACCCGAAAATAGAAGTTCCGGGCCTTTGCTTTGACAAAAAAAAATTCGGAATTCCGCAAGGAAACATTGATTTACGCTTTGATACAATCCCTGCCAACCTGGGAGTGCCCCCAATGGGGCGGCACAACGCCGTCAACGACGCGATCATGACGGCAATGATCTTTAAAAATTGAACCATACGATTAAACTCAAAACAGGAGAGAGAACATGAGTGATACAACAGTCAAACCGGTTTTTCAGCCAAACCGCGAGTTTGCCAAAACGGCACGCATTAAGAACATGTGCGAATACAAAGAGCTGGCGTCATGGGCCGAAGAGGATTACGAAGGGTTCTGGGACCACTTCGCGAAAGAGAAGATTGACTGGTTCGAGCCGTACGGCAAAGTGCTCGACGACAGCAACATGCCTTTTGTCAAATGGTTCGAAGGCGGAAAACTGAACGTCGCGCACCAGTGTATCGACCGTCACCTTGATACCCGCAAGAACAAGGCGGCGATCATTTTCGAAGGGGACCGCGG
>JACXUG010000035.1 GCA_014764065.1 Campylobacterales bacterium
GTTTCGGGGGCGGCGGTTACCAGCAGCCGGTCAACCTCGACCTGGAGAGCTCCATTACCGTCCCGTTCCAGACGGCCATCCTCGGCGGCAAGCACCAGGTGAACGTAGAGGGGGAGAGTTTCGACATCAAGATCCCGGCAGGGATTAAGTCGGGCGAGAAACTCCGCGTCCGTGGCAAAGGGCGTAAACAGGGCGGCAGCGTCGGCGACCTCTACCTCAAGATTAACATCGCCTCCATCCCGGAGTACGAGCGCGACGGCGATACCCTGATCAAAACCTTCGACGTCCCGCTTTACGCGGCGCTATTCGGCGACAAGGTGACCGTCAAGACGCTGGAGAAGGAGATCACCCTCAAGGTGCCGCAGAATACGAAAAACGGCCAGCGTTTCCGGGTGAAGGAGATGGGGGTCATGAACCGCAAAAGCAATGTCCGCGGGGATCTCTACCTCGTTGCGAACATCATCCTGCCGAATGTGGACGGTCTTGAGCCCTCCCTGGTCGAGGCGATGAAAGCACAACTGCCGAAGGAGTAACCCATGCACACCTACGACGAACCGGTCTACCTGATCAGCATCGTATCGAAGATCCTCGACATCCATCCGCAGACCCTGCGCCAGTACGAACGCGAGAACCTTGTCACCCCCTCGCGTTCGGACGGCCGGATTCGTCTCTACTCCCAGCGCGACATCGACCGCATCAAGCTGATCCTTCGCCTCACCCGTGAGATGGGCGTCAACCTCGCGGGGGTCGAAGTGTCGCTGAGGCTCAAGGAACAGCTCGATGCGATGGAACAGGAGATCGCCGAACTGCGCCATCAGCTGGCCAAGGCAAGACAAAGTACCAGTGTACCGCCCGAGAAAGCGCTGGTAACGAAAAAAAGCATCTACGAAATGATCATCTTCGAAGAGAAGTGATCCACTCTTTTTTCTTTCCGACTTACTCTTTTAGGCGGGCGATGTCCGCACCGATCAGACTGAATTTCTCTTCGAGCGCCTCATAGCCGCGGTCGAGGTGGTAGATACGGTGGATATTCGTCTCCCCTTCGGCGACCAGTGCCGCCAGCACGAGGGCACTTGAGGCCCGCAGGTCCGTGGCCATGACATCCGCCCCGAAGAGGGGGGAGGGACCTTTGACGGTGGCGGTATTGCCCTTGAGGGTGATGTCGGCGCCGAGGCGCTGCAGTTCGCTGACATGCATAAAACGGTTTTCGAAGAGGCGCTCTTCGACGGTTGAGGTCCCTTCCGCCTGGGTACAGAGGGCAAGGAACTGCGCCTGCATATCCGTCGGGAAGGCCGGGTACTCCATGGTTGTGATGTCAACAGGTTTGAGGGACTGGACAGGGTGGACGGTGATCGTGTCCTCCGTCGTTTCGATCCCTACGCCCATCTCTTCGAGTTTGCCCAGGACCGCTTCAAGGTGGTCGGGACGGACGTTGGTCAGGGTTAGCGGCGAGCGCGAAATGGCCGCGGCACAGAGGTAGGTGCCCGCTTCGATCCGGTCGGGGATGACGGCGAAAGAATCAATGTCGATGAGCTCACCCCCGGTACCTTCGATAACGAGTTCGGAGTTGCCGACTCCCGCGATTGCAACCCCGGCATCGCGGAGAAGTTCGCAGAGCTGGACGACTTCGGGTTCGCGTGCCGCGTTCGTGATCGTTGTTTTGCCTTTTGCCAGCGCCGCGGCCATCACGACATTGGCCGTGCCGGTAACGGTGATTTTGTCAAAGAGGATATGGGCCCCTTTGAGGCCGTTGGGTGCTTCGGCGCGGACGTAGCCGGCGTGGATGGTGATCTCTGCGCCCATATGCTCAAGCGCCTTGAGGTGGAGGTCGATCGGGCGCTGCCCGATGGCACAGCCGCCCGGAAGAGAGACCTCGCAGTGGCCGAAACGTGCGAGCAGCGGACCCAGGACGAGGATGGATGCGCGCATGGTCTTGACGATGTCGTACGTGGCCATCGTGTGGTTGACCGGGCGGGTATCGATAGTGACCTGGTTGCCTTCGAGTTCAAACGCCGCTCCGAGGTTTGTCAGCAGTTTCAGCATGGTCTTGATATCGACGACGTGGGGCAGGTTCGTGATCGTGACAGGGTTCTTGGCAAGGATCGTCATGGCGATCAGCGGCAGGGCGGCATTCTTGGCGCCGGAGACGACAACAGAGCCGTTGAGGGTTTTTGGTCCTTTGATCTTGAAATAATCCATATCACCTCACAGGCGCATCGCGCCAAAGTTTTTGCTGATTATAAAGCACGGTTGGTTAAACTGCTATGATAATGTGTTTGCCGGTAGCTTGGATTTCAGGGCCGGGAGAGCGGAAAGGAGCGGGGCGTGTCAACGGCACTCGATCGTCTGAAAAACCTGACAGCCAAGATTGCCAGCTACGAAGTCGCGCGCAAGGAGAACATGGCCGCGCTTGAATCCCTCTACCACGCCCTCGGCGTCGACGAAAAGGTACCCGAATTTGCGGAACTTTTCGAATTCAAGGCGATGAATCTTGCCGGGATCTCCCTTGCCGACGATACACTGGGGAATCCGCACGAGGGCAAATACGTCCAGATCATCGCCATCACCTACGACCGCGAGGCGAAAGTCAGGAACAAGAACAGTTCCCTCGCCTATTTCGGACGTGCCGAAAAGCTCGAACCCTCCCAGCGTGATGCCGTCGTCGCTTTCGTGCTGCGCTGGCGCTTCGAGAAGAGTTTCCGGACCCTTGAACACTACCATACCCTCCTGCAACGGTTTTGATGCTCTGTTACCTTGACGTGGAGACGACCGGTGTCGAAAAAAAAGACCGCATCTGTTCGGTGGGGATGATCCTCGGGGAGGGGGGCAGGTACGAGACGCTCTATGACCTTGTCCGGCCGCCGAAAAAAGTGCCCCCGGAGGCGATGGCCGTCCACCATCTGACCAACGAAATGCTCGCCGATGCGCCGGAGTTTGATGCGACGTCGGCGGCAAAACGACTCGAAGCGCTCAATACCCCCGAGACGCTCCTCGTCGGCCACAACCTCGCTTTTGACCTGGGGATGCTTGCCAAAGAGGGGATCACCTGGCAGGGCGGGATGATCGACACGCTCAAATGCGTCAAGCACCTGCTCGGCAGCGAGATCGCTCACTTCTCGTTGCAGTACCTGCGCTACGAACTGCGGCTTTACCAGCGTGAACAGGCCCTGGCCGACGAGCTGGGCATCCCGCTCTCCGCCCATCATGCGCTCAGCGACGCCCTGCATACGATGCTGCTGCACCGCTACCTTGAAGAGATGGCTGACACCGAGCGGCTGATGACGCTGACAACGCAACAGGCGCTGGTCCACAAGCTTACCTTCGGCAAGTACGGAGGCAAGTTCATCGAGGATATCGCCCGTCGCGACCCGGCATACCTGGAGTGGATGCTCCGCAGTCTGAGCGATCTTGACGAAGATCTGCGCTACAGCATTGAATATTACATGAATGAGGTGCGAGGATGAAACCGCCGACAAAAAAGATCGTGGCAGGGAAATACAAAGGGAAACTGCTGAAACTGCCCTCCAAAACGACGACACGCAGCTCCAAGGGGATCGTCCTGGAGTCCTATTTCAATACCCTGCAGTTCGAGATCATGGATGCTGTTCTTGTCGAGCTCTTCTCCGGCAGCGGTTCCATCGGACTCGAGGCACTGAGCCGCGGCGCAAAACGCATCCTTTTCATGGAGCGCGACCGCGACGCCCTGAAGGTGTTGCGTGGCAATATCGCCCAGACCGACCCCGCGGCCTGCGAGGTGATCGCCGGCGACACGTTTGAGACAATAGGGCAGACGCTTGCACGTCTCAAGCAACTCGGGGAACCTACCTACTTCTTTATCGATCCCCCCTTCTCCATCCGGGAGGGGCACGAGGATATCTACGACAAGATGCTCACTCTGATCGGCAAACTGCCCCGCGAAACGGTTCGCCTTATCACCATTGAGCATATGAGCGGGCTTGAACTGCCCGACGCGATCGGGCCTTATATCCTGCAAAAACGCAAGAAGTTCGGAAAGACCTCGCTGAGTTATTATCTGTAAATATAGTTGGTTATACTTGCGTCAAATTCACTGAAAGAGCCGCCATGGAGTACTGGAACCACATCTACGAACATTTCAATCCCGTCGCCTTTTCCCTTTTCGGCCTGTCGGTGCACTGGTACGGGATAATGTACCTCCTGGCTCTGGTCGCCGCGCTCTACGGGGCGAAGTGGTACGTGCGCCGTGACAAAGTCCCCGTCGACACGCTGACATTGGACAACTACTTTATCTGGGTCGAGGTCGGCGTCATCCTCGGGGCGCGGCTGGGGTACATCCTCTTTTACGATCCCGATACGGCCTACTACCTGACGCATCCGTGGCAGATCTTCAACCCCTTCAAAAACGGCGAATTCGTCGGCATCCGGGGGATGAGTTACCACGGGGCTGTGATCGGCTTCTTCATCGCCTCGGCCCTCTTCAGCAGGCGCCATCACATCCATTTCGGCCAGTTGATGGATATCGTCGCGGTGGCTGTCCCCATCGGCTATGTCTTCGGGCGGATCGGTAACTTCCTCAACCAGGAGCTCATCGGCCGGGTGACCAATGTACCCTGGGGCATCTACGTGGGCGGGACACTGCGCCACCCGTCGCAGCTCTACGAGGCCGTGCTGGAAGGGGCCGTCGTCTTCGCCGTTATCTGGCTCTACCGCAACCACCGCCGTTTCCGCGGGGAGCTGATCCTGCTCTACGGCTTTGCCTACGGGGCGATGCGTTTTGCGGCGGAGTTCTGGCGAGCGCCGGACCCGCAGCTGGGCTTTATCTGCTGCGGCTGGATGACGATGGGACAGCTGCTGAGTTCGCTGATGATGGCGGCGGCCGTCCTGCTCTGGCCGCTCTTCTATGCCGGGGCGAAAAAACGGCGCGCCCATTAGGGACTACGCCTCGTAGATTCCCTTGCTCCCGCCTTTCCAGCGGCGGTGGCACCAGAACCAGAACTTCGGCTCCTCCCGGATAATCCGCTCCATCACATCAGACTGGCGCTGCGTCGCAATGCGGACATCCTCTTCGGCGTTCTCCGTATGCGGTACGGGGACCTCCTCCTCGAAACGGACCGTGTAGTGCTTCTCATCCTCGGTATGGATAAAGACGGGGATGACCGCCGCGTTGTACTTGCGCGCCAGGAAGGCGGGCGCGGAGGTCTGGGTCGCCTGTGTGCCGAAGAAATCGACGAAGATGCTCTCCCGCGGCCGGATGTTCTGGTCGATCATGAGCGAGACCGCCTCCCCTTTTTTCAGGGCCCGGGTCAGGTGTTTCACGGCGCCGTGTTTCTCCACCATGTGCATCTGCAGGCGCGAACGCGATTCGAGCAGGTAGCGGTCGAAGTAGGGGTTGTTGAGCTGTTTGTGGATGCTGACGGTGGGCATGATCTGCGATGCGATCGCCGTTGCGCCGAGCTCCCAGTTGCCGAAATGTCCGGAGACAAAGATGATGGGGCGCCCCTCCGCGCGGGCGCGGTCGACGATGTCGCGGTTGGCAAAGGTAACCAGTTCTCGCTGCCGCTGCAGGGTCATGCGGCGGTTTTCGAGGACCTGCAGGAAGTTCAGCAGCAGGTTGCGGTAGCAGTAGCGCGCGATCGTTTCCGCCTCGGCTTCGTCGAGGTTTTCCCCGAAGGCGATCTCGAGGTTGCGCCGGATAACGGCGCGGTGCTGGCGGTCGACCAGATAGGCGAGCGAAGCAAGGCCCGTAAAGAAGGCTTTACGCAAGGGGGAGGGCAGGAGAATCAGGAGAGACTCGAGGGCACGGTAGAGGTAGTAGAGGATCATAGCAGCTCTTTCGCTTTCTGGATGACCGACGCGGGGGGAATCGTTCCGATGCTCATGTCGGTCTTGTCAATACGGAGGATGTCGACGGCGGAGTCCGATTCGACGGCGACATTCTGCGGCGTCTCGAACATCATCCGGGGGGTCGTCGGGCCGTAGAGGACGACGGAGGGGCGGTTCAGCGCCCAGGCGAGGTGCGTCGGTCCTGTATCCCCGCCGACGGTCAGCGCCGCATGGCCGATGAGGTCGCGCAGTGTGGGCAGACCGATTTTCGGGGCGACACGGGCATTGGGGCTCTCTGCGGCGATCTCCTCGGCGTCCATTCGTTCGTTTTCGGAACCCCAGACGAGGATGCAGGGCAGGGGCAGGGCGTCGCAGACGGCGGCCAGCTGGGCCGGCGGGTAACATTTTGACGGCCAGGAAGCCCCGACGACGACAGCGATGTAGGGTGCGTCGTCGAGGAAATCCGGGCGCGGGCCGACCGGCAGCGCCGGGGCTTTGGCGAGCAGCTCCGCATCGTTGATGGTAAAACCGAGAGCCTCCGCGACGATGTCGCAGTTGCGGCGGATGATGTTGGCCTCGTAGGGGATACGGCTTTTGGTGCGGTAGAAGAGCGCGGCCGCGCCCTCCCGGGCCGAAGTGGCGTCGAAGCCGTGGACGTTCGGGCCCAGCAGGCGGGCGACGAGGGCCGATTTGAGCAGCCCCTGCATGTCGATGATGACGTCGTAGGGGCCGAGGGCGCGCAGATCGCGGACCGTGTCGCGCAGCAGGCCGAAGCGTTTCTCGCGTTTGAGCTGTTTGAGGGGGATGCCGTGGACGGTAGCGAGTTCGGGATGCCCCTGCAGCATGGGGGCGAACTGGGCCTCGGTGATCCAGTCGATGCGGGCCTCGGGATGGTGCCGGCGGACGAACTGCAGGACGACGGCACTGTTGATAATGTCACCCAGGGCACTGAGTCGGACGATGGCGATGCGCGCGATATTCATGGCGCTATTATAGCGACAAACCCTTGAGGCGCCGCGGCTGCTTTAGCGCTTTGTCATCGGGGGTGAGGTATAATCCCATGCTACTAAAATGAGGATGGGACTGCCATGGTCGCACGTGACATACAGAACTTTTCCGAGATCCGCACGAAAGCGCGGGCCTACTTTTGCTACCTCTTCTCCAAGAACCTGCCCAACCGCCTGCCGTCGATCACGCCTGAAGCGATCATGGCGCGCATGCAGAAGATCATGGGTGATCTGCGGGATGCGGAGGGCATCTATCTGCTGGACCAGAAGGGGGTGCAGATCACCCCGACCTTTCTTCCGGGAGGGAAGCAGCTCGACGAGGATTACGGCCATATTCGCTCCGACCGCGCCTACTACTACCGGGCGGCGCGGGAGAAGCGCTGTACCATCACCGACCCGTACCCTTCGCTGATCACGCAGGACCTTACCATTACGGCGTCGCAGCCGATCTTTGATGAAAAGGGGGAGATGCTCTACGTCGCCTGCCTCGACATGCCGATGGACGTCGTGCTGCAGATCGCGCACCCGATGGCGCTGCACTCCTTCTACGGGCGCATTTTCCGTTACGCCTACGCGGCGTTTACCTTCATACTGGCCATGGTGGCGCTGCTGCTCTTTATCAAGGGGGTGACGACTTTCCTGCACTTCGGGCTGGATGTCCGCAACATCGAGATCAAGGAGGTCTTCGAGTCGACGATCCTCCTGACGCTGGCCTTGGCCATTTTCGACCTCGTCAAGACCCTCTTCGAGGAGGAGGTCCTGGGGCGCCACAGGCAGGACAACGGGGCATCGGACCCGCATAAAACGATGGTGCGTTTCCTGGGATCCATCATCATCGCCCTCTCCATCGAGGCGCTGATGCTCGTCTTCAAGTTCGCGATGACAGAGCCTGCCATGCTGGTTAATGCCATCTATATTATCGGCGGGGTCTCGATACTGCTGGTGGCGCTGGCCCTCTATATCAAATTTACGAAAAGAGCGATTGAAGAATGATAGGAATCTGTGACTACAACATGGGGAACCTGGCCAGTGTGAAAAACGCTTTCACGCTGCTGGGGGAGACGGTTGTCGTTGAGAGCGACCCGGAGAAACTCGCCGGGTATGACCGGCTGATCCTCCCCGGGGTCGGGGCGTTCGGGGACGCGATGGAACACCTGCGCGTACGGGGTATGGACGAGGCGCTGAGGGCGTATGCGCGCAGCGGCAAGCCGATGCTCGGCATCTGCCTCGGCATGCAGCTGCTGTTCGAAAGCAGCGAGGAGTTCGGACCGAACCCGGGCCTGGGGCTGATCCGAGGGAGGGTCGTCGCGTTTGATACGGCGAAATTCGACCACCCGCTCAAAGTACCGCACATGGGGTGGAACCGCATGTTTACCCGTGAGCACCCCCTTTTCGCAGGCCTGGACGAGGCGCACTACCTCTATTTCGTCCACTCCTTCCACGCCGTGGCCGGCGAGGGTGCGGACATCATCGGGGAGACGGAGTACGGCTACCGCTTCACCAGCGCCGTGGCGCATGACAATGTAATGGGCATCCAGCCCCACCCAGAGAAGAGCCACAAGAACGGGCTGCAGATCCTGAAAAACTTTATCAACCTGTGAGGAAGCATAGTATGACCATTTTACCGGCAATTGACCTCAAAGACGGCGAGGCGGTCCGCCTCACCAAGGGGCTGATGGAGAGTGCGAAGGTGTACTCCTCCCAGCCCTGGGAGCTCGTCAAGCGTTTCGAGGATCTGGGGGCCGAATGGGTCCACATCGTGGACCTCAACGGCGCCTTCGCGGGGGAGCCGAAGAACCTAGAACAGATTGAGAAGATCCGCCGTAACTGCAGCGTCAAGCTGGAACTAGGCGGCGGGATCCGCGACGAGGCGACGATCAAATGTTACCTCGACCTGGGCATCGACCGCGTCATTCTCGGTTCCATCGCCGTCAAGGACCCGGCATTCGTCAAGGCGATGGCGGCCAAATACCCCGTCGTCGTCGGGATCGATGCCATTGACGGCTACGTCGCCGTCGAAGGGTGGGGTGAGGTGAGCGAAATGAAAGCGACGGACCTGGCCAAGGCCTTCGCCGATGCGGGTGTCGAAGCGATCATCTGTACCGACGTCGGCCGCGACGGGACGCTCAGCGGCGTCAATGTCGACTTTACCCTCGATATCGCCCGCGCTTCCGGTATCCCTACGATCGCCAGCGGCGGCGTCCGCGACGACAGCGACCTGGCGGCATTGGCGGTGACGGACGAAGTCGCCGGCGTCATCATCGGAAAGGCCTTCTACGAAGGGACGATCAACCTCGAAGAGGTGCTCAAGGTGTACGGCAATGGATGAGATCTATTACGAACTGACCGTCAACCCTTCGTCCCACCGCGAGCTCTTCGCCGATTTCCTGGCCGATACCCTGCCGGTGGGTTTCGAAGAGACCGACGCGGGCTTTGTTGTCCGCAGTGAGGATGACCTCTCCACCATGCAGTGGGGGCTGGAGCAGTTTGCCGAAGCGCTGCAGAAGGCGCTGGGAAGCAGTATCGACCTTGAGATGACCCTGGAAAAGAAACGGACCGAGGACTGGGTGCGCGCCTACCAGGAGAGCGTCACCCCGGTCGACGTGGAGCCTTTTTACGTCCACCCGACCTGGAGCGATCCGAACCCCGAGCGCATCAACATCGCCATCGATCCGGCCCTGGCGTTCGGCACGGGGCACCACCCCACGACGGCGACCTGCCTTGAAGCGGTCGGACGCTTCGTCGAACCGGGCGACGACGTCGTCGATGTCGGCTGCGGCAGCGGCATCCTCTCCATCGCCGCTTGCAAACTCGGTGCCACGGTCGACGCCTGCGATACGGACCCGGTTTCGGTCGCCAACACCCTGGAGAACTGCGAGCTCAACGATGTCGATCTTCGGCATATCTGGGAAGGCTCCGCGGCCCAGGCGACGGCGACGTACGACGTCGTCATCGCCAATATCGTCGCGGACGTTCTTGTCTTTATCGCCGACGAGCTGAAAAAGCTGTTGCGACCGGGGGGCAGGCTGATTCTTTCAGGCATATTGGATAAATATGAAGCTAAAATTGCGGAGGCTTACGCGGATATGGATGTCGTGGAGCGAATCGCAAAAGAGGAATGGGTCACCCTTGTCGTGACACCAAAAGGATAATCATTTTATGGCGCAACAAGACAATAATCAAGACAGCAATAACAAGAACTTTTTTAACCAGAACCCCCTGATCACCTTCGCGATCTTCTCGGTTGTCGTCATTCTGATCTTCAAAGCCCTCATCGGCGAGCAGGGCGACAGCGGCGTGATGTACCAGAGCGTCAGCAAGACCCAGGAGGTCAGCTACTCCGAACTCAAAGCTCTTATCGAGAACCACACCATCTCCAAAGTGGCCATCGGCCAGTCCTATATCCGGGCGCTGGGCGAGCAGAACGGACAGAAGATCACCTATACGGCACGCAAGGTCGCCAACGACGATACCCTCGTGCCGCTGCTGGACAAGGAGAAGATCGACTACAGCGGCTTCTCCGAGTCCAACTGGTTTACGGAGATGTTCGGATGGCTGCTGCCGTTTCTGATCATCATCGCCATCTGGATGTTCATGGCCGGCCGCATGCAGAAGAACATGGGCGGCGGCATCCTCGGTATGGGGAACGCCAAGAAGCTTGTCAATTCCGAAAAACCGAAGACGAAGTTTGACGACGTCGCCGGGGCGGAAGAGGCCAAAGAGGAGGTCCAAGAGATCGTCGACTTCCTCCGCTACCCGGAGCGCTACGTCGAACTGGGCGCCAAGATCCCCAAGGGGGTCCTGTTGGTGGGGAGCCCGGGTACGGGTAAAACCCTTTTGGCCAAGGCGGTCGCGGGCGAAGCGGACGTCCCGTTCTTCTCCGTCTCGGGCTCAAGCTTCATCGAGATGTTCGTCGGGGTCGGGGCCGCACGGGTCCGTGACCTGTTCGAACAGGCGAAGAAGGATGCCCCTTCCATCATCTTTATCGACGAGATCGACGCCATCGGCAAGAGCCGTGCCGCCGGCGGTATGATGGGCGGCAACGACGAACGGGAGCAGACCCTCAACCAGCTGCTCGCCGAGATGGACGGGTTTGGCACCGACACGCCGATCATCATCCTTGCCGCGACGAACCGCCCGGAGATCCTTGACCCCGCACTCCTGCGCCCGGGCCGTTTCGACCGTCAGGTCCTCGTCGACAAGCCCGATTACGAGGGGCGTATCGCGATCCTGAAAGTCCACGTCAAGGGGATCAAGATCGACGAGGATGTCGATCTCGAGGAGATTGCCCGCCTGACCGCCGGCCTGGCAGGGGCGGAGCTTGCGAACATCATCAACGAAGCCGCGCTGCTCGCGGGACGCAAGAGCCAGAAGAGCGTGAAACAGCGCGATATCCGCGAATCGGTCGAGCGTGCCATTGCCGGTCTGGCGAAGAAGAGCCGCCGTATCGACGAAAAAGAGAAGCGCATCGTTGCTTACCACGAAAGCGGCCATGCCCTGCTGGCGGAGACGACGAAGGGGGCGAAGAAGGTCTCCAAGGTCTCCATCGTCCCGCGCGGTCTTGCGGCGCTCGGCTATACGCTGAACGCGCCTGAAGAGAACAAGTACCTGGCGCAGAAGCACGAGCTGCTGGCCGAAGTCGATGTTCTCCTGGGCGGCCGGGCGGCCGAAGAGGTCTTCATCGGCGAGATCTCGACGGGCGCGAGCAACGACCTGGAGCGTGCGACCGACATCATCAAGGCGATGGTGCAGATGTACGGTATGAGTGACGTTGCCGGCCTGATGGTCCTTGAGCGCCAGCGCAGCACTTTCCTCGGTGGGGGGATGACCCAGGGGCGTGAATACAGCGAGAAGATGGCCCAGGATATGGATACCTTTATCAAGCAGACGCTCGCAGAACACTACGTCGACGTCAAGAGGCGGCTTGAGACCTACCGCGGTGCGATCGAGGATATGGTCGCCCTGCTGTACGAGCGCGAGAACATCAGCGGGGCCGAAGTTCGCGAGATTATCCGCGGCTTCGAGACGGCCAACGGGATGGAGACGCTGCTAGACGAATCGGCGGCAGCCGAAGCCAACCGTGAAGTCTCCGAAGAGATGTCGCAGGCCACTGCGATGCAAGAGGAGAGAACGGAGCGGTCATGAACGCCTTGTCAGATCTCATCGTCAAAGAGGGGTGGCGGCCGTTAGGAATTGCCGCAGCGGCGGCCCTGGTTTGCGCCTTTTTCGATTGGGATCCGGCGGCATGGTTTTTCCTGGCCTTGGCGGGTGCATTATTGTGGAAGTACCGCAAACCGGCCCGCACGGCGGCCTATTTTGAAAAGGGGAGCGTGACCGCGCCCTGCGACGGAAGAGTGACAGCGATCGACACCCTCTCCGACGGCAGTGTTCTCGTCGAGATCGAAACGGGCTGGTTCGATGCGGCCCTACTGACGGTGCCTTTCGTGGAGGGTGTTTCTGCTTTCGAGACGGTGATCCGGGGGGCGCGGTTGCCGCGCCGCTCCGCACTTTTTGATACGCTCAACGAACGGGGGAGACTCGTGTTTGAAGACGAAGAGGGGCGGAGCGTCCGCCTGACGCATATGCTGACCCTGACCCCCTTCGCGCTTCTGATCGACACGACGCTTCCCGGAAAGCGCCGCATGCGGGGCGAACGCTACGGGGTACTGACCCACGGGATGACACGCCTCACGCTGCCGGCCTCGACCCGGGTCGCGGTCAACCCGGGTGAAAGGGTCTACGCGACCCAGACCCTGCTGGGATACATGAGATAATCCATGGCAACGCCGTCGCGTTCGCTCGCCTTTCTGCTCCCGAACCTCTTTACCGCCGCAAGCGTATTCGCCGGCGTCTACAGTATGATCGCCGCGACGCAGGGGCGTTTCGGTTTCGCCGCGTGGATGATCCTGCTCTCCCTGATCTTTGACGGGCTTGACGGCCGCGTCGCCCGTCTGACCAACACCTGCAGCCGTTTCGGCGTTGAGTTCGATTCCCTGGCCGATATCATCGCGTTCGGCGCGGCCCCGGCGATGCTCATCTACCTCTATGCCGGGCATGAGTACGGGCGTTTCGGGGTGCTGGTGAGCGCGCTCTTCGTCATTTTCGGTGCGATCCGACTGGCCCGTTTCAACGTGATGACCGCCCAGTCGGAACCTTTGGTCTTTATCGGGGTGCCTATTCCCACTGCGGCGACGTTTGCGGCCGTGCTGGTGCTGCTCTTTACGAAATACGGCGGCCATGCCACCTACGGCTGGATCATCCTAGTCGCTGCGCTGGTCACGGCGCTGCTGATGGTCAGCAACATCCGCTATCCCAGTTTCAAAAAGATCGATATGCATGCCATGCACGTCAAACGGGTCCTGGTGGGCCTGCTCGTGATGGCGTCGCTGATCTTCCTCTATCCCATCGAGGGCGTGGCCCTCTTTTTTACCCTCTATATCCTCTACGGCCCGCTGCGTGCCACCTGGTTTTTCTACCAGCGTTACACCCTGCTTCGCCGCTACCGCCGCCGCCACAGGAAGTAGTTCCTTCAGACACTGATTTTCAAAGCAGGATCAGGTTCGCCAACCCCAGGAAACTGAAGAAACCGACGATGTCCGTTACCGTCGTCAGCAGGACGGAGTCACCGATCTGTTCGTCAATATAAGCCAAGAAGAGCTCGGTCTGCATGTAGGCACCGGCCTCCTCCCAGTCATAGGCGATCAGCGTCTCCAGGGTTTCGCGGTCGGAAGCGGGCAGGTTCTGGAGCACTTCGCCGGCGACGGTTTCGTCCACCTCCTCGATACTGCGGATCAGCTCGGCGATATCGTAGGGATGGACGTCGGCCGCCCGGCCCTCTTCATAACACGCGATCTGCGTTTCCATGGATACGATCAGATCCGGGATCGGGGCGGGCATACACTCTCCTTTGGCGTTCTTTCTATAGCCTATCGGCGCAGCGCAAAAATCTTACTGAGATACTTCGGGGTCGTCATGGAACACCGATACTTTTTTATCGAGGGTACCGGTCTGCCTGACGATGAAGGTATCCCCCTCCTGCAGCAGCTTCCTGAATTTTCGGTAGAGCCTGTATTCGATCACGACGGCAAAAAGCCCGAGCAGCGCATGCCCGCAGAGGATGGCGGCTAGGGAGATCCCGAGCGCGTCGAGGATCATCGAGCTGAGGCTGCCTGCGATAATGGCGGCGGAGATGATCAGGGAGTGCAGCATCAGATCGTCTTTAAGATCGATCGCCTCCTTCATAAAGTCGATGGTATGGATCCGCGAGATCTCAAAGGTGATCGCCTGGAGCGTGAAGATACTGAGCATCACGTAGGTAAAGAGGAGGATGTCGACCTGCACCAGCGCGTAGACGAGGATCTGCAGCAGGTCGAGGAGGATGACGGAGAGATAGATGTTGTGAATTTGGACGTGCTTGAAAAAACGGCTGTACGAAACCGTCCGATGCCCCCAGAAGCATATAGAGACTGATCATGAAAATGGGCCAGGTGCGTCCCTTCGAGTTTCGTCAGAAACGGCATCAGCACCCAGTCGATGAAGGTCGTCACGAAGAGGACAGCGGCCTGCAGTTTGAGCAGGCGGCTGCGCCGGAGTTCGCTGAAGAGTTTGCGGGAGTGACGTGTCGGCATACACGGCCTGCTTTCCCCCCGCCCAAAGGTCGGGAGCGGTGATATTTTCGGAATCATACTCTTTTTTCGGCGTTTGTAACCGGAAAATTCCGGCCGCCTGAAACAGGGCTTTTTCGGGGGCTGGAGAGCGTTCGGGCACCCCGAAAAGGAGGGGGAGGTTTGCGCAAAAATGGATAACCGTTCTGGGCACAGGATCGCACATAGGAAGCTTTTACACTATAATGCGCCACAATGAACAGAAAGATCCTCGCCCTTGCGATCCCGAATATCGTCAGTAATATCTCCGTGTCGCTGGTTTCGGCGGTCGATACGATGCTGATGGGGCACCAGGGGAGTGCCGAACTGGCCGCGCTGGGACTGGTGAGTATGATCTTCGTCTTCCTCTACGGTTCGCTCAATTTTCTGCGGATGGGAACG
>JACXUG010000102.1 GCA_014764065.1 Campylobacterales bacterium
GGGGAGGGGATCAACCCCCGCCGCAGCCGCAAGGGGATCGGGATGTCGCGCAGCATGGATCGCCCCATCCGGGCACGCGACGAGTTCTACCGCCGCGTGCGGGTGATGGTGCGCCACTGGACCCATACCATTGCCCGCCTGGGCGTCAACCCGACGACGTTCTATTTCAGTATCGGGTACGAGGGGCGGCTGCGCAGCAAGAAACAGTACACGGTCTACTGCCTCTTCAACGAGCGTTTTATCACCGCGTTCGCCCTGGAAAAGTTCCGGGAGCTCGATCTTTATCCGAACGTGGCCGTCACCTACATCGCCATGAGCGCGACGAAGTTCCTTCACCACGATCCCAAGGCAGTCGATATGTTCACCCTCGAAGAGGACCGGAAGATGCAGCGGCTCGACGGCGCGGTGATGAAAATGCGGGAGCGTTACGGCATGGATATCGTACGGCGTGCCGCAGAAATGGGCAGTGAAACGTAACCGATTTGAAACGCCTTCAGGGCAAGATATCGGTATGCTGGACAGAACTTTGATGTAATCGGCCCTGGACACCTTCGAAGAGCGGCGGAGCGACCTGCTCGCGGCCCGTCATGGGACCGATCCGAACCATCCGCGTTACCGGAGCCTTCTCAGCCTCAGGCAATACCTGATCCTCCGCTCCAAAGACTCGACGGAGCTGCAGGAGATGCTTTTCCTGCTTTCGCTCTCCTCCCTGGGACGCTCCTACGCCCACGTTGCCACCAGTGTCGATACCCTCATGACCAGCTCTCCTCTTCGATGGGCCAGGGGGAGATCTCGCCAGAAGAGACGGCGGCGTTTCACCACCTCGGTAGTGTGTCGCTTTCGCTTTCAGGGCCTCGATCTCGGCGCGGTAGCCCTCGACGGTTTTCTGACTCTCTTTGATGAGCTCTTCCTCTTTTTTATGTGCGGACATGGTATCGCTCCTTTCAGTAGGTTATAACTATTGTCCACTATTTCCGCCGCCATTGGTAGTGCCGTTTCATTAAACGCACTATCCAAAATGAGTGTGTACAATGCGAGGCATGCGGATACTTACACTTTTATTTTTTCTTCCCCTGTTTCTTCTCGGTGCGACAGAGATTTCCGACGCCGACCTCAAAGCGCAGATCGGGCGGATGCTCATTGTCGGTTTCGATGCGGAAACGCTCGACGCCTCTGACCCTTTCGTGCGGGAACTGCGGCAGTACAAACCGGGTGGCGTGATCCTTTTTGACCTCGGCTACCCGGAGCTGAAACGGACGAAGAATATCCGTTCACCCCGCCAGCTCGCCGCGTTGACGGCCCAGCTGCAGGCCTTTGCCACCGCCCCGCTGCTCGTTTCCGTGGACCAGGAGGGCGGCCGGGTCGCGCGCCTGAAACCCGCCTACGGCTTTCCTGAGGTTCCCTCGGCGGAGGCCGTCGGGATGCGGGATGACCCGGCGTACGCGCAGCAGGTATACGGGACATTGGCGACTACCCTTTCCGATGTCGGGATCAATACGGACTTCGCCCCCGACGTCGACCTGGAGGCGAACCCTGAAAACACGGTTATTGTTGGGCTGATGCGCTCCTACGGCAAGTCGCCGGAAAAGGTGACGCGGTATGCGGGAATCATGCTCGATGCCCTGCGGGCGAAAAAAGTCGTCGGGGTACTGAAGCACTTCCCCGGGCACGGCTCCTCCCTGGGGGATTCGCACAAAGGTTTTGTGGACGTCAGCGAAACATGGACGCCCGTAGAGCTCGAACCCTACCGCCGCCTGATCAACGAGGGCAAAGCGGACATGATCATGACGGCCCACGTCTTCAACCGCCGGCTCGACCCCGACTATCCGGCGACGCTCTCGCACAAGATTAACACGGAGCTGCTGCGCGGCGAGCTGGGCTTCAAGGGGGTCATTGTCAGTGACGACCTGCAGATGAAGGCGATCTCGGAACACTACAGCCTTGAAGAGACGGTGCGCCTCGCCATCAACGGCGGGGTGGACATGCTGCTGTTTGCGAACCAGCTCGGCAGTAACATGCTCGGCCGCATCGTCGAGACGATCTACGCCGAGGTCAAGGCGGGGCGGATCTCCCGCGAGCGCATCGCCGAGTCGAACCGCCGCATCAGCGCCCTCATGAATGTCTACGGCATCGGCGCGCCGCCAATCGTCGAAAAGCCCATCGCCTTCGGGCCGCAGCGCATCGCCCTGACGAAGCAGTACGTCAAACAGCATTACGGCATGGAGGTCGATGACATTACGATCGATCCGAAGGCCATCGTCCTGCACTGGACGGCGGATATGGGGCTGGACTCCTCCTTCGCCCGCCTTCAGCCGGAGCTGCTACCATGGAGCCGCGGCGACATCGTGACCGCCGGGGCGCTCAACGTCTCCGCGCAGTTCCTCGTCGACCGTGACGGCACCATCTACCGCCTCATGCCCGAGAACTGGATGGCGCGCCACGTCATCGGGCTCAACTTCGACAGCATCGGCATCGAGAACGTCGGCGGGGAGGGGAACGCCAAAGAGGACCTCACCCCGGCGCAGCTGCGCGCGAACATTGCGCTGGTGCGCTACCTCGCCAGGAAGTACCCGCATATGGAGTACCTCATAGGCCACCACGAGTACCGCCGGATGGAAGCGACCCCGCTGTGGCGGGAGCGGGACAAGGGGTACCGCACCGAGAAGAGCGACCCGGGCGATGCCTTTATGCGGAAGGTGCGCAGCGCCGTCAGCGACCTGCACCTTAAAGCGCCGCCGGAAGCGCTCTGATGGGATTCTCCCCCCTCGACTGGAGCATCTTCGGCGGCTATTTTGCCATCCTGGCACTCAGTTCGTGGCTCTTTTCCCGCGTGAACATCCGTTCATCGCGCGACTACTTCGTCGGCGGGAACAGCGTTCCGATGCTCGCCGCCGCCGTCTCCGTGCTGGCGACCTCGCAGTCCGCGGCGACCTTCCTGGGTGGCCCCGAGTACGCCTACCGCAGCAACCTCACCTTTGTTGGCTTTTACGTCTCCGCGCTGCTCGCCGTGCTCTTTATCGCCAAAGTGCTCGTGCCGCGCTTCTACGCCATCCGCGCCGTCACCGTCTACGAACTGCTGGAGCGGCGCTACGGGGCGCAGGCCAAGCGCGAAGCGGGCGTCATGTTCCTCGTCGGGCGGGTCCTCGCTAGCGGGGCGCGGCTCTACATCGGGGCGCTCGCCGTCTCGATGATCGTCTTTGCCGACATCGCGCCGCTGCACCTCTTTGGCGCGATTCTGATGCTCATGCTGGGGGCGCTGGCCTATACCTACTTCGGCGGGGTGAAGTCGGTCATCTACAGCGACGTCATCCAGGCGGTGGCCTACGTCGGTGCCGGTGTCGCCGTGCTGATCTACCTCTACAGCACGCTGCAGACGGACATCGGTACGATGTATGACGTTTTGAATGCCGAGGGGAAACTGACCGTCATCGACACGGCCGGGAACTTCGGCATCTGGAGCCTGCTGGGCGGCTGGCTGCTGCTCAACATCGCGGCCTACGGCCTGGACCAGGATATGACCCAGCGGGTCCTCGCGTGCAAGAACGGCCGCGACGGCTCCCGTGCGCTGGTCGTCTCCATTGTCATGACGATCCCCGTCGTGCTGCTCTTCCTCGCCATCGGGCTGCTGCTCTACCTCTTTTACAACCACCCGGAACTCTCCGGCATCGGCGGCGGCGCCGTGCAGGAGTTCGGCGGGGAGAAGATCACGATCTTCATGACCTACATCCTCAACGAAATGCCCGAAGGACTGCGCGGGTTCGTCACCGTGGGGGCCATTGCTGCCGCGCTCTCTTCGACGAACTCGGTGCTCGCGGCGATGGCCTCGGTCGCCGTGGAGGACATCTACCGCCCCTGGAAGACGGCACGCGGTGTGACGGAAGAGCGCCACTACGTCGCCGCCGCCCGGACGGCCGTCCTGCTCTTCGCGCTCGTGCTGACGGTGATGGCCGTGGTCAGCTACTACTGGCAGCGGGCAACGGACCTGCCGCTGGTAAGTTTTGCGCTGGGGGTCATGAGCTTTGCCTACGCCGGGCTGCTGGGCGTCTACGCCTCGGCGCTCTTTACGAAGCGCGGAAGTGCGAAGGCGGTGCCGTGGGCCCTGGGCGGCGGTTTTGTCACGGTCCTATTCTTGCAGCCCTACTGTTTCGGCGGGGTGTTTTCGCTGGCCGATCAGCTTGTCGGAGGGACAGCGGTGGCGTTTGTGATTATGCAGTTTGGTAAAGGCGCGGACGACCTATGATCATAGGGGTCAGGTGATAGTGATAGGATTTAATTGGCTATTTTTTATTTAGACTCTTCTAAAAATACTATTACTATCACCTGACCC
>JACXUG010000036.1 GCA_014764065.1 Campylobacterales bacterium
GTCTCGGCTTCGCCGATGAGCCTGCATACCGACCGCTGCCGTGCCCTGGAAGAGCACGGCGTCTGCGCGGTTGTCATGCATTCGCTTTTCACGGGGGGAAGCCCATGCAAGCGAAATGCTCGCGGCCGCCGAAGCGTGGATGACCGAGCACGAGTACGAATCGTTCGACCAGATGCGCGGGGCGATCAGCTATACCAAGGCTCCCAACCCTTCGGCCCTAGAGCCGGCCAATTACGTCGATCTACTACGCCAGGGCGACGAGCTCTGGTTTTAGCGCGAATACGCTGCTTCCGATTGAAACTTTCTTTCCCCCGCTCGCCGGGAATTTTCTTTTCTTAAAGCTTCTTTAAAGCGATTTTAAAATATAATTGCGGGATTTTATAAAGACACTTTTTACGCGCTTCTGGCGTCGTTAGTGTAAGAGAGAGGAGCGTGTTTGATGGGTCAAAAACGGGTGTTGGTTAAGTTTTCAGGTGAAGCGCTGGCCGGTGAAGCCGGTCACGGGATCGACACCCAGATCCTCAATTATATCTCCCAGGAGATCAAGAGCCTCGTCGATGCGGGGATCCAGGTTGGTCTCGTCATCGGCGGCGGAAACATCATCCGCGGCGTGACGGCGGCAAAAGACGGGATCATCCGCCGGACTTCCGGGGACTATATGGGGATGCTCGCAACGGTCATTAACGCCGTGGCGATGCAGGAGGCGTGCGAACACGCCGGACTGAAAGTGCGGGTGCAGACGGCGATCAAAATGGAACAGATCGCCGAGCCCTACATCCAGCGCCGCGCCGTCCGCCACCTGGAAAAGGGACGCGTTGTGATTTTCGCGGCGGGGACGGGGAACCCCTTCTTTACAACCGACACCGCTGCGACACTGCGGGCGGTCGAAATCGGTGCCGACGTGATCATCAAAGCGACAAAGGTCGACGGCGTTTACGATCGCGATCCGAACAAATTTGCCGATGCCGTGAAACTGGACACCTTGACGTATGACGAGGCGCTGCATGACCACATCAAGGTCATGGACGACACCTCCATCGCGCTGGCCAAGGACAACAAACTGCCGATTATCGTCTGCGACATGTTCAAGCCGGGGAACCTGCTTGAGATTATCGGCGGCGATTACACCAACTGCTCCATCGTACAGCAGTAAGAAATTTACCAAAGGAAAACACCATGACAAACCTCCGTCTTGAAGAGATTACCGCCAAGGCCCTCAGCACGGCCGACATCGACCGCTACCAGCTTGCCATTGCCGTTGCACAGCGCGCGAAAGAGCTCGAAAACGGTGCCAAGAGCAAGCTTAACCTTGACCTCAAAACTACCAAATCGACTGACCTCGCACTGATGGAGATCGCAGAAGGCCTCGTCCTTATCAAGGGCTTCAAACCCAAAGCCTGACCCTCCCTCCCGCGCCCGTCGGGCGCTCCTACATCTGACCGCAAAGAGCAGCTATGGCAAACAATTTTGATATCAACCAGATCCGTTCCATACGGGATATTGAAAGTGCGACGGCGCTGCTGCACGAAAACATCGCCTTTGATGAACTGATCGAAGATGCGCTGCTTTTTTCCAAAGACGCCCATGCGCACCAGACGCGCAAGAGCGGCGAACCCTACGTCGTCCACCCCATCCTCGTTTCTGCGCTGGTAGCTTCCATCACCGGGGACCGCGCCATGGTCATCGCCGCGCTCCTGCACGACGTCGTCGAGGATACGCCCAATACCATTGAGATCGTGCAGATGCGCTACGGCTCCGACGTGGCCCATCTGGTGCACGGGCTGACCAAGATCGACCTGATCCGTGACAAGGAGCTCATCCCCTCGCACTCCGACGAGAAGCTGGTCGTTTCGGCACTGACGTTTCGGAAGATGCTCCTTGCCTCCATCAAAGATATCAGGGTGCTTGTCGTTAAACTCTGCGACCGGCTGCACAACATGCTTACCCTCGATGCGCTGCCGAGCGACAAACAGCGCCGCATCGCCGAGGAGACCCTGGTCGTCTACGCGCCGATCGCCCACCGGCTCGGTATCTCTTACATCAAGAACTTCCTGGAGGATCTGAGTTTCACCTACGTCTTCCCCGACGAAAAGAAGCGGATCGACGATTACCTCAAGGTGAATTACCACGACATCGAGGTGCGCCTCAACGGGTTCCGCCAGAAGATCGAGAAGCTGATGGAGCGCCAGGGGATCATGCCCGGCAGCTACGAGATCCTCAGCCGGATCAAGCACGACTACTCCATCTACCTCAAGATGCAGCGCAAGGGGATCAGTATCGACGAGGTCCTGGACCTGCTGGCCATCAGGGTACTCGTGAATGAACCGACCCAGTGTTACAGCGTACTGGGGTTGGTGCATCTGCATTTTCAGCCGCTGACAACGCGTTTCAAGGACTATATCGCGATCCCGAAGGAGAACGGCTACCAGACCCTGCATACGACGGTGTTCGACGACACCTCCATCATCGAGGTGCAGATCCGTACCTTCGAGATGCACAAGACGGCGGAGCTGGGGGTCGCGGCCCACTGGAAGTACAAGAGCGGCGGCAACAACATCAACCTCGACTGGCTGCAGAACCTCCAGTACCAGGAGGAGTCGATCGAGGACTTCTACGAGCTGGCGAAAACCGACCTCTACAGCGAGGATATCAGCGTCTTCTCCCCCAAAGGGAAACCCTATACGCTCCCGCGCGGGGCAACGGCGCTCGACTTTGCCTATGCCGTCCATACCGAGATCGGCGACCGTGCCGAATCGTGCCTCGTGAACAAAGAGAGCAAGAGCCTGCTGGCCGAGCTGCATAACGGCGACATCGTTCGGATCGTGACCAGTGAGGAGAAGCAGCTGCGCTGCAGCTGGATGGATGCCGTCAAGACCTCCCGGGCGAAACAGCATATCCGCATCAACTGCCGCCACCGCATCCGCGACATCGACAGCCGGAGCGGCCTGCTGATCATGCGCGGTGTCATGCAGCTCAACGTGACCCGTATCCGGGAGTGGCTGCGCGAACACAACCGTCTGCAGAACGCCTGGATGATCGCCCGGGACGTCGACTATCTAAGAGAGGTACTGCACCACTACCTCAAGGCCCTGCGATCGCACAAGAAGTTCGGCGCCTTCCTGGCGACGCACCGCTTCAAGCTCAAGCTCTACCGGTTCGGTTCGATCGAGCTCTTCTCGAACCACACGATCTCCGACGTCGTTTTCGATTTCTGCTGCCACCCCAAGGTCGGGGATGAGATCGTCGGTTTCGTCAGCAACGGCAAGGCGCATATCCACCACAAGATGTGCCAGCACGCCGCAACGCTGATCGCGGAGGAGGAGCCGATGCTTTTCGTGCGCTGGAAGCAGGAGAGCATCTTCTACTACCACATGATCATCAGCATGCACAACGCCAAGGGGGCGCTGGCGGATTTCCTCACCTTCCTGGCGAAGCTGGGGGCGGAGATCGTCAGCATCGAACTGGGTAAAGAGCGGCAGGAACACCAGCAGCTGTGCGAGCTGGAGTTCCAGAGTTCGGAAGCGGATATTAACAGCCTCCGCGCTAAAATTGAACAAAAAATTCATATCATACAGTTTATTCGAACGGACGATGCGTATCGCTCCGTGTAAGAGGTGAAGGGAAAGAATGACAGTAACAGAAGCATTGGCTGAAATCCGCCGCGGTACGGCCGAAATCATCGACGAAGCGCGTATCGAGGCACTGGTAAAAGGGGCCCTCGACGAGGGGAAAACCTTCAGCGTCAAAGCCGGGTTCGACCCGACGGCGCCGGACCTGCACCTGGGCCATACGGTCCTGCTCAACAAGCTGGCCGCTTTCCAGCGCATCGGCGGACGCGTGCAGTTCATCATCGGTGACTTCACGGCACAGATCGGTGACCCGACCGGCAAAAGCGAGACGCGCAAGAAGCTGCTGCCCGAGCAGATCGCGGAAAATGCCAAAAGTTACAAAGAGCAGGTCTTCAAGATCCTCGATCCGGAAAAAACGGACGTGCTCTTCAACGCTGACTGGATCAACCCTATCGGTGCGGCAGGGATGCTCGAGCTCACGACCCTGATGAACGTCGCACGGATGCTCGAGCGCGACGATTTCGAGAAGCGCTACAAGAGCGGTACGCCCATCTCTATCAGCGAGTTCATCTACCCGCTGCTCCAGGGCTTTGACAGCGTCCACCTCGACAGCGACATCGAGATCGGGGGAACGGACCAGAAGTTCAACCTCCTCATGGGGCGCCACCTGCAGCGCGCCTACGAGAAGGGCAAGGAACAGGCGGTCTTGATGATGCCTATTCTCGAAGGGCTCGACGGCGTTCAGAAGATGAGCAAGAGCCTCAACAACTACATCGGTGTGGCCGAAGCGCCGGGAGAGATGTTCGGAAAGGTACTCAGTATCTCGGACGAGCTGATGTGGCGCTACTACGAGCTGCTCAGCCACAAGAGCCTTGCCGAGATTGCCCGGCTCAAAGCGGACGTCGAGCAGGGCGCAGCCCACCCGAAAAAGGTCAAAGAGGCGCTGGCGATGGAGATCGTCGAACGTTTCCACAGTGTAACTGACGCCGAAGCGGCGAAGGCGGAGTTCGACCGGGTCCACGCCAAGAGCGAACTGCCCAGCGATATGCCCGAATTCGAGCTCGATGGCCCGGTCTGGATCGCCAAAGCCTTGCAGGATTGCGGCCTTGAGGCATCTACATCGCAGGCCAGGCGCGACCTTAAGCAAGGAGCCGTTAAAATAGATCAAGAAAAAGTGGATGACGAACAGCTTCAGCTGGAAGCGGGCGAGTACATCCTTCAGGTGGGCAAACGCAAGTTTGCCCGCGTAAAGGTGAAATAGATGAGTTTCAAACCGCTGAAAATCGGTAAATACACGCTTGAAAAACCGATTATTCAGGGCGGGATGGGCGTCGGCATCAGCTGGGACCGCCTGGCCGGAACCGTCTCCAAAGAGGGCGGACTCGGTGTCATCAGTGCCGTCGGGACCGGCTACTACGAGCAGAAAGAGCATGCGCACAAACTGGTCTCCGGCCGCCCGCTGGACGTGGAGAATTTCTACTCCAAAGAGGGGCTGACCGCCATCGTCAACAACGCACGCAAGATCTGCGGCGACGCCCCGCTGGCGGCAAACGTCCTCTACGCCATCAACGACTACGGCCGTGTCGTGCGCGATGCCTGCGAAGCGGGAGTTGACATCATCATCACCGGGGCGGGACTGCCGACGAACATGCCGGAGTTCACAGAGGGGTATCCCGACGTTGCCCTGGTGCCGATCGTCTCCTCGCCCAAAGCGCTCAAGATCATCTGCAAACGCTGGGAAAAGCGTTACAACCGCCTGCCGGATGCCGTGATCCTCGAAGGGCCCAAAAGCGGCGGGCACCAGGGCTTTACCTATGAACAGTGTTTCATGGAAGAGTACCAGCTCGAGAACCTTGTCAAGCCTGTCGTCGAGGAGGCGGCGGCCTGGGGCGATATCCCGGTTATTGCCGCCGGCGGCATCTGGGACAAGAAGGACATCGAGGAGATGATGGAACTGGGTGCTGCCGGGGTACAGATGGGTACCCGTTTTATCGGTACCTACGAATGCGACGCTCATCCGAACTTCAAAAAGGTTCTGCTCGAAGCAAAAAAGGAGGATATCCACCTCATGAAGTCCCCGGTCGGCTACCCCGCCCGCGGAGTGCGTACGAACCTGAGCAGCCTGATCGAGACCCGCACGGGGCCGGCAATCAAGTGTATCTCGAACTGCGTCGCGCCCTGCGAACGCGGGGTCGAGGCGAAAGCGGTGGGCTTCTGTATCGCCGACCGCCTTGGCGATGCCTACGAGGGGAATATGGAGCTTGGCCTCTTCTTCTCCGGCACGAACGGCTACCGGATCAACGAGCTCATCAGCGTGGCCGACCTGATGAAGAAGCTGACCGAAGGCGAATAGCCCCTGATGGCGCTGAAGCGGCTCTGCCTGATCGCCACCGCTGCCGTACTGCTTGGTACGTCCCTCAACGCGATGACCGTCTCCGAGGCGGAAGCCGCGCTCCACTCCAAAAAACAGTCCGAAATCTTCCAGGCGTACGATACCTTTAAAGCTGCCTATATGGACGCAATGATCGAAGGCGACACGGTCAAGAAACGCCGTGCGCTCGAAGGGATCGTCGCGAGCGGCAGCGCGCTGCATATCGACGTCAGCGACTACAGCAGGAAGCTCAAGACCCTGCCCGCGCCGAAACCCAAAGCCGCGCCTGCCCCGGCGGCAGCGCCGGAACCTGCGGATGAAATGCCAAAGGTGAAAACGCCCAGCGTGAAGGGGCAGAACCGGCTGGAAGAGGTCGAATGGGACCACGGCAACCTGGTGTTCCGTTTCGAAAAGACGCTTTCGAACAAAGATGTCAACTTCTTCAAGCTGAAAAAGAGCGGGAAGCACGGCTACCGCTACGTCCTCGATATCCATGCGGTGCTGGACGAGTCCCATATGCTGACGCACCGCGACCTCAAGCGCATTAGCCTGACACAGTACAAACCGCAGACCATCCGCCTGGTCCTGGAGAGTTCCAAGGCGCTGCCGGTGCGCCTCGCCAAAGCGGAGAAGACGCTGACGGTACGCGCCGGGCTCTCCGGGGTGACGTCGCCAAAGCGCGTGCCCGTGGCAAGCCCGGGCCAGGCCCGCAACAAAGAGCGGGTGATCGTGATCGACCCGGGCCACGGGGGCAAGGATAGCGGGGCCATCGGGCACAACCGTTACAAGGAGAAGGAGATCGTCCTCTCCCTGGCGGTGAAGACAGCCTCACGCCTGCGCGAACGCGGCTACACCGTCTACATGACCCGCAGCAACGACAAGTTCATCAAACTGCGCAACCGTACGGGCTACGCCAACAAGAAGAAAGCGGATCTTTTCATCTCCCTGCACGCCAATGCCGCGCCCAAAAGCAAGGCGCACAAAGCGTACGGCATCGAGACCTACTTTCTCTCCCCGTCGCGTTCCAAGCGGGCGACGAACGCCGCGGCCCTGGAGAACAAGGCGGAAGTCGAGGATATGGACTTTTACGGCAAGAGCACCTTCCTGAACGTCCTCAACTCCGAAAAGATCGTCGCGTCGCACAAACTGGCGATCGACCTGCAGTCAAGCGTGCTTTCGTCGCTGCGGGCCCGCTACAAGGAGGTGAAGGACGCGGGGGTCAGAGAAGGCCCGTTCTGGGTCCTGGTCGGCGCACAGATGCCGGCGGTCCTCGTCGAAATCGGCTTTATTACCCACCCCAAAGAGGCGGTGCGGATTCACAGCAATACGTATCAGGATTATTTTGCCAGGGGCCTGGCGGAGGGTGTGGAACGCTATTTTGCGAAAAACCGCTAGGGGCCTATTCGCTTTTTTGCGGCAGTTTCCCGGAGACGGATTCGCGCTTGGCGATCAGTGATTCGATCTGCGCTTTGACCTTGTCGTAACAGAACTGCTCCTTGAAGCCCTGGATGCGGCCTCCGGAGGCGTTGGGGTGTCCGCCGCCGCCTGCCCACTCCTTGGCGATGAGGGAGACGTCGACCTGGTTGTTGGCGCGCAGGCTCATCGTCCCACGGGGGCTGATGTCGACGATGAAGTCATACTCGGGGTAGGTGACGAGGAAACTGTTGCCGATGATGGAGGTGTTGCCGACGGCATAGCTTAAAAAGCCGCGGTACCCTTTGTAGTAGATCGTCATCTCTTTGCGCTTTTCTCCCATTAGGGAGACGATGTACTTCGTCACCAGGTTGTCGAGGGTGTTGTTCTCCTTTTCGCGGAAAAACCCTTTTTTCATCAGGTGAATCTTCTCATCCAGCACGATCGGCGCGTCGGGCAGATCGATCATCGTGGCGGCTTCCGTGAGCAGGCTCAGCTTGTAGGCGCGGTCCTGCTCGGCGAAGAGGGTCCGGCCCAGTTCGCGGGTTTCGCTGACGAGGCGCATGAGGACCTTTCCGTATTCGAAGTTCTCCGCTTCATGCTGCAGCCAGAGGTCGACGGCGTTGACGACGGCGACATAGGCCTCCATCCACGCGGGCTCCTCCTGCAGCCACCCCTGTTCTTTGGCGAATTCATAGGTGATCTTCGTGGCGCTGCGGTCGGTATCGAGCAGGTACCAGTTGTAGCGTGCCGCACTCTCTTTGCCGCTGCCATGGTGGTCGAGCAGTTGCAAGGTGATCTTTTTGCCCGCTTCGTTGAACCGTTTCACTTCGCCGTCGAGCCAGCTGGACTCGTCGGGGGTCAGGTTCAGGTCGGTGACGAGGATCATCGCTTCGCGTTCGTGTTCGAGCGCCTCGACGATCTGGCGCAGGCGTTCGGGGACCTCTTCGCCGTAGTTGGCGTTGTAAAAATGCATGGCATGGGGCGTATGCTGCATGACAAGCTGGCAGCTGTAGCCGTCGAGGTCGATATGGGAGAGGTGGTAAATGGTCACAATGGCCTTTCTATTGGTTACTGTTCGATCAGATCGGCGAGGGTCAACCCCTCCAGGAAGGTGTCGATCTTGCCCTGAAGGCGGTTGACGACAGGCCAGATCTGGCAGGTGGACGCCTTGTCGGAAGGGCAGTCTTTCTGGGACTTGGAGCAGTCGAAGACCGAGGGGTTTTTTCCCTCGGCGGCGCAGGTGATATCCCTGATGGTAATATCGTGTATATCCTTCGCCAGGGCAAATCCGCCGTTGGCGCCCTTGAAGGAGTTGAGGATGCCTTTGCGTGCCATCGACTGCAGGATCTTTGCGAGAAAGCTCTTGGAGATGTCGAGATCCCGGGAGAGGGCGTTGGCGTCGAGGGGCTTCTCGGCCTTGGACAGGACGATGAGCGAGAGCAGGGCGTATTCGCTGGCACGGGTAATGAGCATGGTGTCACTTTCCGATCCCAAGGTACACGAGATCTGATTTAATTAAGAGAAATTATATCTGATTGCCCTAAAGCGTAGCTCAAAAAAATCGACTATAGGCGAGGGGTTTAGTAAAAAGCGGCTTCGAGCTGTCCGGGAGGATTGCCAAAACAGGAAACATTCGCTATAATTTCGCCCTTGTTCAATTGTGAACGAAAAATTTATTATACCCTCAGGAGGCTATCATGGCTTTGGATGCGGCGAAAAAACAAGAGATTGTTAAAAAATTCGGACGTAACGAAAACGATACCGGTTCTTCAGAAGTGCAGATTGCACTGCTTAGCACACGTATCGCTGAACTGACTGAACACCTCAAAACTTTCAAGAAAGACCACGAGTCACGCCTCGGTCTGCTTAAACTCGTCGGTCAGCGCCGCCGTCTGATGCGTTACTTCAAGCGCACAAACCGCCCTGCATACGACAAACTCGTCGACGATCTCGGTATCCGCGACAACATCTAACTTTCTTCTAATTTCCGGCCTCGGCCGGAAATGCTTTTTCTTCCCTTTAAATACCCATACTTTTACGTCTATGTGCTCGATCCATCAATCGTATAGGCCTGTCGCGTAAGCTGGCATGCATACGAAGATGCTTCAGTGCAGTTGGCCTGTAACGGATATGCCCTACTGGACTCCGAAGATCTCTTTGGCCCGTGCCAGGTCCTCCGGGGTGTCGATCCCGAAGCCCGTCGATGTGACTTTGACCATGCTGATAGGCAGCCCGTGGTGAATCGCGCGGAGCTGTTCGAGCTTTTCGATATCTTCGACGGGGGCGTCGTCGAGTGCGCAGAAGTCGTGCAGGCTCTGCTTCGTAAAGCCGTAGATGCCGATATGGCCGAAGTAGGTCGCCCCGCCGCCGCGGTTGTAGGGGATCTTGGCGCGGGAGAAGTAGATGGCGTCATGCTTCGCGTTCACGACAACCTTGACGAGGTTCGGGTCGGCGGCGGCTTCGGCGTTGACGGCGCTGTAGCAGCTCCCCATGATAAAAGTACGCCCCGCGGCCTTGAGGGCACCCAGACGGTCGATCAGCAGGGTCGGGATCTCCGGCTCGATAAAGGGCTCGTCGGCCTGGATATTGATGACGAGTTCGTCGTCGGGGATGTCGAGCAGCTGGGCGCATTCGTTGATGCGGTCGGTCCCGCTTTTGTGCGTTGTCGAGGTGAGCATCGCCTTCACATCATGGGCTCTGCAGACCTCGATGATGCTTTCGTCGTCCGCGGCGACGACGACATTGTCGAGGTGCGCGACCTGCCGTGCCGTGCGGACGACCATTGGCAGGCCGCCGATATCCGCCAGGACTTTTTGCGGGAAACGGGTCGAAGCCAGACGGGCGGGGATGATGATCATGCGAATCCTTTCTTTTGGGCGAGAGCGCCGCGGCACTGTATAATGACGGAATTATAAATCAAAAGGCGTTCGATGCTGCTTTACCAGCCGCAGGAGGGGTACTGCTACAACAGTGACTCGATCTTCCTGTACGACTTCATCTCCTCTTTCGCGCCGCGGGGGCGCATGCTCGACGTGGGGGCCGGTTGCGGCGTTGTCGGGCTGCTGGTGGCGCGCGACCATCCGAAAGTGCGGCTCGAGGCGGTGGAGAAGCAGGACGCTTTCGTGCAGTACGCCACGAAGAACGCGGAAGTGAACGGGATCGACTACCGGGTCCATCACACGGATTTTCTCGCGTTCAAAGATTCCGTGGGGTTCGACTACATCGTCTCCAATCCCCCCTTCTACCACGAGGGGGCATCGCGCTCGGAGAATGAGATGCTGCACACGGCGCGCTACAACCTGCACCTCCCCATCGACGCCTTCATCTCCCATGCCGCGAAGCTCCTGCGGCCACAGGGGCACCTGATGCTCTGTTACGACCCCCAGCAGTTTACCCACCTCTGCACCGCCTGCGAACGCGCCAAATTAAGAGTGGTTGATGTACAATTCGTTCATTCGAAACCGGATCGCAACGCGACCCTGGTGATGCTGCACGCCCGGAAAAACTCCCGTTCGCTCCTGCGCGTCCGGCCACCCATTTTCGCCTTTGACGAAGATGAGTTTTCCGCCAAGAGCCTGCAGGTCTACCGCGATGCAAGGACGCACAGTATAAAATGCACCCTATGATAAGAGAAGACGGCTACCCTTACGCGTTCGACCCTTCCGCCTGCGCCGGGTGCGGCGGGCGCTGCTGTACCGGCGAAAGCGGCAATATCTTCGTCTCCCCCGACGAGATCCGGGCACTGGCGGGTGCGCTGTCGATGGAGGAGGCGGACTTTCGCCGCACCTACCTCGAAAAACGGGGCTACAAGCTCTCGCTCAAAGAGAAGATCGTCGGCCTGTCGCACGACTGCATCTTTTTCGACCGTGAAACGAACGGCTGCGGCGTCTACACGGCCCGCCCCGTCCAGTGCCGTACCTTCCCCTTCTGGGAGTATTACAAGACCCGCGTCGATGAGCTCAAGCGGGAGTGCCCGGGGATCGTCGATGTTTAAGTCGGCCCTTCTGACCGGAACCCTGCTGCTGCTCCTCACCGGATGCAGCCTGAAAGAGTCGACGCTCTCGCCGCAGACGAAGGCCTTCGACGAAGAGGATGCCTACACCCTTTTTGCCCTTGATGCGGAGGCGCACGGGCAGTACGCGACGGCGGCTCAGCTTTACGCGGTCTTGTATGAGAAAGCGCCGCGCATCCCCTACCGTGACCACTTCTTTGAAAACCTGCTGCATGCAAAACAGTACGACGACGTGCTGGAAAATGCCGCATCGTTCCGGGAACAGGAGGGGTTCGATGCCCAGGTGGAGCGCTACCGCATCCGCGCCCTGATCGGCAAGGGGGAGATGAAAGCAGCCGAAGTTGCCGCCCTGGCACTGCTGGAGCAGACGAAGGCAAAGCAGGATTACATCGGCGTCTCCGAGATCTACGCCCAGCAGAAGCAGTACAACACGGCGCTGCGTTACCTGGAGAGTGCCTACGACATCGATTATGACGAAATGGTCCTCGACCGGATGGCCGTCATCCTTTACGTCAACCTCGACCGCCAAAAAGACGCCATCGCCCATCTTGAGACGCATATCCGCCTTAACGGCTGCTCGGAACGCATCTGCAAACGGCTGGCCGGGCTCTACAGCGAGCAGAACAATATAGAGGGGATGCTGGGCACCTACCTGCGCCTTTACAGCAACCACCCTTCCAAAGACGTAGCCGATGCCATCGTCCGCATCTATAGCTATCAAAACGATATGGTTCCGCTGAAACACTTCCTCGAGCAGCACCATACGGACGACTCCCTGCTGCTCAAGCTCTATATCAACGCCAAAGAGTACGCTGCGGCTTCCGAACTGGCCGAAAGCCTCTATAAAGAGAACGGCGATGCAAGCTACCTGGGGCAGAGTGCGATTTTCGCCTTTGAAGGGGCGGAGGACAAACGCGATCCGCAACTGGTGGCCGAGACCGTCGAGAAGCTGAAGAGGGCCGTCAAAAGCGAAAAAGATGCCCTGATGCTGAACTACCTGGGCTACCTGCTGATCGACAACGACGTAGACCCGGAAGAGGGGATCAACTATGTCAAAGCGGCGCTGCAGCAGGAGCCTGCATCGCCCTTCTACCTCGATTCGCTCGCCTGGGGGTATTACAAACTCGGCCGCTGCAGCGAAGCCGACGCAACGATGAAAAAAGCGCTCAAAGCGATGGGCGGCGAGACGGACCCCGAACTCGAAAAGCATGTCAAAGCCATTGCCGAGTGCATGAAACGCCAACGTAAAACAACACAAGGAAAGTAATGATTCTGGATGAGATTATCGCGAAGACCAAAGAGGACCTCGCCCGCCGCGAAAAGGAGTACAGCATGGATTGGCTGGGGCGCTCCCTCGCCTTCAATGCCCGTGCGCCGCGCCCGGTCATCCCGCACCTCAAAGCGACGGAGGAAGAACCGTACCGCATCATCTCCGAAGTGAAAAAAGCGAGCCCGTCAAAAGGCGTGATCCGTGAAGACTTCGACCCGGTTGCCATTGCGCAGGCCTATGAGCGCGGGGGTGCGAACACCATCTCCATCCTCACCGAACCGCACTATTTCCAGGGGAGCCTGGACTACCTCGCGCAGATCCGCCGTTACGCAAGCATCCCGCTCCTGCGCAAGGACTTTATCGTCAGCAAGTACCAGCTGGTCGAAGCCCTCGTCTACGGCGCGGATTTCGTCCTGCTCATCGCCAAGGCGCTCTCGCGCAAAGAGCTCAAGGAGCTGCTCGACTATACCCGCCACCTCGGGATGGAAGCCCTGGTCGAGATCCATGACAAAAGCGACCTCACCAAGGCGATCTTCGCCGGGGCCGACATCATCGGCATCAACCACCGCAATCTTGAGACCTTCGAGATGGATATGGAGTTGAGCTACAAGCTTATCCCGCTCATCCCAAACAACAAGATCATCGTGGCCGAGAGCGGCATCTACGAGCACGGCCAGCTCGAAGACCTCGGCAAAGCAGGCGTCGACGCCTTCCTCGTCGGCGAATCGCTGATGCGGCAGGATGACGTGGAGCGCGCGCTGCGCTGCCTTAAAACCGGGGAGTGCTAGGCCTCTTTTTCAAGAAGCTGCAGAGGCAAACCCCAGGATGTACCCGTTACAGTCGCGGAGATAGAACTCCTTCATGCCGTACCAGGCCGTTCCCAGCGGTTTGAGGATCTCGGCGCGTTCCTTCACGGTTTCATAATAGCTTTCCGCGTCATCGCTCTCGAAATAGAGCGTACCGCTCATCCCTGTCGGCGTCTTGAAATGGGGGCCGATATCTTCGTTTAGGCTCTCGATGTGCTGAAACATCACCGCGGCCTCCCCCTGTGACACCATCGCGTAGACATAGCGTTTCGTTTCGTCGATGGAGGTGTCGATGCCGTCCTGTGTTTCGGGCACGGCCATGTTGAGGGTGAAACCGAGGACTTCAGTGTAGAAGGCGACCGTAAACGCAATATCCCGGACGGCCAGGTTCGGGGTTACTTTTTTCATAAGAGACTCCTGATAGCGAATTACCATTATTGTAACGGATATTCAGGGGATTGTATTGTAAAAAATCGACATCTTTTTATCTGTCGGTGTGAGAAGGGTGAAGGATTTGAACTCACGGTTGAAATGGGCCCGGTCTCAGTAGCCGTGATCAAAGGCGACCGAACTGAGCCCGGCGGTTCCCTGTTCGCAGAGCTGCTTGTGGGCGGTAAAGAAACGGATAATGCGGGCAAAGGTTTTCGGGGAGTAGCCCATCGCGTTACGGAAACGGCGTTCAAGCTGCCTGCTGCTGATGCCCAGCAGCGAGGCGATCGCTGTGACGCCGATATCGCCGTTTTTTTCCCGGATCACGGCGGCGGCACGTTGCACGGCGTCATCGGGCTGTACGTTAGAAAAAGCGGTCTCGAAAAGCCGGTTCAGCCTTCCGGTGTCCGGTGTGCTCTCTTCCAGCAAAAAGGCCAGGATGTTATAAAGCTTTTCGGAAACCCCGCGCAGGGGCAGAGCTTTGTCCGTCAAACGGTGCATACCGGGTTCGATCAGCGCCGCGAGGGTGCCGGGCCGGAAGCGGATGCCGAAAAAAGCGTCCCCCGGCGCAATCGTGACGATGATGCCTTCTTGCATCGGCCCGATGAGCAGCAGGTCGTTTCGTTCCGGGTCAGTGACGCGAATGATGTCCGTGCAGCCGTCGGGAACGACGGGGAAGTCGACGGTGCTGTTGCTGTCGTTGCGGATGGACC